>NZ_QUMG01000006.1:0-171181 GCF_003482095.1 Blautia sp. OF09-25XD
CGATCGTTTTGAATTACTTATTCAGAACTTTCGAGGATGTGTTTCACTGTTTAATTATCAAGGATCTCTGCCGTTCCGACTCGGATCAGCTCGTTTATTTTATCACAGAACTTTTCGTTTGTCAAGAACTTTTTTAATTTATTTTTTGAAGCTCTTTCGAACTTCTTTGCTGTTCTCTCGATCAGCAACTCGTTCATTTTATCAAACTCGTTTGCTTTTGTCAAGAACTTTTTTCAGGTTTTTTTGAAGCAGTTTTTCCAACCCGCGGCAGCCACCCGGCTCCGAACTAGATTTTTCTGTTTCAAAGAAACTCATTCGCATCAGCTCTCACTGACAGCTTAGTTATAATAACACCGCCCAAAGCAAAAGTCAACACCTTTTTTCGAATTTTCTTATTTTTAGAAAAATATAGTTAATTCTGTATATTCATTCTTTTATCTAACTACTTGTTAAATGCAAAAAATCAACAGAAAACACTTTCTGTGACATCCTCCACCACCTGTAGAGGTGGGGGCTTCCCTAACCTCGGTAGGTTTGGTTCTCGTTCGATAGCACCAATGTGCTAAGCATAGGCGAGCTATCCCCGTGTGTCCCACGGTTTTATTATATTACGTTACGGTCATGCCACTACCAGCCGCATTCCCTCATTTCTGATATTAACAGCCGCATTTACATCTCTGTCGTGATGGGTTCCGCACTGCGGACAATCCCACTCTCTGACCGCAAGTTTTCTTGTCTCTGCGTTCCTGTAACCACAAACTGAACAAATCTGACTGCTGGCGAAAAATTTGTCCACCTTCACAAGTTTTTTACCCTGTTCCTCAAGTTTGTATTTCAAGAACCCTGTGAACATTCCCCACCCGTTATCTGAAACAGATTTTCCAAAGTTCAGCATCTGTGACATTGCTTTCATATCTAGGGATTCTATACATACACAATCATAAGCATTTGCTAGCTGCCTTGACAGCTTATGCAGAAAATCCTTTCGTTGACTGGAAACCTTTTCGTGGAGTTTTGCCACCTTGATTCTCTGCTTGCTACGGTTGTTCGAACCTTTCTGCATTTTGGAAAGTCTGCGCTGCTCCCTCACTAATTTTTCCTCTACATTCCTGTAATACTTCGGATATGCAGGTTCATTCCCGTTGCTGTCACGATATAATTCATGCATGGAAAAATCTAACCCCAGAAAACTCTGCATCTCTTTTTCCTGTACTTGATTTTCATACTCAAAAAGAATACTTGCATAATATTTTCCGCCTGGTGTCTGGCTTACTGTTACAGATTTTAATTTGTATTCTTTCGGAACAGCTCTGTGTTGTTTTAACCGGACTTGGCCGGCTTTCGGCAATTTCAAATATCCATTCAATATGGCAATGTTTCCGTTGATACAGATCGTTGAATAGCTCTTTTTATTCTGTTTTTTAGATTTAAACTTTGGAAAACCTGTCTTCGGCTGTTTGAAAAAATTCTGAAATGCCGTATCAAGATGCCGAAGCGATTGTTGTAATGCGACACTGTCTACTTCCCTCAAAAATGCGTATGCTTCTGTTTTCTTCATTTCAGCCATTTCTTTTGCACAAACCGTGTAAGTTACCGCGGTTTTGTCCTCCTCATACTGCCTGATTTTTCTGGCAAGCCAATGGTTGTACACCATTCGGACACAGCCGAACGTTCTGGCAAACAAAACTTTCTGCACATCGTCGGGGTATATTCTGAATTTATATGCTTTGTTTGCCATGTTGGTCACTTCCTTTTTCGATCCGTTTGTCCCTGACTTTCAATGTATTTTTTGATTACTTCCATCGGGCACCGCCCGTTGTGAGCAGGCAAAAACTCTGGCTCCAGAAATGTTCTTTCCATAATTTTTGCTTTATCTGTGGAAATTCTTTTTTCAGAAGTCTGCTGCTTGCACTTTTATATGCGTTTATGAACTTGCTTATTTCTGTATTTGGATGCGCCTTGAAAAGTATATGCACATGGTCTTTATCGTGATTCCATTCTTCAAGGGTGATATTGTAATTTGGAGCAATATACGCAAAGATCTCTTTTGCCCTGCCGGAAATTGCGTCATCAAAAACCTGTCTGCGGTACTTAACCACAAGAACAAGATGATAGTGCAGCAAAAACACTGAATGTGCATTATTATCCAAATCCATTGTATTTCGACCCCTTTCTGCCATTCGACTGATTCTATTATACCATGATTAGAACCCACTATCAAGAAGGTAACGGACGCAATTCATCTCCCACCTTAGAGGTCGGAGTCTTCTTGCTGAAAGAGGATAAAAGTCCGTTTTCTGCTGACTTTTCTTCTTATTATTAGTCAAGCGGATATTCGCAATCCGTTTCGCTACTTGCTCATAACCGAATAACTGCTTCGCAGCTTATCAGGAGTGACTTGTACCACTCCTGATACAACAAGTCCCAACCCACTGCTTATTGCTCCACGCAATGGAAGCAGGGGACTTGCTTGATTCGATTAAATCACTTTCGTCGTCCACTCCGAGCAGTCCCATACGCTGGTTGCCAGGCCATCATAAAATTCCGGCTCATGGCAGACCATAAGAACAGTTCCTTTGTACTCTTTCAGTGCGTTTTTTAACTCCTCTTTTGCGTCTACATCGAGATGGTTGGTCGGCTCATCGAGGACAAGAAGATTGGTTTCGCGATTGATCAGTTTACAGAGGCGAACTTTTGCCTGTTCTCCTCCTGAGAGCACACGCACCAGGCTTTCAATGTGCTGTGTGGTAAGACCGCATTTGGCAAGCGCTGCACGGACTTCATACTGAGTATAGGATGGAAATTCTTCCCAGATTTCCTGGATACAGCTGTTGGTGTTGCCTTTTGGCATTTCCTGCTCGAAATATCCGATTTCCAGATAATCGCCAAGCTCCACGTCTCCGCCAAGGGACGGGATCAAACCGAGGATACTCTTTAAGAGCGTTGTTTTTCCAATTCCGTTGGCACCGGTGAGCACGATCTTTTCGCCACGCTCGATCGCAAAGGTCAGCGGTCTGGAGAGCGGTTCTTCATAGCCGATCACAAGTTCTTTTGCAGTCACAACGAAGCGGCCCGAAGTGCGCGCAGTGCGGAAATGAAATTCCGGCTTTGGTTTTTCTTTCGCAAGCTCGATCACATCCATCTTATCCAGCTTCTTCTGCCGTGACATAGCCATATTTCTGGTTGCCACACGGGCTTTGTTTCGTGCCACGAAATCCTTCAGTTCACTGATCTCCTGCTGCTGACGGTTATAGGCAGCTTCCTTCTGCGCTTTTTTGACCGCATAAACCTCCTGGAAGTGATCGTAATCACCAACATAACGATTCAGCTCTTTGTTTTCCATATGATAGATCAGATTGACAACACTGTTCAGGAATGGAATATCGTGAGAGATCAGAATGAAGGCATTTTCATACTCTTCAAGGTATCGTTTCAGCCAAGTGATATGTTCCACATCCAGGTAGTTGGTCGGCTCATCCAAAAGAAGGATGTCCGGTTTTTCCAAAAGTAATTTTGCCAGAAGTACCTTCGTTCTCTGTCCGCCGGAAAGTTCGGTGACATCGCGTTCGAGACCGATCTCTTCAAGACCAAGCGCACGGCCAATCTCTTCTATTCTGGAATCCAGAATATAAAAATCATGTGCATCCATCATCTCCTGGATCACGCCGAGTTCTTCCATCATTGCATTCAGCTCGTCCTCGGAGGCATCGCCCATGGAATCGCAGATCGTGTTCATCCGCTCTTCCATCTCGTACAACCAGGAAAAAGCACTTTTTAACACATCACGGATCGTCATACCTTTTTCCAGAACGGTATGCTGGTCCAGATAGCCGACACGGACGTTTTTTGCCCACTCAACCTTTCCCTCATCCGGCATCAGCTTTCCGGTGATGATGTTCATAAAGGTTGATTTTCCCTCGCCATTTGCACCTACCAGACCGATGTGCTCCCCCTTTAGCAGGCGGAACGATACATCTTCAAAAATCGCACGGTCGCCGAAGCCGTGGGACAGATGTTCTACATTTAAAATACTCATGCATAAATTCTCCTTCTTCTGTTGTATTGGAATTTTCCGATCTCCTGACCGTTTTCTTTTTCATATTATAGTCTGAATCATTATATAGGGAAATTCCCTCTTTTGGCAAGCTTTTTCTATACCGTCCCAGGCTTTTATCCCGTATCCGGAAAGTATCCTTTTCCGCAACAAAAAAGAAGAACTCCTTCGGAAAAAGGTTCTCCTCTCAGAATTCTTCTTTTTGTTTTTTTGTTCCAAAACCATAACCATTTCGGAATTTTAAGAACACTTCTTCTTTTGTCCATACACCCACTCCGCATACATTTCTTTTACGGATGGATACACATACTCCACAAGATACTGCGAGTTCTGCATTTCTTCACGCGTAGATTCACCGGAAAGCACAAGTGCTGCAGAAATGCCCGCCATGTTGGCGCACGCAATGTCCGTATAGAGACGATCTCCCACAAGAACAGCCTCATCGCGCGTTCTGCCTGTCATATCAAGTGCCATCTCAACCATCCGTATGCCTGGTTTTCCGATATAAGTCGGCATACGATGGATCGCATGACCGATCATCTCGCAGATGGAACCGCAATCCGGCACGTAGCCGAATTCAATCGGACAAGCATAGTCCGGGTTCGTTGCAGCGTAATCGAGCTCCGGGCGCTCTATCAACAGCCGACAGATATCCGTCAGTTTTTGATACGTCAGTTCATTGTCATAGCTTGCAAGCACACACGCAATTCCTTCTTTCTCCGGATCGCGGGTGGTACACACACCGAAGCTCTCCAATTCCCGGATCAGAGAGTCCGTTCCCAGCACATAGACGGGACGGGATCCATATTTCTGCTTCAGATAATGCGCTGTTGCAACAGAAGCCGTCAGAAAGTTCGCGCTTGTTGTCGGGATGCCCAGCTTTGCAAATTTTTTCCGGTAATCTGCTACGCTCATCGTCGTATTATTTGTGATAAACACATAATCTCCGCCGTACTCGGACAGTCCGTTTAAAAACCGGTCTGCTCCCGGAATCAGACGGTTCCCCACGCAGATGGTTCCGTCGATATCCAAAAGGAACAGCTTTTTTTCTCCAATCGGTATCACTTCGCGTTGCGGCAGGAAACGGCCACATCCGGATAATTAGTGATGACTGCGTCAACACCGGCCTCCATCAGACGCTCGATCTCCGCCTTATCATTGACCGTCCACACATGCACCGCAAGATCGCTTTCCACATACCGCTGAAGAAAGTCTGCCATCTGCACATGAAAGGTTGCCGGATGAAGAGCTCCTGTTCCGATTTTTTTCGCATAATTCACGACATCATAAATAATATCTGCGTAGAGGATGCCGGTGCTGGCTTTCGGATCCAGTTCCAGAATTTTTGCAATGCTGTAATGGTTAAAGGAAGAATAAATCACGCGATCTTCCATCTCCATCTCTTTTGTCAGCTCGAGTACCTTTTTTTCCAGGTCTTTATACCAGAAAATACCGGTTTTCAGCTCGACATTGATCGTCATTCCCGTTGGTTTTAATGCTTCATATACTTCGCGAAGCGTCGGAATTTTTACATCCTGATACTCCGGATGTGTCTTATTAAAGTTCAGGATCTTTAATTCCGCAAGCGTATAATCTTTGACAAATCCGCTTCCGTCACTGACCCGGTCGATTTCCTCATCGTGGACAACAACCATCTCGCCATCTTTTGTCAGCTGTACATCCAGTTCCACACCGTCTGCTCCCTGCTCTGCTGCAAGAAGAAACGCTTCCAGTGTATTTTCCGGTGCATATGCACTGGCTCCTCTGTGTGCCCATACTTTTGTTTTCATCTCGTATCTGTCCTCCATTTTCCGTTCCCATTTCCAAACCTGCACTCTTTTCTATCTTTTTTCCCGGCTGCAGCTTTTTTCTTTTATCGTAAACCCTGAAAATAAGTCAAGCGGATATTCGCAATCCGCTTTGCTACTTGCTCATAACCGAATAACTGCTCCGCAGTTTATCAGAAGGAGCTTGCACTCCTCCTGATACAAGCAAGTCCCCACCCACTGCTTATTGCTTCACGCAATGGAAGCAGGGGACTTACTTGATTCGGTTAAAAAAAGCGGTACTGACTCTTTTGCATTATTTGGCGGCTTACTATAAATCCGGAAACACGCCGGATTTTTGTCTCCGACGCATTTCCAGTCATATCTGAAAAATCATTTCCGTAACTCGGATCTTCCCCTTCATAGAAACCGTTCAAACACGCTTTGGGAACTCGTTTTTCTTCACTATAGGACGAAATCTTATTTTTGTAAAGCCTGTCTCTTATTCATTTACCAGATTATAGTCCTCGATGGAGCTGTTGATCTGGGAAGCCATTGATTCTACTGCTTTCTCCGGAGTCTCGTTTCCGTTGATCATATTCTCGATTTCTGTTTCCACAATCTGTCTTGCCTCCGGGAATACAGAGAGAAGTGCGCCGGCGTACTGCGGCTTGGAATCGTGCAGCTGGTCGATTGCGGTCTGGAACTGCGGATACTGTTCTACATTATCTTTAAAGGTCTGCTCCTCATCAGCAGCTGTTGTTACTGGGAAGTAACCCGTCTCGGCATTCCAGTATGCCTGAGATTCCGGGGAAATCAGGAATTTAATAAATTTCCAGGTAGCTGCTGCTTTTGCATCATCGTTGTTGTTCAATGCCCAGAGAGATGCTCCTCCGATGGAAACACCGCCCTCATCGCCGTCCTTGATTGTCGGGAAATATGCGGTTCCAACTTCGAAGCTTCCATTGACATCCTGTAAAATCTGCTTCAGAGATGCGGTAGAGCCAAGGGTGATCGCTGCTTTTCCGGAAGTAAAGTCTGTCGTTGCGGTATCACTTCCGGCACGGCCTACGTTTGGTGCAACGTCGGCATCGTTCAGGGCTTTCCACTCATTTAAGATGTTGAGCGCTCCGCCGTTGGAATCAAATTCAACTGCAGTAGCAGCGGCATCACGGCCATTTCCATTATCCGCATAGGAAAGTCCCTGTTTACAGAGCCACTGTTCGAAATACCATCCATAGATGGAGAGTGCCAGCGGTTCACCGGCTCCGCCCTTTGTTTTCAGATCATCACCGATAGCAAGAATTCCTTCCAGGCTTGTCGGAACCTCAGTGATCCCTGCTTTTTCAAACATATCTTTGTTGTAATACAGAATCGGTGTGGACGAATTGAATGGCATCGAGTACAGCTCATTGTTTACCGTATAATAAGCAGCGATATTCGGCTCGATCTGGGAAATGTCATAGCCATCTGCATTAATCAGCTCCTGCATCGGAATGACCCAGCCGGAATCAATCATAAAGCGTGTTCCGATATCATAAATCTGTACCAGGTCTGCTCCCATATTTCCGATCTGTGCACTTTTCAGTTTGTTAATCGTATCATCATATTCTCCCTGATAAACCGCCTCAACGGTAATGCCATCGGTATTCTCTTCATTGAATTTATTGACAAGATAATCCATTGCCTCGCCATTGACACCGCCCATGGAATGCCAGAAGGTAATCGTGGTTCCCTTCGTATCCTGGTTTAAATCCGGTGCTTCTGCGCCATCTGCCGTACTTCCTGCCTCTGTGCTGGCTGTGGTTTCATCTGTTGTCGCACTCTGTGCCTCACTCGTTGTTTTTCCGCCTCCGCATCCGGTAAGCGCCATAGCTGCCATAGAAGCCGCAAGAATTGATGCAATCACTTTTTTCTTCATTTTTTTCTCCTCGTTTTTCATACAGTTTTCTATTCTTTTTTCTGTCACAGGAATCAGCCCTTGACTGCTCCCGAAAACATTCCTTTGATTAAGGCCTTCTGGCCCACGATAAAGATGGAAATGGATGGAATGATAATCATTACCACGCCCGCCAGCATCAGGGTAATCGACTGTGCGTCGACGCTGTTCAGCATACTGATACCAATCTGTACGGTACGCTTGCTGTCCGAACCTGTAACCAGCAGCGGCCACATGTACATATTCCATGCATTGATAAAGGTGTAAACCGCCATTGCTCCCATTGCTGACTTTGTCAGCGGCATCAGGATTTTTACGATAAACCGCAGATTCCCGCAGCCGTCCAGCTTCGCCGATTCATAAAGAGAAACCGGAAAAGTCATGTAGAACTGGCGGAACAGGAAAATTCCCATTGCAGAGGTAAGAGAAGGCAGAATCAGAACAATATAGGTATCGAGCAGTCCGAGACTTCCTACCGTCAGATAATTGGAAATAATGGTTGCCTCACCCGGCACCATCATGGTCGCCATTACCAGCATAAACAGAATATTTTTCCCTTTGAAATCCAGGAAAGAGAAGGCAAATGCCGCAAGAGAACACGTTACAATCTGACCCAGCGTAATGCTGCCCGCAACCAAAAATGAGTTCAGGACAAAGCGTACCAGCGGAATTTTATGAAATGCTTCCACGAAATTTTCCAGCGTCGGATGTTTTGGCACGATGTTCATTGCCATTGTGTAAAGCTCGCCGGACGGCATAAACGCTACACTGATGGTATAAAGCAGCGGAAACAGCATAAACAGACAAACGATCAGGTTCATGGTAACCAACGCTGTTTTCTGAAGCATTTTCTTTCTTTTTGCTTTTGCATTCATTGCCAGATGCAGTGCCTGCAGCTCCTCTGCAGAATAAGTTTTTGGTCCGGCAATCGTAGTTGCTATTGTAGACATCAGTATTTTACTCCTCTCTTTTCCATGCGGAACATAACCAGGGTAAGCGCCATGACAATCAGAAACAAAACAACGGACTGTGCGGCTGCGCTTCCAAACCGGTAATTAAAAAACGCATCACGGTATATCGAATATACAATCAGGTTCGTGGATTCTCCCGGTCCTCCCTGTGTCAGGATTTTCACCTGTCCGAATGACTGGAATGCCTGAATAATGTTAACAACCAGTGTGTAGAACATGATCGGAGAAAGCCCCGGCAGTGTCAGCTTAAAAAATTTCTGTACTGCATTCGCTCCATCTACAGAAGCACGCTCATAAATCGAATCATCAATGTTTCCAAGTCCCGCCGAAAAATACAGGAAATTGATGCCACTGTTCAGCCATGCCGTAAGGACAGCCACACAGATCAGCGCATATTTCGGATCACTGACCCAGTTAATGCTCACATGCAGCAATTTGTTTACGATACCGATCGTGGGATTTAAAATAATCTTGAAAATCATGGCGCCTGAGCTCGATGCTACTGCCATTGGGAGTGCATAGGAAGTACTGAATACCCGGATTCCCGGGAAAGCCTTGCTGCAAAGAACTGCTCCCAGAAGGCCAAGCGCCATACTTCCGACTACAACAATCGCCACAAATTCCAGTGTAACCCAGAGACTGTTGTAAAAGGATGGATTCGATAATAAGCTTTTATAGTTATCCAGTCCCACATACAATTTCGCTTCTCCAAGCTTGTTTGTCTTATACAGGCTCAGATAAATGGTTTTAAAAAACGGATAAAACAGAAAGATGCTAAAGATCACCATACTCGGGATTAGATACATATAAACTTCTGCTTTTTTACACTTTTCGATTACTTTTTTCACTTCTTGCTCCTTCTTATGCTGTTGCACGTTCTTCTTTTTCAACCGGCAGAGATAAAATATTTTCTTCTGTAAACGGATCAAAGATCTGTGCTTTCTCCATATCTGCATACAATGTAATGCTTTCCTTTACAGTAACCGGCACCTCGGAAGGCACTCTTGCTGTAATCAGATTTTTTCCGGTATTCATATGCAGATACGCTTCTGCACCGATCATCTCCCGCAGGTCAACAAATGCCTTCAACTGATTCTCTTCGTAACAGATCCGATGTGCGGAAGCGGTTGTTTCGTCCTGTAAATCCTCCGGTCTCAGACCTAAGATCACCATTTTTCCGAGATAAGCGCGACGAAGCACCATTTCGTTCTCTCCTTTTGCACGAAGGGTAACTCCTCCGTCTGCCTCCAGATAAACCGCTCCGTTTCTTTCCATCACCATCGTTTCCATAAAATTCATACTCGGAGCTCCGATAAAACCAGCCACAAATTTGTTTGTCGGATGGCGGTAAATCCGCTCCGGTGCATCCGCCTGCTGCACAACACCGTCTTTCATAACAATAATTTTTGTACCAAGCGTCATCGCCTCCGTCTGATCATGGGTAACATAAATCACCGTCGTTTTCAGTTCCTTATGTAATTTTGCCAGCTTCACCCGCATCTGTGCCCGCAGCTTCGCATCCAGATTTGAAAGCGGCTCATCCATTAAAAATGCTTTCGGCCGTCTCATAATTGCGCTTCCAATCGCAACTCTTTGTTTCTGACCACCGGAAAGTGCTGCCGGTCTCCGGTCAAGTAAATGCTCAATTCCAAGCATTTTAGCTGCCTCATGTACCTTTTTATCAACTTCATCCTTGGGCTGTTTCCGGATTTTCAGAGAAAACGCCATGTTTTCATATACCGTCATATTCGGATAAAGCGCGTAGTTCTGAAATACCATCGAAAGATCGCGATCCTTTGCTTCTACATAATTACAAAGCTGTCCATCAATCCAGAGCTCCCCGCTCGTAATCTCCTCAAGACCGGCAATCATCCGAAGCGTCGTCGATTTTCCGCAGCCGGAAGGTCCAACAAAAATCACAAACTCCCGATCCGGTATTTCAAGCGAAAAATCCTGAACCGCATAATGTTCCTTATCATAAGATTTACAGACATTCTTCAACACAATATTTGACATTCGTTTTTCTTCCTCCTCGTCTTGTCGAGACTCATTATACCTTTCCTTCCGTAAAGCCCACTACCACCGCTTTGTAAAATATCCGTTAATAAAATAACCGGTTACTTTACAAAAAATGTCCACATTTTCCCTTATCTCCATCCCCTTCTTTTCCAGCCACTCTTCCAGATCACTCTTTGTAAAATCCCCGAAAATCACCCGCAAAACCAATTTTCAAAACAAATTCTGAATAGCCATTCCTTTTCCCAATACCCAACAGATTATTTTTGACACAAAAAAACGCCGCAACTCTCAAAGCTGCAGCTCTTTCTCATCACAACATACCATATTCTTCTTTCATGTCAACGCAGTGGGCGCTCCCGCTCCCACATCCGTGTCCGTCCTTCACACAGCCCCTTAACGCACACAAGGGTGATGCGCATTTGCAGGGAGCGTGTAATTCTTAGGTTCTGGCATTTTGCGTTATGCGCCAAAAATCAACTGTCTGAGCGACAGCGAGTTTTGATTTTTGGCGCATGGTTTTAGCAAAATGACAGAGCCTTAGAATTACTAGCTCCCGAAACCGCGCATCACCCTTGTGTGCGTTACGGGGCGTCCGTCCAAACCTATTCCACCGGTTCCGCCGGCACAAACACCCTGCTGTTTTCCTGTTCTTTTGGTTTTTCCGCTCTTTCCGTTGCCTCCCTGCAGAAATACTCCTGTGAATTCACCAGCATCTTTCCGCGCTTATCCGGCTTTGTATACGTTCCGTCTGCCTGTAAAATACTGGCTTTCACATTATCCTTCATCTGGATATCAAGAATATGCATTACTTCTTTCTTGATCTGCTCATCCTCAACCGGGAACACAATCTCCACCCGTTTTTCCAGATTTCGCGGCATCCAGTCCGCGCTTCCCATAAACACCTCTTCATTTCCACCACTGTAGAAGTAGAAAATCCGCGCATGTTCCAGGAAATTGCCGACAATCGAGCGAACGGTAATATTCTCGCTGACACCCGGGATTCCAACCTTCAGACAACAGATTCCCCGGATAATCAGGTCAATCTTTACTCCGGCTGCCGAAGCACTGTAAAGCGCCGCAATAATATCGCGGTCGCATAACGAGTTCATCTTCGCAATAATATGCGCTTTCTGTCCCTTCTTCGCGTGTTCCTCCTCCATAGCAATCAGATGCAGGAATCTGTCTTTCATCCAGAGTGGCGCAACCACCAGTTTGTTCCAGTGATCCGGCTCCGAATAGCCCGAAAGCATGTTAAATACTGCTGTTGCATCCTCACCGATCTTTGCATTGCATGTCAACAGGCCACAGTCCGTATACAGCTTTGCCGTAGAATCGTTATAGTTTCCCGTGCCAAGATGTACATATCTGCGAATGCCTGTCTCCTCGCGCCGAACCACCAGTGTAATCTTACTGTGTGTTTTCAGTCCCAGAAGACCATAAATCACATGGCATCCCGCCTTTTCCAGCATCTTCGCCCAGACAATATTGTTTTCTTCGTCGAACCGTGCCTTTAATTCCACCAGTACGGAAACCTGCTTGCCGTTTTCCGCCGCCTGCGCCAGTGCCGCGATAATCGGAGAATTGCCGCTCACACGGTACAGCGTCTGTTTGATTGCCAGTACATCCGGATCCTTTGCTGCCTGTTGTACAAATTGCACGACCGGATCAAACGTCATATAAGGATGATGCAGTAAGATGTCTCCTTTTCGGATGTTTGTAAAAATGTCATCCTCATTCATCAGCGCCGGAACTGCTGCTGGAATGTATTTTGGAATTTTATACTCATCAAAGCCGTCGAGCCCATACATTTTCATTAAAAACGTCAGATCGAGCGGTCCCGGAATCCGGAACAGGTCGTCTTCATCGATGTCAAACTCTTTTTCCAGCATCTTCAGGAGCCGCTTATCCATCTTATCTTCCACTTCCAGACGGATCACTTCGCCCCACTGACGTTTTTTAAGCTGCTTCTGGATCTCTTTTAACAGGTCGGAAGCCTCATCCTCATCGATCGAAAGATCTGCATTTCGCATAACACGGTACGGATGCGCGCAGACCACATCGTAGCTTAAGAACAGCTTTCCAATGTTCCGCTCGATGATCTCCTCCAGAAGAATCACATACCGCTGTCCCGTCTTTTCATCCTGCGGAAGCAGAATAAAACGCGGCAGTACCGAAGGAACCTGAACCGTCGCAAATTCCAGTTCTTTCTCCTTTTCCTTCTCCTTGCCTTTCTTCTCTTTCTTATCCTCCGCACGGCTCAGAAGCGAATCCTCTTTCTTCTGCACCAGTGCACCGATATTCAATGTTTTGTTCCGGATCAACGGGAACGGGCGGGCCGAATCCATGGCCATCGGGGTCAGAACCGGGTAAATGTTTTCCTCAAAATAGGAATCCACATACTCCGCCTGCTCCTTCGTCAGCTTCTCGTGCTCACTGATAATCGTAAGGCCAACGTGCTCCAGAGACGGAACCGCCGAGCGATTGTACGTATTGTACTGCAGCTGCACTAGCTCATGCGTCCGTTTGCTGATCTCGGTAAGCTGCTCCTTCGCATCCATGCCGGACAGATCCTTTTTCGTATAGTTTGCATGCACCTGGTCTTTTAGTGAAGCCACACGAACCATATAAAACTCATCCAGGTTGGAGGAGGTAATGCTGATAAATTTCAGACGTTCAAACAGCGGAATACTCTTATCCCGCGCCTCGTTTAAAACACGCTCGTCGAAGCTGATCCAGCTCAATTCCCGGTTTCGAAAATATTCCGGTTTCTTATATGGTGTTATATCCATCTTGTTCGCCTCCTTACATCTGCCGTTTCATCTTAATAATCGGCTGTATGCTGAATACCTCATTGAAAAAATCTAATTTATCCTGGCACAGTCCCTGCTCCAGTGTGAAATCACGGTCAACCGTCAGAGACAGATGCAGTTCTCTCTCCTTTAAGGCAGCGCGGATCGACTGGATTTTCTGCAGGTGACTCCGATCTAGTGCATTCGCCAGACGGACGATTGCTGTCAGCTCCGATACGGTCAGATACTGTTCTGCACTAAGCGACGATTCCATCACCAGCTCATCGTAGGATGGAAGCACTGCCGTATTGTATTTTGCAATCAGTGCGACCATCTCCCGTTCAATATGGGACAGTCCGATGATTTCGTTTGACATGATAATATTATAGGAAGAATCCGCTACATTATTAAGGCTGATGTATTTTCCGACATCGTGCAGCATCACCGCCATCCGAAGCAGCAGCCGCTCGCGTTCTTTCATGCCGTGCATCTTTTTCGTCGCATCAAACATGGCAAGGGCCGTCATCTCCAGGTTCTGGACGTGCGGGCGATTCACCGCGTACCGTTTTCCGATATTTTTTGCCGCCATCAGAATATCATTTTCGAAATTATGACCGCCTTTCAGCAGTTTCATCTGCTCCGCATACTCGTATGCAATACCACGTGTCATATGCACGCCCGGAATCCAGATATGCTCCGCACCCATCATATCAATCAGACATTTATAAATCACAGCAGACGGGTACATCAGTGAAGCGTTTTCCAGCGGAATACCAAGTTTTACAGCAAGCTCCATCGGTGACTGACGGATAATTTTCTCATACCAGGTATTAAAGTTTTCACGGGAAATGATTTTTGTCGTTTTTTCTTCGATATTCTGATAAACACTGTCGGTGAAAACATCGCCGATCAGCATAATGTTTTCGATTTTACGGTCTTTCAGATACATCTTTTTAAAGCTCGATACTTCATTCCAAATCAGCTCTTCGACCATCTCTTCGTAATGTTCCGTCTCACTCTGAATTCCGGCAAGACGCTCGCGGATGCGAAGACTTCCCATGCGGATGTTCTGTGTTGTGACAAGTGCATCCTTGTCGAACAGGGAAATCTGAAAACTGCCACCGTCAAGATCGAGAATCGCAGTTCCCTTTTCAATGATCTTGTTAAAATTGTCCTCCATCGCCGCGAGCGCTTTATAGCTAAGAAAACGCTGCTCCGAGTTGGAGAGAACAGTGACAGAAAAACCGGTCAGCTGATGAATTTTTCCAAGGACATAGAGACTGTTCGACGCCTCACTGATCGCACTGGATGCCGTTGCACGGTAATCGTCCACGCGATAGCCTTCCATAATCCGCACAAAATCTGCGAGTACACGGCACAGCTCTTCTTCCATTTCAGGGCGAATTTTTCCCAACGTGTACGTATCTTTTCCAAGCTCCATCCGATGACAGATCTTATCCACGCTTCGGATTCCCTGTTTTTTGGAGATCTCGAAAATCTCCAGAATGACGTCGTAGCTGCCGATATCAATGGCAGCAAATGTGGAATACTGCATATATGCTTTTCCTCCTTCTTTTTCAAAGGATATCCCAAAAAGCCCGCTCCCAATACCAAGCGGACTTTTTGACCTTTTTCTTTTTACTGTTTTCCGAGCAGATAATCGATAAACTGCTGTGCGGTACGGCCGGACAGACCGCCGTGGGACAGTTCCCATTTGTTCGCTTCTGCCAAAAGCTCTTCCTCACGCAGCGTCACGCCGTATCGTTCGGCCAGTGTGGAAACAATCTTCTGGAATTCTTTCTTATCCGGTGCACCAAAATAGATGCTGACGCCGAAACGGTATACCAAGGATAGTTTCTCCTGTACGGTGTCGGAAGTATGCATATCCTGTCTTGTTCCTTCTTTATCACTGTAATCCTCTTTAATCAGATGGCGACGATTGGAGGTTGCATAAATAAGAATATTGTCCGGACGTTTTTCCAGGCCTCCCTCAATGACAGCTTTCAGGTATTTGTACTCAATCTCAAACTCTTCAAAGGAAAGGTCATCCATGTAAATAATGAATTTATAATTTCTGTTTTTGATCTGTGCAATCAGCTCATTTAGATCCTGAAACTGATGCTTGTAAACCTCGATCATTCGCAGTCCCTGATCGTAATATTCATTCAGGATGCCCTTGATGCTGGAGGATTTTCCGGTTCCGGCATCACCAAAAAGCAGACAGTTGTTTGCTTTCTTGCCCTCGACAAACGCTTTCGTGTTGTCGATCAGCTTCTGCTTTGGAATTTCGTAGCCGACAAGATCAGAAAGGCGCACATCCGGAATGTTGGTAATCGGGATAATCTCAACGTTCTCTCCTGTATGCGCAATACGAAATGCCTTGTGAAGTCCCAGTTTTCCCACTCCGAAATCTTTGTAAAACTGAACCATATCAGCCATAAATTCATCTGCGGATGCAGCCTTTGCCAGACGGATGGCCAGCTCACAGATACGATCCCGGACTTCTTTGTTGAATAGTTTATTCGGGCTGTCCGTGTTCTCATAGGAACTGATGACAGAGGCATCGCCGGACTCAAAAATCTCATCAAAAACACAGATATCGAAATCGAACAGCTCTTTGAAACGGACAAAATCATGTTTTGCCATCTGGTTGATGCTTCCCTCGACTTTTCCGACAATCTCGCAGGAGGTAGAAAATGCATTTTCTTTGTTGACCAGAAGATATGTCAGATAATCGTGCCAGAGATTTCCGGAGAAGCCGTAGCGGTTTGCCATCTCGACAAGGCGGTTCAGTGCCTCATAAAACTGCGGCTCATATGCGCTCATATTCTCACGGAACCGGCGGTCCTTCAGGGAAATCTGAGCATTGACCAGTTTTTTGTAGGTCTCCACCAGTATCGTCATATCGCGCAGTACCTCCCCCTCTGCGAAATCGCGGTAGAGGATACATTCTTCTATTCTAATCATCTTTTGTCTCTTCCTTCCTGTCATTTTTCATTTTATTTATGCGAAAAGGCCGCTTGGTACGGCCCTCTCTTCTGGATTAATAATTTCCGAAAATCCGGAATTTCGCGGATTCTGCCTGCAATCCGCGCAGTGCGTTTTTGACTGCCGGATCGCTTAAGTTCCCCTCGAAATCCACGAAGAAACGGTACTCCCATTTCCGCTGCGGAATCGGGCGGGACTCGATTTTGGTCATGTTCAGATCGTTGTAAATAAAATGTGCCAGTGCGTTGTAAAGAGAACCGCTCTGATGCGGCAGTTCCATGCATACGCTGATTTTCTGTGCATCTTTTACAAAGCGTTTCTGCCCAGAAATGATAACAAAGCGTGTCGTATTTCCCTGGGCATCAAAAATACCTTCTTTTAAGATCTGCAGTCCGAAATGCTCTGCAGCGTACGGACTTCCGACGGCTGCCATCGTAAGATCACCGCTCTCGGATACTTCTTTTGCAGCGGCGGCTGTATTGAGACGCTCTTCCGTCTTCCAGTTTTCATTGGAATCCAGGAAACGGCGGCACTGCGCCAGCGCCTGCGGATGGGAAATCACGGTGCGGATCTCCTCAGCCTTTGCTCCCGGCAGTGCCATCAGCACATGCTCCACCGGCAATTCCTGCTCACCGACGATGTAGTGCGGATATTCCACCAGAAGATCATAAATATCGGATACAATGCCTGCTGTGGAGTTCTCGATCGGAAGCACGGCATAATCGGCTTCGCCCCTCGTAATCGCCTCCATCGCCTCTTTCCAGGTATCTACGTGAAAGCTTGTAATCGTATCATCGAAAAATTCTTTCATCGCACCGAAACTGTAGGCGCCCTCCACACCCTGGAAAACAACTCTTTTGCCGTGTGTCGGGAGGTGGTCAACCTGCGTGTAATCGGTCATCTCCTCGCCGCCGTTTTCTGTCAGCAGCTGATACTGACGCTTCCGGCTGATCGACATGATCTGCTGGAACAGCTCCTGGATGCCTTTTATATTGAATGCATTTGTTCCCTCGCCTGTCAGCTTTTCCAGCTTCTGGCGCTCACGTTCCGCATCAAAAACGGCTTTTCCTGTCTCTATCTTGTACTGCGCAACCTCCGCCGTCAGCGCCATCCGGTGCTGGAACAGGCGGACGATCTCGTCATCGGTGGCATCGATCTCGTCGCGGATTTTTCCTAAGTCTAGCATATCTGGTCCTCCTGATACTCTGCATTTGTTGCAGATATCAATATTTTACTCCATCTCCGTTTAATTTACAAGAAAAGATCTTCCGAAATTCGGCTTTTGTACAATCTTTTTCCTTTTTGACTGCTATTTCACTTTATTTTTTCACATTTCATATTACTCTGCTTTTCGACCTTTTTCCTGCCATTTTTTATCTTGCATTTATCCTGTTTTTGTGTTAAGGTGGAACACAGAAAAAATAAGTTACTGTTCACTCAGCAGGGAAACACCTGCTGTTTCGCTGCGTAAGAAAGTGATTCAGGCGTGAGCAGCCCTCCTTTTGCGAAGCAAAACTTTAAATGAGGGCTGCGAATGTTACCGTTCGCAGGGACCTGTGAACGGTAACAAAAATAAGGATCTTCATAGGAGGTAATATATGCGACACTTAATGAGTCCCCTTGATTTCTCGGTCGAAGAACTGGATCAGTTAATGGATCTGGCGAACGATATTGAAAAGAACCCGGAGAAATATGCACATGCCTGCGATGGCAAAAGACTTGCTACTTTATTTTATGAACCAAGCACACGCACCCGTCTCAGCTTTGAGGCTGCCATGATGAATCTTGGCGGTACTGTTCTTGGTTTTTCTTCTGCCAATTCTTCTTCCGCTTCCAAAGGTGAAAGCGTAGCCGACACCATCCGCGTGGTATCCTGCTTTGCAAATATTTGTGCCATGCGTCATCCGAAAGAAGGCGCTCCGCTCGTTGCATCGATGTACTCCCGTATTCCTGTGATCAACGCAGGTGATGGCGGACATCAGCATCCGACGCAGACTCTTACCGATCTTCTCACCATCCGTTCTTTAAAGGGTCGCCTGAACAATCTTACCATCGGCTTCTGCGGTGATCTTAAATTCGGCAGAACGGTTCATTCCCTGATTGAAGCGCTGGTTCGTTATACCGGCATTAAAATTGTATTAATCTCCCCGGAGGAGCTTCGTCTCCCGGATTACATCCGTGATGATGTGCTGCGGGCGAACAATGTTCCATTTGAGGAAGTTATTAAAATGGAAGATGTTCTCCCGAAGCTGGATGTTCTTTATATGACCCGTGTCCAGAAAGAACGTTTCTTCAACGAGGATGATTACATCCGCATGAAGGATTTCTATATTCTGGATCAGTCCAAAATGGATCTTGCTTCTCCGGAAATGCTGGTTCTGCATCCGCTGCCGCGTGTCAATGAGATCTCCGTTGACGTGGATAATGACCCGCGCGCTGCTTACTTTAAACAGGTTCAGTACGGTGTTTATGCACGTATGGCCCTGATTCTGACGCTGCTGAACATCAAAGTCGATTAAGAAAGGAGCATCTTTCGCTATGCTGAACGTAGGACGTATTGAAGAGGGCTTCGTGCTCGACCATATTAAAGCAGGAAAGGCTATGACCATTTACCATGATCTGGGACTGGACAAGCTGGACTGTACCGTAGCCATTATTAAAAATGCCAAAAGTGAAAAAATGGGAAAAAAGGACATTCTGAAAGTTGAGTGTTCGGTTGATAAGATGGATCTTGACATCTTAGGCTTTATCGATCACAATATCACTGTCAATGTCATTAAAGACGGCGAGATTACGGAGAAAAAAGAACTTCATCTGCCGAAACAGGTGTTGATGTGATTAAATGTAAAAACCCGCGCTGTATCACCTCTATTGAGCAGGGATTAAAACATGTCTTTATCCTGGCTGACCCGGAAAAAGAGGTTTACCGTTGCAAATACTGTGATGAGAAGTATACAGGAAACAGAAATAAATAAGAGCTGTACGGCAAAGCGCCCGGAACCACGTTCGGTTTCGGGCGCTTTCTTTTATCTTTCCTATGCAGTTTTTGCTTCTTTCGAACCGAGGCACACAATCAGCCAGCCGATGAAGGCCGCAAGAGATGCGCAGATCAGCATCGCGCCAACACCGGCTGCATCGATAAGCCAGCCGCCAAACAGGGAGCTCATTACATTTCCTGCGGTGATGGTCATCGCCATATATGCCTGTCCTTTAATCGAATCCTGCGGCTCCATGATGCCGTCCACGTAATAGACGCAGGCGACGTTGATCAGCGCCCAGCCGAACATCTGGAACGGCTGAACAGCGTAGTATGTCGGAATATTAAAGGCCAGGAAGGTTCCTATGCTTTTCAGGACAAAAAACAGGCCGGAGAGACGGAGCCAGAAAACACTGCTCTTCTTTTTCAGCAGATAGCCGAACAGAAACATCGTTGGCAGCTCGGAAACTGCAGAGATGGTCATCGCATTTCCCATCTCACCGCTGCCACCACCTTTTGCCATTGCAATCTGATAATTGAAGCTGTTAATCAGGCTATGTGACATAAAGATCAGAATGCAGCCAAGCAGTACTACCACGAAGGACGGATACCGTTTCAGAAAATCGACCGGACCGGCTGCTCCTGTCTCTTCTTTTTCTGCTTCTGCTTTTTTCCTGTCCTTTTTAAACGGAAAGCGAAATACACAGATGAGGAAAAGAATGGTCAGTGCGATAGCCCAGATCGGAATCATGTCTGCTCCAAAGGATGCGGTCAGCCGGCCGAGCAGCCATGATGCAATCGCATATGCAACGGAACCCATGCCGCGCCCGATTCCGTAATCAAGTTCCTCTCCCTGGCGGATCGTCTCCATACCAAGAGAATTAACGAACGGAATCATCAGCATCAGCATCGTAATGCTTGCGCCGTACAGCAGTGTCCTTACCACCATAGAACTGCTTTCTGCCGTTGCAGCAAGGGAAATGATAAGAACAAGCTGAATCAGGTTCGCTCCAAGGAGCATTGTTCGTACGGACGGGCTTTCCGGCCGATCTGCGTAGGATGCCAGCGCAGGCTGCAGAACCGCTGACACGATACAGCCAACTGCCGTCAGAAGGCCGATTTGTGTGTTTGTGAAGCCTTTTTCAAGAAGATAAACGCTGGCATACCCCATCAGTGCCGCGTATCCCATCCAGTAGCAGCCCTGAATCGTGCCGTAGCGCACGGACAGGTGTTTTTTCATGTTTTTGTCCCCCTTTTTCTACAACTTTTCCCTTATCGTAGCGTATTCTGCAGAAAATAGCAACTCAAAATCAACAATAAAACTATTTGGAATTTTTTCGAAATGCTTATTGACTTTTCGCTTTCCATGTGATAAAAAGTATTTAGATGAATTTCTAATTAATTTGCATTCATACTGCCGGAAAGGAGGTTTCCATGGCATTCGCAGAAACGTTTAAAGCTCTCTCCGATCCTGTCCGGCGAAGGATTCTGGAGCTTCTGAAAAACGAAAGACTTTCTGCCGGGGAGATCGGATCGCACTTTGATATGGCAGGTGCAACCATCTCCTACCATCTCGGTATTCTGAAAAAAGCAGACCTTGTGCTGGAATCCCGGGAGAAAAATTTTATTTATTATGAACTCAACACTTCCGTCCTGGAAGAAATCATGCTCTGGATTTCAGAGCTCAAAGGAGGCACTTCTGATGTGGAAAAAATATAAAACAACACTGATTCTGACAACACTCATTTCTCTTTTTCCGATGGTGATCGGACTTCTGCTCTGGAATCGCATGCCGGACACCATTGCCACCCATTTTGGCACAAACAATGTTCCAAACGGCTGGAGCAGCAAAACGATGGCAGTGATCGGTATTCCTCTGTTTCTTGCCGCTCTGCAGATTTTTACCGCTGTTCTCACTTTTTCTGATCCGAAGCGGCAGAACATCGGCCCGAAGATGATCCGTCTTGTTCTGTGGATCATACCTGTAACCTCTCTGATCGTCTGCTGCTCCATCTACGCAAACGCAGTCGGCATCGCAGTTGATATCGGTTTTGTTAGCAATGGGATTGTCGGCCTTCTCTTTATTCTCATCGGCAATTACATGCCAAAATGCAAACAGAACTACACAACCGGCATCAAGGTTCCATGGACCCTTCACAGTCAGGAAAACTGGAACCGCACTCACCGCCTCGCCGGCTGGGTTTGGATCATCGGCGGCGTTGCCATGATCGTAAACAGCTTTCTGCAGCTTGAATGGATTTTATTTCTCACGATCGCAGCGCTGGTTTTGATTCCGATCGGATATTCCTTTCTCCTGTTTAAAAAAGGAATCTAACCCGGAGAATTTTTTATAAGAAAATTCAACGAAGTTTCCTGTTTAAAAAAGCTTCTGTTCTTCCCTTTTTCCGGGAGGAACAGAAGCTTTTTTATTTCGCGATTTTTATATCTATAAGGAAATGATTCCTATTTTTATACTTATTCTATTGGATGCAGATTTTTCAATGATACATCAAGAATCGGTGCAGAATGCGTCAGTGCACCGCTGGAAACATAGTCTACGCCGGTGTCGAGGATAGTGGCGATATTTTCTTTTGTCACATTTCCGGAGCACTCGGTTTTTGCTCTGCCGTTGATGACGGCTACCGCCTCTTTCATCTGCGCCGGAGTCATATTGTCGAGCATGATAATGTCGGCACCTGCATCTGCTGCTTCGCGGACCATATCGAGGTTTTCACACTCGACTTCAATCTTACGCACAAACGGAGCATAATCGCGTGCCATCTCGATCGCTTTTGTGACACTGCCTGCAGCTCCAATATGGTTGTCCTTTAACAGAACGCCGTCGGACAGATTGTAGCGGTGATTCTGGCCGCCACCGATTTTGACTGCATATTTTTCAAAAATACGCATATTCGGGGTCGTTTTTCTGGTATCGAGAAGGGTCGTTTTGGAACCTTCGAGCAGCTTCGCAACGCTTCTCGTATACGTTGCGATTCCGCTCATCCGCTGCAGATAATTGAGCGCGGTTCTCTCACCGGACAGCAGAACACGGATATCGCCGTTTACGGTTGCGAGCAGATCGCCTTTTTTGACTTCATCGCCGTCTTTCACATACGGAATAATCTCGGTTTTCTCATCGAGCAGCGTAAATACTCTTGCAAATACTTCCATACCGGCAATGACGCCGTCCTGTTTGCAGAGAAGCTGTACCGTTCCCTGGCAGGCTTCTGGCATGACAGCATTCGTGGTTACATCTTCACTGGAGATATCTTCCTGCAGCGCCAACAGCAGCAGATTATCCACATTTAGTGTTCTTGTGATTGGATTCATATTTGTCTTCCTTTCTGATCGCATCCCAGATGCTCTCTTTGCAGCGTTCTGCATATTCTTCCATATCCTGGTAATCTTCTTTTCTAATATCGTACCGTTTTGCAAGGAGCTTCCATTCATCTTCCTTCGGCTCCGTTGCCGTTTCTTTGCGGTCTGCGTTCTCTACAAGACCCTCTGCGGCCCATTCGGCAGCCATCTTCTTTGCCGCGCGCTCTGCGAATACAAGGCTCTCCAGCAGAGAATTGCTTGCCAGACGGTTTGCACCGTGCACGCCGTTGCAGCTCGTCTCACCTGCTGCATACAGATGATCCATCGTCGTTTCGCTATTGCTGTCTACCTTGACGCCGCCCATAAAGTAATGCTGTGCCGGTACAACCGGAATCGGTTCTTTCGTGATATCGTATCCCTCTTCCAGGCATTTCTGGTAAATATTCGGGAACCGTTCTTTTACATCGAGCGGAATCGTTTTCAGGGAAAGCCATACGTGCTTCGTGTGGTCCTTTTCCATCTGACGGTGGATCTCACGGGATACCATGTCACGCGGCTGCAGTTCATCGGTGAAACGCTCGCCATTTTTATCGAGCAGTACAGCGCCCTCTCCGCGGACAGATTCGGAAATCAGGAAACGGCGGCCTTTCTTTTGGGAATACAGCGTTGTTGGGTGAATCTGTACGTAATTGACATTTTTCAGTGCTACGTTCCTGTGGATCGCAATTGCAAGTGCATCTCCTGTCAGATGCGGGAAGTTCGTAGAATTGTCATAAATTCCGCCAATACCGCCGCACGCCCAGATCACATCCCTGGCATAAACCGGAACCAGCTTTCCTTCTTCATCCCGGATCAGAACACCCTCGCAGCCATTTTTGCCGGAAAGAATATCACACATTTCCGTGTGCGCAAGAAGCGTCACGTTCGGCAGCTTTTTTACCTGCGCGAGAAGCTTGCTCGTAATCTCCTTTCCGGTTACATCGTCGTGGAACAGGATGCGGTTGGTAGAATGTGCGCCTTCTTTCGTATAGCAGAGTTCTCCGTTCTCATCGCGACGGAAATCCACACCCCAGGCAATGAGCTGATTGATAACATTTCGGGAAGAACGGATCATAATGTCGACGGATTCCGGCGTATTTTCATAGTGCCCGGCATGCATCGTATCTTCATAGAACGCATCGTAATCGCTCTCGTTTTTCAGAACACAGATACCGCCCTGTGCGAGGAAGGAGTCGCTGTCCTCGGTATCTGCTTTTGTTATCATCAGAATATCGGCTTCCTGGGGCAGATGAAGTGCCGCAAAACATCCTGCCACACCGCATCCTACAATCACTGCATCATAATACTTTTTCATTTCATTTCCTCTTTTCCGCTTCTGCGTTCTGCTTATTTTGTTACTTTGCAAGCTCGAGCATTCTTAACAGCGGCGCATGTGCGTCTGAAATTTCCTGTTCGCTTAACAGAACTTCATTCTCCTCATTTTCCAGTGCTTCTATTAATTTGTCCAATGTCACTTTTTTCATATTTGGGCAGATCTGCGTATTTCCCACTGCATAAAACTTCTTATCCGGGCAGCGCTTTTTCAGCTCTGCGAAAACGCCAAGCTCGGTTGCAACGAGAAACTCGGTATTTTTACTTGCCTCGGCATATTTGATGATGCCTGCGGTGCTTCCGACGTAATCGGCAAGTGCAACGACTTCACTTCTGCACTCCGGGTGAACGAGAAGCTTTGCCTGCGGACGCGCTTCCTTTGCAGCCTTTGCAGCTTCCGGACGGATGGCAGCATGTACGTGACAGAAACCGTCATTTAAGATGATATGTTTCTCCGGCACCTGCTCAGCCACATAGGTACCAAGATGCTCGTCTGGGATAAAGAAGATGTCGTGGTTCGGCAGTTCTTTTACAATTTTTACTGCATTGGAGGATGTGACACAGACGTCGGAATGACTTTTTAATTCCGCGGTGGAATTGACATAGCATACGACAGCCACATCCGGGTACTCTTTCCGGACTTCCTCGATTTTTTCAATCGCTGCCATGTGAGCCATCGGGCAGTCGGCATGCAGATCCGGGAGCAGTACTTTTTTGCCCGGGTTTAAGATTTTGGCGCTCTCACCCATGAAACGAACGCCGCAGAGAACGATAACACTGGCGTCCACTTTCGTCGCCACGTCGCTTAAGTAATACGAATCTCCGATGTAATCGGCAATTTCCTGCACTTCATCCGGCACGTAATAGTGTGCCATGATGACGGCGTTTTTTTCTTTCTTTAATGCTTCCAGCTTTTCTCTTCTGGTATCCATTGGTTTTGTTTCCTTCCTATTTTTACTATCACGATTCAGAACCCTGAATCATGATATTTTTTTAACACTTTAGCGCTTAGTATACCACAACTTTTGTCATGTGACAAGATAGTTGTAATATCCATTGTCCATTTTTTTCTTTCCTGCCTTTCCCTTCCCTGTGGTCTATCATAGGAAGTACTTGTCTAAGATATAAAAATCTGTGACGCAGTAATTCACGTTCTGCAGCGCTGAAGTTTGCATTATTTTCTGGGATTGCTATAAAAACACCCGGAAGTTTGACGGTTGAATAATGATCCACAAAAAAAACGGCCACAATACCCATATTTACTGGGTTTGTAACCGTTTTATCACCTTACAGCTTCAAAGATGGGATTCTATCATTTCACCTCTGATATGTCACTATTTACCATTTCTTCCGCCGTATATTCTTCTATTTCTGTCTTTGTCACCTGTTTGATCTGCTTTTTTTTCAGATGCAGATATACGAATTCCCGAAAAATAGTATAGAACACGGAAAGCAACGGAATGAAAACAAGCATACCTACAATTCCCATAAGGTTTCCGCCGATCGTAACTGCTGCAAGAACCCAAATCGATGGAAGCCCTACAGACTCACCCACAACATGAGGATAGATCAGATTTCCCTCGATCTGCTGCAGCACCAGAAATACTATAATAAATAAAATTGCCTGTTTCGGATTTACCATAAAGATCAAAAAGCTTCCCACTGCACACCCGATGAAGGCTCCGAAAATCGGGATCAATGCCGTAAACGCAATTAAAACTCCGATCAAAAGTGCATATGGCATCCTCAAAATGCTCAATATCACAACAAACATACAGCCAAGGATCACGGCTTCCAGACACTGACCTGTAAGAAAATTTGCAAATGTCTGATAAGTCAGAGAGCAGACTTTAAGAAAAGCATCTGCTTTTTCCTTTGGAAGAAAAGCGAAAAATACTTTTCGAATCTGCACCTGCAGCGTTTCCTTCTGAAAAAGGACATAGCAGGCAAAGGAAAATGCAACAAAAAAGGCTGCCAATCCACTAACTATGGAACCCACTGCTGACATTGTGATATTCATCATATTTCCTGCACCATTTCCGAGTAGGCTTATCCCCCACTTGATCGCCTGATCCGGATTAAACTGTACCTGATCTACAAGCTTCATGATTTCCTGGTTATTATGGGAAAACTCCCGGATCCAGCTTTGCATCTGTGGAATAAAATCAGCGATACTCCTCATCAGGTTCCTATTGTCCGCGTAAGCTGCGGAATCACACCAAACATCACCAGTACAATCACGCCAACCGCAAATACGATCGTGAGGAACAGGCTTATCGGTCTTGCCAGTTTTTCGACTATCTTATCTTCTTTTTTTGCCCTTCCAAAAATTTTCTTTTCCAAAAAGCTCATTGGCACGTTGGTCACAAATGCGATCGCTCCGCCAAGTACAAATGGAAATACGATCCCCCATATTGCTTTCAACACATCGAGTACCACATTAAACTTCCACAGTGCGACCACAAGAAATGCTGTAAACACAATAAGTTCCCGGATTTTTTTTACAGATTTTTTACTTATATCCACTATCATTCTCCTCTTTTTCTTAATTTCATGCGTATCCATTTAAGCAACTGAATAATCGGAAGACTTGCAAACGCAAATTTTCAAACTTAAATTACTCCCCTTTATTAGACCTAATCGTATAACAGAATCGGTACCTCTGTCAAGATTTTTGAAATTATATTTAAAGTGTAAAAAGATATAGTCGCTATTTTCTTTCTTGCCTTTTCCCTTCCCTATGGTCTATAATAAAAAGTACTTGTCTAAGATACGAAATTGCTGATAAAGGAGCATTCTATATGAACAAAAAGGAAATTGCTGAAATTAAAAAACTGTTTACCCCATCCCACTGTGCGATCACGCGAATCTGCGGATGCTATGTGGATGCGGAAAAGAATATTAAGACAAAATTAAAAGAAGCGTTTCTCTCTCTCGAAGAGGAAGAAATGTTTAAGTATTTTAAGATTTTTAAAAGCACCCTCTCCGGTACCATCGGAAAGAATCTGCTGAATATGGAGTTCCCGCTCTCCCAGGAAAGTGAGGGCGGCACACAGGAGTTTCTCTTAAAACTCCGCAACAGTGAGCTGAAGAACGAAGCGCTGATTGATGAATTTTATGAAAAGGTGATGGCGGATTATCTCTATCCGGAAAACTACTATATTATTCTGATCCATGGTGCCTACGATGTACCGGGACGCGCTTCGGATAATCTGGATATGGACGATGCTTCCGATTACGTCTATGAATTTATCCTCTGCAGCATCTGCCCGGTAAAACTCGACAAACCGGGCCTCTGCTACAATGTGTCCCACAATACGATTGAAAACCGCGTGCAGGACTGGGTGGTCGGCGCACCGGAAAACGGTTTTCTCTTCCCGGCCTTCACAGACCGCAACACGGATATCCACAATCTGCTGTATTTCACGAAAAACGCAGAGATGGATCAGCCGGACTTTCTCGACCACTTCCTGGGCTGTCAGGCGCCACTCTCCGCGAAATCTCAGAAAGAAACGTTTCAGTCTATTATAGAAGAAACTCTCGATTCCGCCTGTGATTTTTCTACTGTTATGACCATTCAGGAGAACTTAAATACCATGATTGAAGAGCGGAAAGACGATCCGGAACCGGTGGTGCTCGATAAACACGAGGTAAAACGTCTGCTCGCCAGCAGCGGCGTACCGAATGAACAGCTTGACGAGTTCGACGAGAAGTACGAATCCATTGCGGATGAGAAAGCAAGCTTCGTTGCCTCGAACGTGGCCAGTACACGGAACTACGAGATCCGCACCCCGGATGTTATCATCAAAGTCAGCCCGGAAAAGGCCCAGCTCATCGAAACCCGTACGATCGACGGAACACCGTATATTCTGATCGAGGCAGCCGATGAAGTGGAAATCAACGGAATTCTTTTAAAACCGTCACGGCCATCCGATGCGGATGATACCGAATTTTAACAGCCAAATGACAGCGAGTCTTTCTCATTGTCCGAAAAAAAAAGCGGCAGTCCCAGACAAAAGGGCTGCCGCTTTTTCTTCCTTTTATTTATGCTTAGCAGAGTGCTTTTCCAAGTGCAATGCATGCTGCCTCAGCTTCATCATCTGGCGCGTCTGCGCAGATCACGCTGTCGCATACCAGCTCGGCGCCATCATTTTTGCAGCTTTCTTCCCAGGTGCGCATCCACTCGCCGTCTCCCCATCCATAGGAACCGAACAGAGCGATTTTCTTTCCGGAGAGTTTGGATTCACATGCGGAGAACATTGGCTCGAACTCGGTATCTTCCAGCTCTTCTGCCCCCATAGCCGGGCATCCGAAAGCGATTGCATCGTATGCATCTACATCATCCGCAGAGAAATCTGCGCAAGTCAGAACAGAAACTTCTGCGCCTGCCTCCTTTGCTCCCTCTGCTACTTTCTGTGCCATCATTTCTGTGTTGCCGGTTCCACTCCAATAAACTACTGCTACTTTGCTCATGTTTCAAATCCTTCTTTCTTTATTTTCTGATTCCGGGGGATTTTTCTTTCCCCGATCCTACTGCCCTTTTTATGGTATGCAGGATTTTATGTTAAACAGCTACGGTGAGCTGTAAAACGCTTCTTCCCTGCTTCCAGAGACGCAGATACACGTTTCTGCATTTCTGATAGCGCTGAAATGTTTTCTGTGTTTCGCACTCATTGCAATAGACCTTCCAGCATCCCTTGCATTTATAATTGTGGCCTTTGTTCTCAATAAAACCGATCACATCACCGAGCGGATAGTTGAGAAACACACCGATCTCATGCGGAAATCCTTCTTTACACTCTGCTACCCGGGTTTTCAGGCGATTCAGTGCATAGGCAATGTCTGTATTTTCATATCCATAGGATTTTAAAAACGCTGCATTCTCCGGATTTTCCAGCTCCTTCTGGAGAAGCCCTTCACGGTACACATAGACCAGTGCTCTCGTCTCATGCTCCCGCAATACAAAGATGTGAATTCCTTTTGGTTCCAGACAGGCACTCCAGTATGAAATCTGATCTTCCAGTTCTTCTTTGGATGAAAATGTCATATTACATAAATTTGCGGCTTTGATGGAAGCCAGCGTTGCCGAACAGTGTTCGATCAGAAATCTCTCAATCATGCCTTTTACGTCTCCTTCTTACATTGCTGCTGCGCAGTGCTCATCTAATACCGAGCGAAGTGCGGTGGCACTGCTGGTATGGATTCTTGCGATCGGAATATTGTTTTTCTTTGCTTCCTGGGAAGCAGTGATGACCATTTTGTGGGATACGGTGTTGGTAAAGAGAATCATCAGATCCGGATTCCCGATTTTTTTCTTAACGGAGCCATGCTCTTTCGGGAACACCTTTGCTTTACATCCATAGTCTTTACAGATATCTGTATATTGACACACCATTCTTTCATTTCCACCGATAATTACGACACTCATCTTCTCTACCTGCCTTTCTGTTGTTATCTTATGCTACTTGAAATTAGTTTATTCTAACTCCTGTGTTTTAAGAAAGAATCCCTCTACCGGGATCCCGTATGATTTTTGGTTTTATCCGTTGTACTTTAGTTAGCTGTATCTAACTGTTGGGTATATCATACCGTTTTTGTCGGATTTTGTCAAGGATATCCTGCAAATTTTTCCGGCTTTTCTTGAGAAAATTGTATCATTTTCTTTTTCACATCACGCTGGTGAAAGAATATTCGCAATGGAAGCAGAGACTTTCCCTGCCTTTGTTAAAAAGCCGCTGGAATCTTAAGAAGGAGACTCCAGCGGCTTTCCCGTTGCTATTCTGTTCTGTTTTTTATACCGGCTCGTCCAGCAGGTTGCCCATACTCTTTAAGCCAATGTAAAGAGTAGATGTATTGTGAAGCAGTGCGGAAGTGGTTGGCTGTAAAATGCCGCCCACGCCGAGCAGAATCAGTCCGGCATTGAACGTAACGATAAAGCGGTAATTCTTATGAATCCGTTTCATCAGACGGTTGCTCAGCATACGAAGCACCAGAATTTCTGCCAGATCGTCTGCGGCAACGGTGATATCCGCGATCTCACGCGCAATCTCTGCGCCCTCGCTGATGGCGATTCCAACGTCTGCGGCAGAAAGTGCCGGTGAATCGTTAATACCGTCACCGATCATAATGACTTTACGTCCCTCTACTTTTTCTTTCTCCACAAAGTTTGCCTTATCCTCCGGTAGTACCTCAGCATAGTACTCGTCCACGCCGACCTTCTTCGCGATCGCTTTTGCCGTGCGCTCGCTGTCTCCGGTCATCATGACGATCTTTTTCAGACCTGCTTTTTTCAGCTGACGGATAATTTCGGCCGCCTCCGGACGAAGCGGATCCTCAATGCAGATAACTGCTGCAAGTACACCTTCTAAGGCAAGATAGAGATGAGAATACTCCTCCGGCAGATGACGGAACTTCTCTTCCATTCCTTCCGGAATGATACTATTCTCATCCTCAAATACGAAGTGATAACTTCCAATAATCGCTTTTTTGCCATTGATCGTTGTAGAAATACCGTGTGCAACGATATATTCTACTTTGGAGTGCATCTCCTCGTGATCCAGATATTTCTCTCTTGCCGCGTCTACTACGGCTTTTGCCATGGAATGCGGAAAATGCTCTTCCAGGCAGGCTGCGATGCGCAGAAGCTCATCCGGGCTCTTTGTTTCGCTGAAGGATACCACCTCTGCTACGGTCGGCTGCGCTTTTGTCAGTGTTCCGGTCTTATCGAAAACGATCGTATCCGCTTCCGCCACAGCCTCCAGGAATTTGCCGCCCTTTACGGTGATCTTGTGCTGGTTTGCCTCGCGGATTGCAGAGAGAACGGAAATCGGCATGGCAAGTTTTAACGCACAGGAGAAGTCTACCATCAGAATAGAGAGTGCTTTCGTTGCATTTCTGGTCAGAAGATACGTCAACGCCGTTCCACCAAGGGAATACGGTACAAGACGGTCTGCCAGATGCTCTGCCTTGCTCTCCAGTCCGGATTTCAGTTTCTCGGACTCTTCGATCATCGCGGTAATCTTCTCGTAACGGCTGGATCCGCCGGTCTGCTTCACAAGAATGGTAAGCTCGCCCTCCTCAAGAACCGTTCCCGCATAGACAACGGAACCTAAGGTACGGCGTACCGGAACAGATTCTCCGGTCAGAGAAGCCTGGTTTACCATACCCTCGCCGTTGGATACCTCGCCGTCGAATGGAATCAGATTTCCCATATGTACGACAATCTCGTCGCCCGCAACAATTTTTTCAGACGGAACGAGAATTTCCTGGCCGTCTTTTTTCAGCCATACCTTTCCGACGTTCAGCGACATGCTGCGTGCCAGATCTCCGACGGATTTTTTATGCGTCCATTCCTCAAGCAGCTCTCCTACGCCGAGCAGGAACATGACAGAGCCTGCGGTTCCATAGTCGCCGCGGAGCATCGAAACACCGATTGCGGTTGCATCAAGAACCGGAACTTCGATCTTTCCCTGTGCCAGTGTCTGGATTCCTTTCCAGATATATTTTACGGAAACAACCGTAGTATAGATGGCACGGATCGGTGCCGGAAGAAGCCATTTTCTTCCAAAGTGGTAAATCACTTTGCTGATCAGCTTTTCCTGATATTCGTTGTTTAACGCTCTGCCGGAGCTCTCAAGCAGTCCGGTCGGCAGCTCTACTTCCTCGTAGTGGAAGAGCTGTATCATCCGAATCACAGCGGCTCGTTCTCCCTCGTAACAGATCACGGCATCGCCGGTTCTGTCATATACCTTCGCGAAAGATACCTGGTTCTGATTCTGCAGATAGTACAGCAGTGTCTCTGCCTGTACGGAGGACATGCGCTTCTGTGCCAGATGGATTCGGATTCTGCCTCTGCTTTCGTGTTTAATATAAAATTTCAAATCTTATGCCTCCTAGAAAAACACCTGCAGAGAATTCTGCAGGCGCTTCGTTTTTTCCGTATGAATACGACGTAAATCAGATGTTGCTGTGTACAGCTTATGCCTCAACCGTATCCTCTGCTTCTGCTTCAACAGCTTCCTCTGCTGTCTCTTCAGCTACATCCTCTACTGCCTCTTCTGCTGCTTCACGCTCTTCGTTGATCTGTTTTGCGTCAGCATAGATGTCCTCCGCATTCTCCTGGATGGTCGTTACCGTATCCATAACAACTTTCTTTGCACGAAGAACAGCTGCGGTGCAGTTGGTGTAAAGTTTTTTCGCATCCTTGCTGGACAGTGCTTTGATACCTGCTGTTCCGAATAATACTCCTGCTGCGAAAAGTCCTGGATGTTTTAAATCTTTGATTGTCATATTACATTTCCTCCTATTGTTAAAATAAATTTTTCCTGAATTTTACATCTTCCCCCGCTGTGGTTCACAGTATAGCACTCACCTGCTCGGTTAGACAATACGTACAGTTCTTTTTGATAATTATTTTCATTAAAACAGGGAAAACGGAAGGAATTTTCACCCGTTTTCCCCGTTTTTCAGCCTTCCACCGCTGAAACAATCACATTTTCAATATCCTGATTCTGAATATAGCCCTTTGCCTTCAGTCCGGATTTCATCACGTCCATCCACATCTCTCCGCTTAAGCGGCAGATGGTATGATCGCTCAGTTCTACGGTACAGCCTGATCTTTGAAGCATTCTTCTCCACAGGCAATCTTGTAAAAATTTTTGCGGCTGATTGCACCGATGCTCTCCAGTGTATTCACCATGCGATACACCGTAGCAGGCCCGATGCTGCTGTCTTTCTGCAGAGCTTTATAGTAAATTTCTTTACAGCAGGAGCACTCCTCTTCCAGGATAATATCGAGCAGAATCCGTCTCTGTCTGGTTATTCTGCATCCCTGTTCCCGGAGCTTCTGAATAATCAGTTCTCGCTTCATCTGTGTTCTGTGATAATTTCTGGCTTCATGCTTTGTCTGTTCCTGCGGCATACGTTCTACCTCCTGATGATGATTCCTGTCCTGTCAGTCGCAATGTCCCTTGCACTGCCCGCAGTTACCACCACAGCTTCCCTTGCCACTTTTTTTATCTTTAATCATACTGCGTACTGCAAGTCCTACCAGACCAACAACGACTACAAGTGTGATAAAAGTTCCCATAGAAACAACTCCTTTCTTTTCAAAAGAGTCCGCATCCTGCAGCGGATGCCGGATACGGACTCTTCATCAGATACATGTTCTCTATCTGTCACAGCAATTATTTGCTGAACATTTTGTTGGTGGAAACGCTCAGAGTTGCGCTCTCTTTGTAAGGTCTTACCAGCAGATATACAAATCCAATGATGAGCAGAACAGCAACTACCGTTCCGATTCCAAAACCGCCGCCGATGAACAGGTTACCGATCTGATAAATGCACAGGGATACAACATAGGCAAGCAGTGTCTGATATCCGATTGCAGTAAAAAACCATTTGGTATTGTTCATCTCACGTTTGATTGCACCCATTGCTGCGAAGCACGGTGCGCACAGAAGGTTGAATACCAGGAAAGAATAAGCTGCTACCGTAGATAAGCTTCCTGCGAGCTGTCCCCAGATCTCGGCACCGTCTTCTGCAACTTCACCAAAGCCAAACAGGATACCAAAGGTACCAACAACGTTCTCTTTTGCGATCAGTCCGGAAACAGCTGCAACAGCCATCTTCCAGTCGCCCCATCCAAGAGGTGCAAACAGAGGAGCGATCACGCTTCCGATGGAAGCCAGGATACTGTCATTTAACTGCTCGGCTTCCAGCATTCCGAAAGATCCGTCAACCCATCCGAAGTTCATCAGGAACCACAGAACGATGGTGGACATCAGGATGATGGTACCGGCTTTTTTGATGAAGGACCAGCCACGCTCCCACATGCTGCGAAGAACGTTGCTTACCGTCGGCCAGTGGTAAGCCGGAAGCTCCATAACAAACGGAGCCGGATCACCGGCGAACAGTTTTGTTTTTTTCAGGATGATACCGGAGCAGATGATTGCTGCGATACCAACGAAGTAAGCACTTGGTGCAACCCAGGAAGCTCCATTAAACAGGGCGCCTGCGATCAGGGCGATGATTGGAAGTTTTGCTCCACAAGGTACAAACGTTGTTGTCATGATGGTCATTTTACGGTCACGGTCATTCTCGATGGTACGGGAAGCCATGATACCAGGAACACCACAGCCACTTCCGATCAGCATCGGAATGAAGGATTTTCCGGAAAGTCCAAATTTACGGAAGATACGGTCCATGATGAATGCAACACGCGCCATGTAACCGCAGGACTCCAGAAATGCCAGGAACAGGAACAGTACCAGCATCTGCGGTACGAATCCAAGTACGGCACCAACACCGGCTACGATACCATCGAGAATCAGACCCTGCAGCCAGTCAGCACAGTGGATCGCGTTCAGCAGATTTTCAATGGCCGGCGGAATGATCTCTCCAAAGAGTACATCGTTGGTCCAGTCCGTTACAAAAGTACCTACTGTTGTGACAGATACATAATATACAACCCACATAACAACCGCGAAGATCGGAAGTGCCAGCCAGCGGTTAGTTACGATCCGGTCGATCTTATCCGATGTTGTCATGGCGTTTTTCTTGTTCTTTGTGACACAGTCACCGATGATGCTGGAAATATAAACGTAACGCTCGTTTGTGATAATACTCTCGGTATCATCATCAAACTTGTCTTCCAGCTGTTTGATCTCGGCAGATACATCCGGAACGGATTTCATCTGCTCTGTGATCTTATCATCTTTCTCCAGAAGTTTGATTGCAAAGAAGCGTTTCTGCTCATTTACAATATCACTTCCGAGTTTGCTCTCAACGGTGCGGATGACTGCCTCCACATCCTTGTCAAACTCATGAACCGGTACAGCAGCACCTTTTTTCTGTGCAATCTGCACTGCTTTATCAGCAGCTTCTTTGATTCCGGTTCCTTTCAGAGCAGAGATGGTTACAACTTCACAGCCCAGCTTTTTCGCCAGTTTGTCGATATGTATTTTGTCTCCGTTCTTCTCAACAATATCCATCATGTTGACAGCCATGATCACCGGAATACCAAGTTCCATGATCTGTGTGGACAGATACAGGTTACGCTCAATGTTGGTACCATCTACGATGTTCAGGATCGCATCTGGTCTTTCATTAATCAGGTAATTTCTGGCTACCACTTCCTCCAGTGTATACGGAGATAAAGAATAGATACCCGGAAGGTCCATGATGGTGACATCTTTGTGGCCTTTGAGCTTTCCTTCTTTTTTCTCGACGGTTACACCTGGCCAGTTTCCTACGAACTGGTTGGAGCCTGTCAGTGCATTGAACAATGTTGTCTTACCGCAGTTCGGGTTTCCTGCGAGTGCAATCTTAATTGCCATTTTTTCCATGCCCCTCTTTCTTTGATTTTTACTGATTTTAATAACTTCACAAGCCTTACCAATATTGGCCACAGCTTGCTTTTGTTAGCATTCGCTAACAAGCAGGCAAAAAAAATTTACTCTACTTCAATCATTTCGGCATCTGCTTTTCTTAAGGATAATTCGTATCCTCTGACGGTTACTTCGACCGGATCGCCGAGCGGAGCAACTTTGCGCACGAATACGTCAACACCCTTGGTGATTCCCATATCCATGATTCTTCTTTTGACCGGACCGGAGCCGTTGAGTTTTACAACTTTAACGGTTTCTCCTACGGAAGTCTCTTTTAAAGTCTTCATCTTCTCTCCTTCTTTCCTATCAAATCAGGATTTTGGCTGCCATATCTTTTCCAACGGCTACCCTGGAATCTTTCACATTCACGATGAGATTGCCGTCGATTTCCGATACGACTGTCACGTTTCCGCCAACGACGAAGCCAAGATTTTCAAGAAATCTTCTGGTCTCTTCTTTTCCGCCAACTTTTCTGATTGTGTAACATTCGCCTGGATTTGCCATCGTTAAAGGCATAGTCAATTACCTCCTGTGTATGATAATGAGTTTCATCTCTATTTCAGTTGTTAGTATATGCTAACGTACGTTAGATGTCAACTGCTTTTTTACTATTTTTTTGTATTTTTTTCTGAAATTTACTCCGTTACTGAGAAAAAGCCTTCGTTAAGAGCCCTGTTTTTTTGAAAATAAGGCAGAACAGAGAAATTTCGTATCTCCCTGTTCTGCCCTTTTTGCTTTCCATTTCTTTTTAGAAACGGTACATCATCTTATGCCATTTTGCACCGCCATGCGTCGAGTCGGAAAGTTCGATATATTCGTATCCGATCCTTTTGTAGAATGGAATCATATGATCCTTGCATGTAAGAACAACGGCTTTTTTGTCACGCTCTCCTGCGCTTTTTACCATATGACGCATCAGTGCTTCTCCAATGCCCTGTTTCTGGAACTTCGGATTGACGTCCAGTCCGAAAATCATCTGATAATCGCCGTCCGGGTTGTGCAGCGTGGCGTCATGGTAGAGTGCATCCGCCAGATAATCGGTATCCGCACAGCAGCCATTGCAGAAGCCTGCGATTTCGCCATCTTCAGTTTCCGCTACAAAAAAGCTGTTTTTGCAGGTTTTGTACCGCTCCATGAAGTCTTCATAACCTGCCGCCTCGGCAGCCGGGAAACATAGCGCCTCCACCTCGGCTACCTTTTTCAGATCTTCCTCTTTTACCGGACGGATCGTATACTTTACTTTTTGTTTTAAATAGGGCTTCAGTCCCGCAACGACTTCTTCCACCGTTCCATCCACGAACGGATTCTTCAGTCCGGCCAGCTCCAGCAGTGCAAAATATCCTTTGCTTCCGCCTGCCTGGCAGAGACGGTAATAATCGCCCCACGCCTTTTCCGGCTCTTTTTTGAAACGCTCAAAGAACTGGAAAGCACAGATCTGTGCCAGCGCATAATCAATATAATAGAACGGGTTCACAAAGATATGCTGCTTCTGCATCCAGAAACCGCCCTCCTCGAGGAACTTGTGGCCGTCATAATTTCTCCATGGCATATAGGTCAGCTCTAACTGATGCCAGATCGCACGGCGCTCCTTGGCCGTCATGCCGATATTTTCAAATACCTTATGCTGGAACTCATCCACACATACCATGTACGGAATCACTTCCAGCGCGCTCATCAGGTGCGCATAACGGTAATCATCTGCTTTCTCTCCAAAGAATGCATTCATCCAGGGGTATGCGAAATGCTCCATTGTCATCGAGTGAATCTCCGCCACCTCGCTTGTCGGGAATACCATATCCATAAACGGAATCTGTTTTGCCGCCGTATACGCCTCGAATGCATGGCCCGCCTCATGAGTCAGAACATCAACGTCCGCGCTCGTACCATTAAAGTTGGAGAAGATGAACGGCGCCTTGAACGTATTCAGAAATGTGCAGTAACCGCCTGTCTGTTTTCCCGGCTTCGTCTCCAGGTCAAACAGCTCATGCTCCACCATAAAGTCAAAGAACTCACCCGTCTCTTTCGACAGCTCATGGTACATCTTCTGCGCCTTCGCAACCAGTTCCTCCGTCGTTCCTTCCGGAACCGCGTTTCCTTCCGGGAAAATCAGCTCCTCATCGTAATAATGCAGCCTGTCCACTCCAAGCCGTTTCTCCTGCTCCTTCCGAAGCTCCAGGCAGAGCGGTACAATCTTCTCCTTCACCTGCGCACGGAACCTTGCAACATCCTCCGCCGTATAATCGTATCTTCCATAGCTCAGGTAAATAAATTCAATGTAAGAAGAAAATCCCAGCTTCTTCGCAATTTTATCGCGCAGCGGAACCAGCTTGTCATACAGCGCATCCAGCTCCCCGGAAATCTCTTCATACAAATCTCCCCATGCCGTCATCGCCTCTTTCCGCATCTGGCGGTCCGTACTCTGCATCGCCTTCAGAAGTCCATAAAAATTACACGTTTCGCCCTTAAATTTCGTCGAAGCATTCGCCGTAATTTTACTGTACTGCTGCGTCAGATTCGCCTCTTCGATCAGATCCTCCACGATACAGTCGTCCGCTAATTTTTGGCCAACCTCCATATTCTTCACAAAGAATTCCCCAAACTCCTCTGCAAACTCTTTGATAAACGGAGACTCCAGAATCACCTTCTCTGCCTTTTGTATCAGCAGATGGATCGCCGGAATCGTCTCATTCCAGAACTGAACCTCTCCTTCATAAAACGAATCTCTGGTGTCCACCGTATATCTTACCTGCGCCACTTCCGCCATTGTCGCCCAGGCATCCTCGCGCGTTTTTTCTTCCATAAAAAGTCCGCGCAGCTCCTCATATGATTTTGCCTCTTTGAGCGCCTTCGTATACGCTCTTACTTTTTCCTGCTCTGCCTCCATGTCCGGCCTTACGTATTCAATTTCCGAAAACTTTTTCATCTTCTCTTACCTCCTTCTATTCCAGAACGCCCAGATTTTTCAACTCATGATAAACCCGGGACGCCGGCAGTCCCATCACATTATAATAGTCTCCCTGGATTCCTTTCACAAACTTTGTCCCAAACACCGTCTGAATTCCGTATCCTCCAGCCTTATCCGACCACACAGGAGCCTCCCCCTCTTTCTCAAGAGCAAGATACCCGTTTATCTCCTCCTCTGTCATCGCATAAAACTCTACATCTGTACGGTCACAGAACGATACCACACGCTTTGCGTCCCCCTCTGTTACCGCAATCGTAACTCCAGTATACACCTGATGCACCCTTCCCTGCAACTGCTGCATCATGCTTCTGGCATGTTCTATCCCTTTCGGCTTGCCAAGGATCTCCCCTTCAAAAGCCACAACCGTATCCGCCCCGATCACAACGGCATCCCCTTCGGTAATCTCCGCAACATCCAGACATTTCAGCCGTGAAAGCTCCTCCACAACCTTCTCCGGTTCCGCAGACGTCACAACTTCTTCCGCCCCTGAAGCCTGAACCTTACACCGTATTCCCAACATCTCCATCAACTCTCTTCTTCTGGGTGACCCCGAAGCCAATATCACTTTCATCCTGCTGTCTCCTTTATTTTTTCTTTCATGACATGCATTTTTTTCACACCATGCAGCGGTCCGCGGGAATGTGCGGCTTGCGCCAGATGGCCGGATAAAATAAGTACGCGAACAAACACAATCCACTCGTGTCCGTTCCCGGCGTACTTATTTTATCCAGATGCCTGAATTTCCGTCTTATGCAAAGCAAAACGATAAGCCGGGTTATGTCGTGTGTAATCATCTATCCAATGGAACTGTCGCCAGTCCCCTTAAGCGACCCACCTGAAAACATGACGGGCAGCCATATACGTTTTCTATTCGGTCTTGCTTCGGATGGGGTTTACATGGCTTTCTCTGTTACCAGAGAAACGGTAGTCTCTTACACTGCCTTTCCACCCTTACCAGGAAAAACCTGGCGGTATCTCTCTGTTGCACTATCCCTGGAGTCGCCTCCGCCGGACGTTATCCGGCATCCTGCCCTGCGAAGCCCGGACTTTCCTCACCTGGCCCCTTTCGGTCCTGCCAGCCGCGATTACATATCTTACTTTGTCAAAAACGGAACATCAGACAGTTAATAATCATATCACAAACTTTCTCTGTTGTCCATCCCCCAAATCACAGATCCCGCAAAGCAGCCTCTCATACATCAAAGCAGCTTCCCCCCACAAACTCCCGCAGAATCGAATTCTTGGGAATATCCTCAATCGGCACTCCGACAAAATAATCCAAAAACTTCAGCAGCCGCTTTGCCTCCTGGTATTCCGGCTCTCCCTCCTCAATCTGGAACAAAAGCGGCTCCGCATACAGCTTCAGCACCGAAAGCTCATACACCAGCGCTGAATTGAACATCACATCCGCCTTCTCCTGATTCGGGAAAATATTACGATCTTCCCCGCGGCGCACCGACGGCCACATCGCAATCGTCTCCTTCGCCGACGTCGCCCGTGTCCGGCTGTCACGCACCATACGCCGGATCAGCCGGCCATCCGTCGTCGGAATCCGGTTGTGCTCATCCACATTAATCTGCGTCAGCGCACTGATATAAATCCGGAATTTACTTTCCGAAGGAAGCGACCACGTCAGTTTTTCATTCAGCCCGTGAATCCCCTCCAGCACCAGCACATCGGTCTCCTTCATCTGAATAAAATTCCCCTTGTACTCGCGCTTGCCCGTCTTAAAATTAAAATACGGCAGTTCCACACGCTCTCCGTTCAAAAGTGCTGTCATATCCCGATTCAAAAGCTCGATATCCAGTGCTTCCAGGCATTCAAAATCATAATCGCCGTTTTCATCCCGCGGCGTATCTACCCGGTTCACATAGTAATTATCAAGCTGATCGGATGCGGCGTCAGACCATGCGCTGAAAGCTGGATGGAAAGCCGGTTGCAGAACGTTGTCTTTCCGGAGGAAGACGGCCCCGCAATCAGCACAAATTTAACCTGCTTTCTTTCCGCAATCTGCTCCGCAATCTTCGCAATCTTCTGCTCCTGCAGCGCCTCCGCAATCAGCATCATCTGCTGAATATTGCCCTTCGTGATGCGTTCATTTAAGTCGGCAACCGTGGAAATTCCCATCTGCTCACCCCAGCGCTCCGATTCCCGCTGCACCTGGAACACCTTCGGGGAGAGATTCGCCGCCGGCACCGTCTCCGGCGCCTTTTTCTCCGGCATCTGCAGCACAAAGCCGTCATCGTATAAATAGAGATCAAAATACTTCAGATAACTCGTATCATACGTCATAAATCCATAATAATAGTCTTCAAAATCCCCGAGACTGTACAGATTCACACGGGAGACACGGCGGTAACGGAACAAGCGGTCTTTATCCGTCATGCCATGCAGCCGGAACCGTTCTCTCGCCTCGTGCGTATCGACACTCCGCTTATAAATCGGCACCGCCTTTTCCACCTGTTCATGCATATACGCTTTTACTTCGTCCAAAAACTCCTGATTCAGCGTGATATCGCCGTCCACCGTGTAGAAAAAGCCCGAACCCGCCGAAAAATGCAGCATCACATGGCGGATCTTATCGTAGCCTCCCACATGATACACCGCTTTTACCAGCAGAAGAGAAAGACTCCTCTGATACGTTTTATGTCCGATCTCATCCTTCGTCGTCACAAATTCCAGTTCACAGTCTTTTTTCAGCTGCTTGTGCAGCTCCCTCAGCCGTCCGTCCACCTTCACCAGGACAATCGGAGCATCCATCGTTTTCTCAAAATCTTTTGCAATCTCATAATAAGAGCAATTTTCCGGATATTCATATTTCTTTCCATCAATTGTTACCTGAATCACTTGTAATTCCTCCTTTTTGCAAAACTTTCTGAAAATTCAGAAGTAAAAACGAAGGCGCGCCCGAAAATTATAAAACCTGAAATTTTCAGACACGCCTCCTCATGATAAAACGCTGTCGTTACATCGTATGGAACCGCGCAAGCGCAGATTCCAGTATTGCCTCTTTTTCTTTTAATTCACAAAGCCTCTGTGTCGCCTTCTCCCCCGGATTGCCAGAGAGCTGGCCGATCAGCATTCTGTTCTGGTTCTGCTGCTTCTGCAGATATTCCAACAGCACCGGATTCTGGTTTTCCAGAAGACGTGGTCCATAGAAAAGCTCCTCCGCCTTCAGATCTTCCTTTTCCCCATGCACTGCCCGCAGAATCGGATAGTATTTTCCATCCTCCTCCACGAAATTCTCCTGTGCAAGGTAAAATCCGTGCTCCAGCAGCCATGCGCGCACGCGGTCGATATCTGACTGCGGCTCCAGAATCAGCTCACCAAAGCCGGACAGCAGCGGCTCACCCTCACTTAAAATCCTTACGGTGAGCCCGCCGCCCATGCCCGCGATGAGGAGAGAATCCCCCTCCCCCGCCTGCAGGGCATGAAGGCCATCGGAAAGCCGTGTTTCTATGTAGTCCCCCATGTTATACTGCGTGATATGCTCCCTGGCCCGTTCTAACGGTCCGCGGTTCACATCCATGGCGATTGCGGAGGAAATCTTCTTCTGTTCCAGCAGCGCAATCGGCACATAGCCGTGATCTGTTCCCACATCGACCAGGCAGCCGCCCGGGGTGACAAACTCCGCTACCGCGGAAAGTCTTTTTGATAACTGCATGTCTTTTCTCCTGACTGAAAACTTAGTCCAGATAATCTTTGAGTTTTCTGGAACGACTCGGATGGCGGAGCTTTCGAAGCGCTTTCGCCTCAATCTGACGGATACGCTCTCTTGTAACGTTGAACTCTTTACCAACCTCTTCGAGGGTTCTCGCACGGCCATCGTCAAGTCCGAAACGGAGACGCAGAACCTTCTGCTCACGGTCGGTCAGTGTGCTTAAGACATCCTCCAGCTGCTCTTTCAGCATGGTGAATGCTGCCGCGTCTGCCGGTACCGGCACATTGTCGTCCTGGATGAAGTCACCGAGGTGGCTGTCCTCTTCCTCACCGATTGGTGTCTCGAGTGAAACCGGTTCCTGGGAGATTTTCAGGATCTCACGCACACGCTCTACAGACATGTGCATCTCCTCTGCGATCTCTTCCGGAGTAGGTTCGCGGCCTAACTCCTGCAGTAACTGACGGGAAACGCGGATCAGCTTGTTGATGGTCTCTACCATATGAACCGGAATACGGATCGTTCTCGCCTGGTCTGCAATCGCTCTTGTGATTGCCTGGCGGATCCACCATGTTGCATAGGTGGAGAATTTGTATCCCTTGCGGTAATCGAATTTTTCAACCGCTTTGATGAGGCCTAAGTTACCTTCCTGAATCAGATCCAGGAACAGCATGCCGCGGCCGACATAACGTTTTGCAATGGAAACAACGAGACGAAGGTTGGCCTCTGCCAGACGTTTTTTCGCATCCTCATCGCCCTCTTCCATTCTCTGTGCCAGCTTGATCTCTTCCTCTGCGGAAAGAAGCGGCACTTTACCGATCTCTTTTAAGTACATGCGGACCGGGTCCTCAATGCTGATGCCTTCCGGAACGGAAAGGTCGATGTTTTCCATATCGATCTCTTCTTCCTCGGAAAGGTCGATGTCATCGTCGTCCAGAAGGAGAAGATCGCGGTCTGCCGCATTTGGATCCTCGGTCATATCGGAGAGGCGCAGTACGTCGATACCGCTTGCCTCCAGGTATTCAAATACCTTCTCCATCTGCTCCGCATCCAGCGGCATATCGCGGAAAAAGTCGTTGATTTCCTGATATTCCAGGACGCTCTTTTTCTTTTTGCCGTATGCTACCAGCTCTTTTAATTTTTCCATAAATTTTGCTTTATCGAACTCCATTGACTGTCCATCCTTCCATAGCTTGTATATATTCTGTCCCTGCCCTGCGAAATTAAACACGCAGAACAGAAGATTCCAGGGTTTTTCTTTGGTATCCAGGCCTCCTTAAAAAGCGAAATCCGGAAGTTCCCCTGCTTTCCACCGCTCCAGGCTCTTTTTGTCCGCCATCAGCTTCTGCAGCGCCGCCATATCGGTCACATTCATATGTGCCGACTGATACGCAATGCTGTTTTCTTTCATATTGCAGATCACATCATGCAGCGCGCGCCGTTTTTCCTCCTCTGTCTCCAGCGGGATTCTGGCATTAAAAAGGCCTGCAACTTCTTTCTGCTCCTCGGAATCAACAAACTGATTCAAAAGCTTTGCCGGATTCACCCCGCCCTCGTGATACTGCAGCACAATCATCTCTGCAATCTGGCGGTAAAGAGGTGTGGTAAAATCCTCCGGCGTAATATATTTTTCCAGTTTTCCAATGAGCGCCGGATAAGAGGTCATCCATGTCAGCATCAGCTTCTGTGCTTTTTCGACACCGCCCTCTTTCTCTTTTTTGTTTGCGGCTGTATTCCGCGGCTTGACACGCTCCGTCCTTCCGGCTCCTGATAGTGCCATCTGACCGACCTGCTTTCGCAGTACTTCGACGGCAATCCCGTATTTTCCTGCCACTGCCTCAAGATAACTGTTCCGCTCGATCTCATCCTCGATTGCAACGAGACGACGCACCGCCTCATGCAGGAAATCGGATTTGCCCTGCGGGTCGGCAAGGTCGAAATCGCGTTCCTTCATGCGGATCTCATACAAAACGCTGTTCTCCGCCTCTTCCAGACGTTTTTCGAACGCTTCGCAGCCCTCGTGCTGGATAAACTCATCCGGGTCCTTATACGGTCTCAAATTGACGACACGCGTTGTAAGACCAACCCCTTTGAGCATCGGAATCGCACGAAGCGCCGCTTTGACGCCTGCCTCATCGCTGTCATAGATCACAAGAACCTCGTCGGTATACCGTTTCATCAGCCCCGCCTGCAGCGATGTGAGTGCTGTTCCAAGAGAAGCTACCGCGTTATTGAATCCTGCCTGGTGCATGGAGATGACGTCCATATAGCCCTCGCAGATAATCAGATTTTTTCTCCGTGAAGAGCGCGCCAGATGCAGCCCGTAGAGATTGCGGCTCTTATCGAAAATCTTTGTCTCCGGCGAATTCAGGTATTTCGGCTTTCCATCCCCCATCACACGGCCTCCGAAGCCGATGACACGGCTGTTGGCATCCATGATCGGGTAAATGACACGGTTCCAGAACTTGTCCTGCATGCCATGCACCTCGTCCGCCAGAAAAAGGCCCGACTGACGCAGGATTTCATCGTCATACCCTTTTTCTTTTAAGAAACGGTACAGCAGGCTTCCATACTTATCTGAATAGCCAAGGCCGAATTTTCGAATCGTATCATCCGAAAGGCCGCGCCCCTTCAGGTAATCGTAGCCCTGTTTTCCGCGTTCGGTGTGGAGCTGGTAATAATAGAATTTCGCCGCCTGTTTGTTGATTTCCAGCAGCGTGTTCTTTAAATCCGCCTGCTCCTTTGCTTCTTTCGAATACTCCATCTGCGGAAGCTCCACCCCGGCCCGGTCGGCCAGAAATTTCAAGGCTTCCACAAACGTGAAGTTTTCGTATTCCATCAAAAATGTGAAAACATTTCCTCCGGCTCCGCATCCGAAGCAGTAATACATCTGCTTTCCTGGGCTGACGGAAAAGGAAGGGGACTTCTCATTGTGGAAAGGGCAGAGCCCGAAGTAAGAGCTTCCTCTTCTTGTCAGCTTTACGTAGCCGGATATCACATCTACGATGTCATTTTTCATACGAATCTCTTCCACTAAATCATCGGAATATCGCATTTTTTCCTCCCTGTATCTAATAAACCGCCCAGGCTTTCGGCACGAACAGCTCCTCGTATTTGTGCATGGAATACTGATCGGTCATACCGGCAATGTAATCGCATACTACCTGTGTCTTGTCCTCGCCGCACCCGATCAGATTCCGGTACTCGCGGGACATCTGTTCCGGGTGCTCCTGGTAGTAGGTGTAGAGGGAAATCAGCATCTTTTTTGCCTTCTCCTCCTCTTTTTTCGCCTCCGGGTTGCGGTAGACGTTCGCGAACATCAACTCCCGCAGCATGCGCATGCCCTCGGCAATCTCCGCCGACTGGCGCACATACTCCGTTCCGCGGCTCTGCTCCACAATGTCGTGGATCAGCGTATTGAGCCGCTCGCGGCATGTATCGCCAAGGACGACGCGGATCGTAATCGGGATGTCATCCTCGCTTAAAATGCCGGCACGGATGGCATCGTCCATATCGTGGTGGATGTAGGCGATCTTGTCGCAGAGACGCACAACCTGTCCCTCCAGGGTCGACGGCTTTCCCGCCGTGCGGTGGTTCAGAATTCCATCCCGCACTTCCCAGGTCAGGTTCAGGCCCTGTCCTTCCTTTTCTAGAACCTCCACGACACGGACGCTCTGTTCCGCGTGGCGGAAGCCCCCGGGATGCACCGCATTGAGCGCCGCTTCCCCGGAATGGCCAAACGGCGTGTGTCCGAGATCGTGGCCAAGCGCAATGGCTTCGGTCAGATCCTCATTCAGATTCAGCGCCCGCGCAATCGTGCGGGCAATCTGGGACACCTCGAGTGTGTGCGTCAGGCGGGTCCGGTAATGATCGCCCTGCGCAGCGAGAAACACCTGTGTTTTGTCTTTCATCCTGCGAAAGGCTTTGGAGTGGAGAATCCGGTCCCGGTCTCTCTGGTAGACGGTGCGGATGTCACACTCCGGTTCATATCGGTCCCTTCCTCTGGAATTCCGGCTGTGCGCCGCATAAGGACTCAGCTCCTGAAATTCCCGTTCTTCAAACGATTCTCTCAAGTTCAAACGAAGACCACCTCTTTCCCGGTAATATGCCTGTAACAGTTCTTTTCATTGTCCTCCTATTTCCTATATTCGGTGCCCGATTCCGATTTCCTTTTTTATTTTTCAAATTTTTCAAATTTTTTCAAAAAAAGTGTTGACGGCTTACAACTCTGGTGCTATAATACATCTTGTCGTCAGCGAGATGACAAAAACTTAAAGAACATGCGGAAGTGCTGGAATTGGCAGACAGGCCAGACTAAGGATCTGGTGGTCATTGCGATCGTGTGGGTTCAAGTCCCATCTTCCGCAGAATGAGAACCCTTGTGCATGCAAGGGTTTTTTCCTTCTCAAAAAAATCAGAGGAAATTCTTTTTCGGATCTCCTCTGATTTTTATTTTTCCTTTTTTCAGAATTTTCTCTGCAATTTTTATTCTTACAGATTCGGTCTTACAATCTTCGGTGTATAGCCTGCCTCTTCCAGTGCTTTGACGATACGATTCTTGTGATCGGTGCCGAATGCCTCCATTGTGATGCGGAGCTCTACTGCAGCACTTCTGTTCGTTGTGAAGAACTGGTTGTGGTCCAGTTTGATGACGTTTCCGTTCTCGTTTGCAATCACCTGGGAAACGCGTACCAGCTCGCCTGGTTTATCCGGCAGAAGAACGGATACAGTAAAGATACGGTCTCTCTGGATCAGTCCGTTCTGGATCACGGAAGACATGGTGATGACGTCCATATTTCCGCCGCTTAAGATCGAAACAATCTTTTTGCCTTTGACATCCAGATGCTTTAATGCAGCCACAGTCAGAAGACCGGAGTTCTCGACGATCATCTTGTGGTTTTCTACCATATCAAGAAATGCTACGATCAGCTCATCATCATCCACGGTAATGATCTCGTCCAGGTTCTGTCTTACATACGGGAAAATCTTGGATCCCGGTGTCTGTACTGCAGTACCGTCTGCAATTGTGCTGACAGGAGATACGGTCGTTACCTCGCCTTTTTCAAAAGAAGCCTTCATACAGGCTGCTCCGGACGGCTCAACACCGATGACTTTGATGTTTGGTTTCAGCAGTTTTGCCAGTGTGGAAACACCGGTAGCCAGTCCGCCTCCTCCGATCGGAACAAGGATATAATCTACGAGCGGAAGCTCCTGAATCACTTCCATAGCGATGGTTCCCTGGCCGGTTGCAACGGTCAGATCATCGAACGGGTGAATAAAGGTATAGCCATGCTCTGCTGCAAGCTCGTATGCTTTTGCACATGCCTCATCGTACACATCTCCGTACAGAACAACCTCAGCGCCGTAGCTCTGGGTACGCTCTACTTTGATGAGCGGTGTGGTCGTCGGCATCACAATGACAGCCTTTGCACCGTAGCATTTTGCCGCATACGCAACGCCCTGTGCATGGTTTCCTGCAGATGCGGTGATCAGTCCTTTTGCGCGCTCCTCTTCACTTAAGGTGCTGATTTTGTAATAGGCACCGCGCAGCTTATAGGCGCCGGTCAGCTGCATATTTTCCGGTTTTAAGTAGACTTTATTTCCCGTCTGCTCGCTGAAATATTTGCTGTAAACCAGTTTGGTCTCCTGTGTTACTTTTTTTACAATTTCAGACGCTTCCTCAAATTTCGGGAGTGTCAGCATTTCTTCTGCCATAGTCTTTTCTCCTTGTTGTCTTTTTAAGCATTCTCTTCGGATGTATGGAACAGTGCATTTACAAACTGGTCTGCATCAAATTTCTGCAGATCGTGGATGCTCTCGCCCACGCCGATGTATTTGACCGGAATATCAAGCTCGGACTGGATGGCAACGGCGATACCGCCCTTTGCAGTTCCGTCCAGCTTCGTCAGAATGATACCGGTGACATTTGCCACTTCCGCAAACTGTCTTGCCTGCTGCAGCGCATTCTGGCCCGTGGTACCATCCAGCACCACCAGCGTTTCCAGGTATGCCTCTGGGTACTCTTTTTCCAGAATCCGGTAAATCTTGTGGAGCTCTTCCATCAGGTTCTTCTTGTTGTGAAGTCTTCCTGCCGTATCACAGATCAGCACATCCGCATTTCTGGCTTTTGCCGCTGCGACTGCATCGTACACGATGGACGCCGGATCTGCTCCGTTCTGTCCGCCGATGATATCCACGCCGGCGCGGTGCGCCCACTCCGTGAGCTGCTCGCCTGCCGCTGCACGGAACGTATCTGCTGCCGCAAGAACAACCTTTTTGCCCTGATCCTTCAGAAGGCCGGCCAGCTTTCCGACGGAGGTCGTTTTTCCGACTCCATTGACACCGATCACCAGCACTACCGATTTCCGGTTTTCAAATTCATAGGCTGTATCGCCTACATCCATCTGTTTTTTGATGCTCTCGATCAGAAGCTGTTTGCACTCTGCCGGATCGGTAATGTGCTCTTCTGCCACCCGCTCTTTTAAGTGGTCAATAATTTTGGTCGTTGTATTGATGCCGATATCTCCCATGACGAGAATCTCCTCGATCTCCTCATAAAAATCGTCATCAATATTGGAATAGCCGCTGAAAATAGAATCAATTCCAGCTACAATGCTGTCTCGGGTCTTCGTCAGACCGTTGACAAGACGTTTGAAAAAGCCTACTTTCTCCTCCGCCATACCGTTCGCCTCCCTTTATCTTTTCTATCTTACTTCTTTCGTATTGTATCTTATTCGTTTCTATTTGTCCAGTTCTCCCTCGATCAAATCGACAGAAACAAGGGTAGAAACACCCTTCTCCTGCATCGTGATGCCGTACAGACGGTCTGCCGCCGTCATCGTACCGCGCCTGTGGGTGATGACGATGAACTGGGTATTTTTTGTCAGCTTATGCAGATACTGTGCAAAACGCGTTACGTTGGAATCGTCGAGCGCCGCCTCGATCTCGTCAAGTAAACAGAACGGGGACGGCTTTAAGTTCTGGATTGCAAAAAGCAGCGCAATCGCGGTCAGTGCCTTCTCGCCTCCGGAGAGCTGCATCATATTCTGCAGTTTCTTTCCCGGCGGCTGGGAAATGATGCGGATACCTGCCTCGAGTACATCCGTGTCCTCCTCGAGTTCCAGCGTTCCCTTTCCGCCGCCGAACAGCTGGCGGAACACGCGGTCAAACTCTTTCCGGATCTCCTCGAATTTTTCCGTGAACTGCTTGCGCATACCGGCATCCAGCTCATCGATGATGCCCTGCAGTGTCTCTGCCGCCTTGACAAGATCGGTGTGCTGTGCATCGAGAAAGGCGTGGCGCTCCGAAATCTCTTTGTACTCCTCAATCGCATTCACATTGACAGAGCCAAGCTTCCGGATCGCATCTTTTACTTCCAGCACACGCCGCTTTAATTCACTGCGCTCCGGAATCTCCTCCATCTGGAACTCTCTTGCGTGGCCCGGTGTCACTTCGTACTCTTCCCAGAGATACGAGGTCTGTGCCTCTTTTGTCTCCTCCAGCTTTTCTTTCTGGCTGTTCAGACGGAAGCACTCTTTGTCCATCAGGGAAATCTGGTCGGAGAGCTGATCCCGCTTCTCGAAAAATTCTTTGTGATCTGCGCTTAATGCTTCTTTTTTCTCCTGCAGTTCCACAATCCGGCGGTCTTCCTCTTCTTTTGCCTGCACTGCTGCTGCAATCGTCTTCTGGATCTCCACGATGTCCTGCTGTTTCCTTTTGACATCGTCTTTTTCCTCCGCCGCTTTTTCCAGCATGGTGCGGCTTTCCGCTTCCAGTTTTCCCGTCTCTTCCTCAAGACGGCGGATGTTCTGGGCAAGGAATCCATCCTTCTGGGACAGATTTGCGTAATTTAACCGGATTTCTTCAAGATCCTTCGTATATTCTGCTTCCCGGCGGCGAAGCCTGTAAGCGCCTCCTGTGCCTTCTGGATATTCTCCTGTAGCGTGCTTTCCCGCTCCACCGATTCCTGCATTTCCTGACCGATGACTTTCCGGTTCCGCTCAATCTCGGCGATCTGATTTTCAATCTCGAGACTCTCCTTCTGAAGCGCTTCAAAATCCAGACGGATTTCCGTCTTTTTCTCGCGCGCTTTTTCCAGATTCAGGCGCACCGTATTCTGCTCGATGTACTGCCGCTGCAGTTTTTCATTCAGTTCGGTGCGGAGATCGCGGATTTCATTCCGCTTATTTTTCTTCTCTTCAAGTTCCTGCTGGATTTCCCGCAGTTCCTTCGCAAGACCCTGTACGCTCTTTTCGAGTTCCTCAATCTCACGCCGTCTTCCGAGCAGGTTGCTGTTGTTCCGGAACGAACCTCCTGTCATGGAACCGCCCGGGCTCAAGAGCTCGCCCTCGAGGGTTACCATGCGGAGCGTCTGACGGTATTTCCGCTGGATCACAATGGCATGGTCGATCGTGTCGACCACCAGCGTTCTTCCAAGCAGCTGTGCCACAAGGCCCTCATACACCGGGTCGTACGAAACAAGTGCATTTGCCACACCGAGCACACCAGTTTCTCTTGCCGCATCCTCATTCACCTGCGTTTTTTTCCCGCGCATACTGGTGAGCGGAAGGAACGTCGCACGGCCGAAATGGCCCCGTTTCAGGTATTCAATCAGGTATTTCGCCGTCGCCTCATTGTCGGTGACAATATTCTGAATGCTGCCGCCAAGTGCGGTCTCGATCGCCGTCTCGTACTTTTTCTCCGCCTGCAGAAGATCCGCCACAACGCCGTGGATGCCGGGATTCCGGTCTTTCTGCTCCATGACCTTCCGAATACTGTTTCCATAGCCGTCGTACCGCTCGGTGATGTTCTTTAAGGATTCGAGCCTTGACGCTTCTCTGTGGTAATTGGTCTGGCCGGCTTCCATCTCTTTCGTCTGGTTCGAGAGATCCGCCGTCAGCGCGGTAATCTTCTGATCTGCCTCCTGGTACTGCTGTTTCAGGCTGCTTACCGTCTCTTCGAGCGCTTCAAACGCGTTCTGCAGTTCTTCCATCTGCCCGTTCTGTTCGGACTCGCTCGTCTTTAAATGCAGCACCCTCTGGCTTAATTCTGCCTTTCGGATGCCGATCTGCTCGAGCATCGCATCGTAGCGCTGCATTTTTCCCTTCGTGGAACCCCGCTGGTTCAGAAGGCCGATGACTTCGCTCTTATCCTGTTCACTCTGCAGCTCGACTGCCTGGATCTGCTCCTGGCATTCCGAGAGAGCGGCCTCTTTCTCACTCTTTTCCGTCTCTGACGCAAGAAGTGCTTCATGAAGCCCGTCCTTTTCTGCCTGATATGTATTTTTTTCTGCCGTCTTTGTGCGGCTCTCCGCGCGGATCGCCTCCAGACGTTCTCTTAATGTGTCGCTGTTCCTCTCTGATGCATGAATCTGCTCGTTCAACACCTCGATCTGGTTTTCGAGCTGCTGACGTTTCAGTGCATTCTCCCCCGCCTGATCGCGCGCAGAAAGAATCGTCTGGTCCAGTTTTTCCTGCTCCTGTTCCAGCTTTTCATACTCCTGCTTCGTATGCTCAAAAGCCTCTTTCGTGCTCTTTAACTGCTCTTCTGTAATCCGGTACCGGTCTTCTACTTTCGCGAGATCGTTCCGGATGCGCTCCATCTCGAGCAGAAACATATTGATATCGAGGAGCTTTAATTCCTCTTTCTTCTTTAAATAAATCTTTGCCGTCTCAGACTGGCGTTCCAGCGGCTCTAACTGCCTTGTCAGTTCCGAGAGAATGTCGTTGACGCGCACCAGATTCTGCTGCTCTTCCGCCAGCTTCTTTTCGGTCACGGCCTTCCTTCTCTTGAATTTGACAATTCCTGCCGCCTCGTCAAACAGCTCCCGGCGCTCTTCCGGCTTACCACTTAAAATCTTATCAATCTGACCCTGTCCGATGATGGAATAGCCTTCTTTTCCGATACCGGTATCGTAGAACAGCTCGTTGATGTCCTTTAACCGGCACGATGCGCCGTTCATCAGATACTCGCTCTCACCGGAGCGGTAGAGCCGTCTCGTCACCGTGACTTCCTCGAAATCGACATTCAGCTTGTGGTCGGAATTGTCGAGTGTAATTGCAACCGACGCGTAGCCGAGCGGCTTTCTCGTCTCGGTTCCGGAGAAAATAACATCCTGCATATTTCCGCCGCGGAGCTGCTTGGCGCTCTGTTCGCCGAGCACCCAGCGCACCGCATCGCCAACATTGCTCTTTCCACTGCCGTTCGGCCCTACAACGCCGGTAATACCGTCGTGGAACTGCAGAATGGTTTTGTTGGCAAACGACTTAAATCCCTGCATTTCAATGGATTTGAGATACATAATTCACCTACGCTTTTTTTCTGGCAAGAATTGCATCGTATGCCGCTGCCTGTTCTGCCGCTTTTTTCGTTCTGCCCTTTCCGGTACCGAGCGCTTTCTTTCCGACGCTGACCTGTGCCCAGAAGCTCTTGTCGTGATCCGGTCCCTCTTCTTTTAAGATGGTGTAAACAATCTCTTCATCCGTCTCACCCTGGATCAGCTCCTGCAGAATCGTTTTGCTGTCGTAGAAAAGCTGTTTGTGTTCGATATCGTTTAAGATATAGTTCAGAACGAACGTTTTTGCCGGTTCAAAGCCGCCGTCCAGGAAAATCGCACCGATCGTTGCCTCCATAGCATCCGAAACGATGGAATCGCGGTGACGGCCGCCGGTTGCCTCCTCGCCCTTTCCAAGGAGTAGAAAGCTTCCAAGGTCAATCTCACGGGCACAGAATGCCAGTGCCGGTTCACAGACGAGGCTGGCGCGTTTTTTCGTCATCTCGCCCTCCGGGAGACGCGGGAATGTCTTGTATAAAAATTCGCTGGATACAACTTCCAGCACGGCATCTCCTAAGAACTCCAGACGCTCGTTGCACTCCAGGCGCTCCATATGGTGCTCATTTGCGTAGGAAGAATGGCGCATCGCCATCTCCAGCAGTCCGAAATCCTGAAATTTATACTGGATCTTCTTTTCCAAATCCACGAGTTTATCAATATTATTCATAACCTGTTTTAAGCCTGTCCTTCCTCATAGTTACCGTTTGCAGGTGTTCTGCGGACGGTAACAAAGGGGCTGTCCTGTAGCAAACAGCCCCTTCGCCATTTTCTATTATTCTGCCAGTTTCTTTTTGATCGCTTCCACCGCATCCTCAACCGATACGATGTGCTCTGCTTCTTCTGCTTCGATCTGGATATCAAATTCTTCTTCAATTCCCATCACAATCTGAAATACATCCAGGGAATCCGCTCCCAGATCATCTGTAAAGGTTGTCTCCATGGTTACTTCATTCGGATCTACGTTTAATACATCCGCAATGATCTCCTGTAATTTCTCAAATTCCATCTTTCGCTGCCTCCCTGCTGCTCTTATAGTCTGCCAGATGCTCCTGCACTTTCTGCGGAATCTTCTCCTCGCTAAATGAAATGCACTGGAGAATGGAATTTTTAAATTCGTTGGCTTTTGAGCTTCCGTGCGTTTTTACAACGAGTCCTTTTAAGCCAAGCAGCGGTGCTCCGCCGTACTCACTGGCATCAAAAGACTTCAGTGTCTCTTTCAGCGCCGGTTTCACAAGAAGGGCTCCGATTTTACTGCGCAGAGATGTCATCATGCCCTGTTTTACCTTGGAAATCAGGGTCGCGCCGACGCCTCATACAGCTTTAAGATAACGTTTCCGACAAACGCCTCACAGACAACAACGTCTGCGGCTCCGTTTGGAATTTCTCTTGCTTCGATACTGCCGACAAAGTTGATATACGGGGTTTCTTTCAGAAGCGGATACGTCTCTTTGACGAGCGCGTTTCCTTTTTCTTCTTCCACACCGATATTCACGATTCCCACACGCGGATTTTTAATGCCGACAACGTGTTCCATATAGATGGAACCCATCATGGCAAACTGCACCAGATGGGACGGTCTTGCATCAACATTCGCACCGCAGTCGATCAGAAGGGATACACCGTCTTTCGTCGGGATCAGCGGAGCCAGCGGCGGGCGCTCTACGCCCTTGATGCGTCCTACGATCGTCTGTCCGCCGACCAGGACTGCTCCGGTGCTTCCTGATGAGACAAACGCGTCTGCCTCTCCGTAGCGCACTTTTTTCATGCCGACAACGATCGAAGAATCTTTTTTGTGGCGGATCGCATTGACCGGCGGCTCTCCCGTCTCAATGATCTCGGTTGCCGGAACGATCTCAACCCGCTCCTTCGGGTACGTATATTTCTGCAGTTCTTTTTCGATGACATCCACCTGGCCGACCAGCTGGACTTTGACACGTTCATCTGCGTTTACGGCCTCAACGGCGCCTTTTACCGGCTCCGCAGGCGCATAATCGCCGCCCATCGCGTCCACTGCAACTCTGACTAAGTCACTCATGTTTTTTCCTCTTTTCTCTTTTCTAAAGCGCGTTTGAAAACTCTTTTTCTTTCAAAAAACCGTTTTCAACCACGCTCTAAAAGCACTCATGCAAGTGCTGTATTAACTATACTAAACTCCTTTGCAAAAATCAAGCACAAATGCCCATCCGCGCTTTCTCCTGTATTCCAAAAAAGCGGGTGGATTTATCTTTCCAAAATCCACCCGCTCTGTTTTGTCTTATTTTTCTTAAGAAACCTTGACTCCGCTCGAATTCATCTCATGACCGTCTATGGTTGTATTCCGTGCCATGACACCGGTATCCGGATCCAGATAATATTCCTCACCATCCTGCGTGAACCAGCCGGTCTGCATCTGACCGTTGTCCGCCAGATAATACCATTCTTCTCCGCTCCAGTACCATCCTGTCACCATGTATGAATTTTCATCAAACACGTACCAGTAGCCGTCGATATTCTGCCAGGTATTGGTTGCATAGCTTCCATCATTATTCTGATACTGCCATCCGTTTTCATTCTGAACCCATTTCCCTGCCGGAATTACCGTAACTTCTGTTACCGTACTCGTCGCCATGGAAACGGTATTTCCAACCGTGTTTGTTGCCACAACGTAATAGTAATCTTTGCCCTCCGCCGAAGTATCGACCTGGTATGTCACTTCTGTTGCGCCTTCAATCGGCGTTCCTCCGCCGTTGGAATTTACGTTGTTCTTATACCACTGATATGTTACTGTGCCTTCTCCCGTTATTCCTGCCTCACAAGTCAGCTTTCCAGATGTATTTCCAACGGGAATCTGCAGGCTCTCCACCGGATTTACCGAAAAAACCGGCTTTTCCAGATTGGCATCTACATGAACAGCATCGCTGTCCTCTTTTGAAATATCTACACTGGCCGAAGACGAAACCGTCGTCTCAGTTCCCATCATTTTATCCATCAGACTGTCTGTGGAACATCCTGAGAGGAATACTACACTGCACATGCATGCTGCCAGAAATATGATTCGTCTATTCTTCATATGCTTTGCACTCCTTTTTTATAATTGTTACGAAAATGTTGCAATATTGTTTCAATTCTCACCGAGACCATTATAGCACATCACGACACACCACGTCAAATCTTTTATATGACGCTTCCAGACAACCCGCAGAGACAGCAAAAAAGCCCCCGGTGACGGGAGCCTTTTGCTGCATTGCACATCGGAACTGATTCCGATTTATGGATATTAGTCCATTGCAACGACTTCTTTTTTGTTGTAAGAACCACAAGCTTTGCAAACTCTGTGCGGCATCATAAGAGCACCACATTTGCTGCATTTTACAAGGTTCGGAGCAGACATTTTCCAGTTTGCTCTTCTCTTATCGCGTCTTGCTTTGGAAGATTTATTCTTAGGACAAATGGACATAGTTACACCTCCTTAAATTTGCTGAATATATCTTTGATTGCAGCCATTCGGGGGTCTAGCCCTGTGGTATCACAGTCACAGGTCTGAATATTCAGATTCGCACCACAACGGCTGCAGATTCCTTTACAGTCATCTTTACACAGCACTCGAATCGGCCATTGGACTATGAGCTCATTACGAACCAGTTCTTCCACATCGAGCTCGTCTCCCTCCACAAACGAAGAGTCCTCTTCTTTCTCCTCGCGTTCTTCCTCTGACAGATTCAGATCAATCTGCAGATCGAACTCGAGCTGGAATGGAGTCGCTACCGGTGTCAGGCATCTTGCACATGGAATCTCCATTGTAAGGTCTGCGCTGCCGGTGATCGTGATCACACGATTGCCTTCATGCGTAAGGCCAAGGATAACAGGATGTTTTTCGATTACCCGATAGTCCTGCCCGCCGATCGAAAAAGTTTCGGATGTAAGCGGAATTTCATACTTTTCGGACTTTCCGTCCTGCGCAAATAACTTGGTCAGACTGATTTTCATATTGTTCTCCTAATCACACTTTACCAATTATACCCGGGAAGGTAAGAATTGTCAACTGCTTTTTGAATTATTTTTTATTTTCCTTTTACTAACTCTACAGTCTCCTCGCAGATTGCGATTTCCTCGTTGGTCGGGATCACGCATGCTGTAATCTTGGAGCCTTCTTTGGTGATGATCTTCTCAACGCCGCGGCAGTTATTTGCCTCAGAATCGAATTCCAGACCCATGAACTCAAATGCTTTGCAGATGGTCTCACGAAGCGGAATAGCGTTCTCTCCAAGGCCTGCGGTGAAGGTGATCACATCTACGCCGCCCATAGCTGCGATGTAGGAACCGATGTATTTGATAATGCGGTAAGCGTATGCTTCCAGACAGTTGATGGCATCCTGATTGCCTGCCTCTGCTGCTGCAGATACATCACGGTAATCGCTGGAGATGCCGGTCATGCCGAGCATACCGGATTTCTTGTTCAGAATGTTCAGAACCTCGGATACGGTCAGGTTCTCTTTGTTGCACAGATACTCAACAAAAGCTGGATCGATATCTCCGGAACGGGTTCCCATGATCACACCTTCAAGCGGGGTAAGGCCCATGGAGGTATCTACACATTTGCCGTTCTTTACAGCGGAAAGGGAAGCACCATTTCCCATATGGCATACGATGATCTTCAGATCGTTGTAGTCTTTGTCAAGGAACTCTGCGGTTCTCTTGGATACGAATTTATGAGAAGTTCCGTGGAAGCCGTATTTACGGATTGCGTATTTCTCATAGTACTCTTTCGGAATACCGTACATATATGCTTTCGGAGGCATGGTCTGATGGAATGCGGTATCAAATACTGCTACGTTCGGAACGCCCGGCATCAGTTTCATGCAGGCATTGATTCCCATCAGGTTTGCCGGATTGTGCAGAGGACCAAGGTCAGCGCACTCCTCGATAACTTTGATTACTTCGTCATCGATGATAACAGAGTTTGTGATCTTCATTCCGCCGTGCAGAACGCGGTGTCCGATGGCATCTACTTCTTCCAGGCTCTTGATGACGCCGCTCTTCTCGTTTACCAGAGCGTCCAGAACCATCTGGATTGCCTCTACGTGTGTCGGCATTGCTGCTTCTGTTACCTCTTTTTCGCCGTTCTTTGGCTCATAAACGAGGCGTCCGTCGATACCGATTCTCTCACAGAGTCCTTTTGCCAGGACGTCACGGTTATCGTAATTGATCAGCTGGAATTTCAGAGAGGAACTTCCGCAGTTTACTACTAATACGTTCATTTCTAAATTCTCCTATTTTAAAAGTCTTATTAAAACTTCTGGCCGGCCTGTTCTCCGCAGCCGGCCAGAAAACCGCTTGTAATTGGTTTTATTTCGTGCTTACTGTGCCTGGCACTGTACAGCAGTGATTGCTACAACACCAACGATATCCTCTGCGGAGCATCCACGGGACAGATCGTTGACTGGAGCTGCGATACCCTGCGTCATTGGGCCGTATGCTTCTGCTTTTGCCAGTCTCTGTACCAGTTTGTATCCGATGTTTCCGGCATCCAGATCCGGGAAGATCAGAACGTTTGCTTTTCCTGCTACTTTGCTGTCCGGAGCTTTGGATGCACCTACGCTCGGAACGATTGCTGCATCAAGCTGCAGCTCGCCGTCGAGAGCGAGATCCGGGTTTGCTTCTTTTGCAATTCTGGTAGCCTCAACAACTTTGTCTACATCAGCATGTTTTGCACTTCCTTTGGAGGAGTGGGAAAGCATAGCAACTCTTGGCTCGTTTCCGGTCAGCATGCGGTAGGACTCTGCGGAAGACTCTGCGATTGCAGCCAGCTCTTCCGGATTCGGGTTCTGGTTCAGACCGCAGTCACCGAATACGAATACACCGTCATCGCCGTACTCGCAGTCCGGAACTACCATCAGGAAGAATGCGGATACGAGTTTTGTGCCCGGTTTGGTCTTTAAGATCTGCAGGCATGGACGAAGGGTATTTGCGGTAGAATGGCAGGCACCGGAAACAAGTCCGTCTGCATCTCCCATTTTAACCATCATAACGCCATAATATGTATAGTCATTCAGGATGGTCTCTCTTGCTTTCTCCGGAGTCATGCCTTTCTTTGCACGAAGCTCTACCAGCTTATCTACATAAGCCTGTGTTTTCTCGTTTTTCTCTGGATCTACAATAGTAGCTTTGGAGACATCCAGTCCCTCGCTGCCTTTCTTTACTGCCTCTTCGCTTCCGATGATGATCAGATTTGCAAGGTCCTCTTTCAGGATCTGTGCAGCAGCCTCATATGTTCTTCTGTCTTCTGACTCTGGCAGTACAATTGTTTTTTTGTCTGCTTTTGCTCTTGCTTTAATTGTGTCAATAAATCCCATGATCTTTTGACTCCTTTCGATAAATTTACTCGATATTCTCATTGTAGTACGCTTTTTGCCCTTTCGCAAGTATAAAATTCAAAACAACTGGACAAAAAATCCAAAACGGAGGAATTCTTGCATTCCTTTTCTGTTTTTGTTACGATAGGGCTATGTGATCCGCGGTTCCTCTCTATTTGGAATCGTGCTATTTTTTTCGAAAGAAGGTACGTTTTATGACCATTACCGCAGTCATTGCAGAATATAATCCTTTTCATAACGGCCATGCTTATCAGCTGGCAAAAGCCAGGGAACTGACCGGGGCGGACTATCTTGTCGTGATTATGAGCGGCGATTTCGTCCAGCGCGGCGCACCTGCGATTCTTGACCAACACGACCGTGCGGAGCTGGCGCTTCTTGGCGGCGCGGACCTTATCTTACAGCTTCCGTGTCACTTTGCACTCGGCAGTGCACAGCATTTCGCACGCGGGGCGGTATCGCTTCTTACTGCGCTTGGCTGTGTCGATTTTCTCTGCTTTGGCAGTGAATATGGAGACACGGCGCCGTTTCTGGAACTCGCTGATGTTCTGCTCCACGAGCCGGAGGAATACCGTGAGCTGCTCTCCGGTCTGCTTCGGAACGGACTTTCCTTCCCGACGGCGCGCGCACAGGCACTTTCCGCTTATTTTTCTGACAGCGCTTCCTTCTCTTCGCTTTCAAAAGAAGAACTTGATACCTTTTTAAAAGAACCAAACAATATTTTAGGCATTGAATATGTCCAGGCACTTCTGCTGTCACAAAGCCGCATTCGGCCGGTAACGATCCGCCGGGAGGGCAGCGGCTACCACGAAGGAGCGCTTTTCACACAGGCACTCCCTTCTGCTACAGCAATGCGGAATCTTCTTTTTTCCAATCCGCATAAGGATCCGGAACTGTCCGCGCTCGCCTCCTGCATGCCGGAAGCAGTCTATCCCGCTTTCCAGGACGCCGTCACCGCACACGGCCTGCTTTCCAGCGATGATTTCAGCCTGCTCCTCGCCGCGCGGCTCCTCACAGAAACGAGGAATCCCTTTCCTCTTATCTTGATCTTTCGCCGGATCTTGCCAACCGTATCCTCCGCCTGCGTTATGCATGTTCCTCATTTTCAGAATTCGCCATGCAGCTTAAAACAAAGGAAATGACGTATACCCGCATCAGCCGCGCCTGATGCATCTGCTTCTGAACCAGAAAACATTGTACCCGGCCGGCTATAACCGTGTTCTCGGTTTCCGAAAAAGTGCCGGTGCATTGTTAAAAGAGATTAAAAGACGTTCTTCTCTGCCGCTCATTACCAAGGCAGCCGACGCCCCGCGGCTTCTTACCGGCGATGCACTTGCCGCCTTTGAGAGCGATATACAGGCCTCTCTTTTTTACGAGACTGTCCGTTCTCACAAAACAGGGACACCGTTCGTCCATGAATACACAAAAAAGCTGGTTCTGTTATAGAACCAGCTTTTTTCCAGCAGCAGCATCATCTGCTGCTGTGGAACTGTATAGTCCTCCACAAACAGGAAAACATTTTTTGTATCTGCACTTTCTCTTGTAAAGTCAAACTGCATGAAACGCATCTCACCATTCAGTATAAAATTGATCATAACATGATGCATGATGTGTTCTGCTGTTCCCTGTGTGATTGCTTCCATCGTCATCTGCTGTTTTATCCGATTAAGATCATCTATATTGCCAGATGCATAACGCATGAGTATCTTCAAAATCAATGTACAGGATTTCTATATAATGATTTTTAAGAGCTTTTTCATATATTGCAGCCTGAACCGCTTTCTCCAACAACTGAATTCCTCCTTGTTTTCTCATGTACTATTAATGCTTCATAGCACTCCCGCTATAAATTACTTTCATCAGTAATTCCACATCAACAGGCTTAGCAACATGTTCATTCATCCCTGCTTCTTTTGCCCTTATTCTGTCCTCCGTGAACGCATTTGCTGTCATTGCAATGATCGGTATTTTCTTTGCATCCTCTCTGTCCAGAGACCTAATCATCTTTGTAGCTTCATAACCATTCATGACCGGCATCATAATGTCCATAAGAATGACATCAAATTCACCAAGTTCACTATTTCTGAACAGTTCAACAGCTTCCTGACCATCCCATGTTTTTGTCACGTCGGCACCTTTTTTCTTTCAGGAAATCCTCTCTTAGCTGCCCGCCGTTTTCTGTTTCCATTTTAATATTTGTACTCATTTGTCTGGCACTTTCAATGGCACGGAGGAGACTTTTGGATTCCGAAGATTCATTATAATGGGTGTAGTGGAACACTGCACTTTCACATAGTTTACAATCTCCACCATTCTTTTCTCTGCTTCTGCTTTTTCTGCGTGGAAGAAATAAAACAGAGAGACTACAGCTACACAGATTCCTATCAGACCGCCGAGCAACTGGATCCGTTTTTCTCCACCTCCAGATACTTCTGGGGATCATCCAGGTATTTTTCAATGATTTTCAGGGATGTGCCATCCAGACGCATCTCTTCCTGTGTCTGGCCCATCTGCTCACAGATTCCCCTGTCATCCTCTTTTGCAAAAGCAACGCCTATTCCGGTGATCATCAGAGGCTCTTCCAGGATACGGAAGCTTGCATCATAATCCTTCCTATACTGAACGATAGATTCCTCGTGTGCAGCAACCGCATCTACATATCCTTTTCCCAGAAACGTATAGATCAGCTCCCGGTGTCCCAGGATGATCAGATTTCCCAGCTTTGGGATCCTCTCATCCGTCCGGTTCAGAAAGATGCTTTCCGGTTTGGTTGTGGACTGGACAGCGGTAATCGTCAAGACGTCCTTCCATAGAAAAAACAGCCCATGATACAATCAATCTCGCCGCTCTCCACCAGTTCTTTTTTCTCCTCCCAGTTGATCTGGACAACCTTCACCTGTTATCCCATTCTTTTGAATGCTTCCGTAGCCAGTTCTACATCAATTCCTGTCGGTACACCATCCTCATTCAGATAATTGTATGGTGGATAGCTGTCGCTGCCGAGGGTAATAACAGGCTTTTCGGTTTCTTCTTTCGTGTTATCTGTGTTTTTGCACCCTGCCAGGGTGACTGCTAAATATCAAAAGTCCTAATAAAATTACTATAGTTTTTCTTAATTTCAATGAATGATTATGTTTTTGCGTTTACTACCCCTTTTTTGTCAGCAGTTTTGTGATCGCTCTTTTTAATCGCGGAATATCAATCGGCTTTCCAATATGTTCATTCATCCCGGCCTCCAGACATGCTTTCCGATCTTCCTCAAAAGCATTTGCCGTCATGGCAATGATTGGAATCTTTTTGGCATCTTCACGTTCCAGCATACGAATTGCTTTTGTTGCTTCCAGCCCATCCATGACCGGCATCATCACATCCATGATGATGACATCATACTCATCCAACCTGGAATTCTGAAATATTTCAAGTGCCTCTTTTCCGTTTTTCGCTTCTGTAATGTTCAGATGCTCCTCCCCCAGGATTTCATGGGCTATCTCCATATTAATGACATTATCTTCAACAAGAAGCACCCGTTTTCCTGACAGATCCATGTCCTGTGAGTAGCTGTCCTTCTGTGAATCATTATTTTCAACCAAATAATCTATTTCAAATGGAACCGTAACCGTAAACGTGCTTCCTACATTTTCTTCGCTTTCCAGTTCTATCGTTCCACCCATCCGTTCAACAATATCTTTGACAATCGAAAGTCCCAGACCGGAGCCACTGAATGTTGTAGTTGACTGTTTGCCTTCCTGCGCAAAAGCATCAAACGCATGTTTTTGAAATTCTTCACTCATACCAAGACCGGTATCTGAACATACAAACTGAAAAACAGCTATATTCCCATCATCCGATAATTCTTCGCAATGAACATTCACTGTTCCATGAAAATGATTGTATTTAATCGCGTTGGAAGAAAGATTCATTAAAACCCTGCTCAGATGTACCGGACTTCCAATCAAATATCTGTGGCGGATTGTGCTTGCTTCCACGCCGCCTTCAAATCTTACACCATTCTCATAAGCACTCATTGCAACAACCGTCAGATTATTCCTTAACAGTTCTGCCAGATCAAAGGATTTATGTTCCAACACAAGGGAACCGGATTCCAGTTTGCTGATATCCAGGACATTGTTGATCAGATTTTGCAGATAATCGGCGGACTGAAGTACCTTCTTCCTGCATTCCCTTAACTTGACCACATCATTGTTATATTTTTCAGCGATATGGATCATCCCCACGATTCCGTTTAGCGGTGTACGGATATCGTGGCTCATACGCCGGAGAAAGGCTGTTTTTGAAAGATTCGCGCGATGAGCATCTTCCATGCTTTCCTTAAACTGTTTCTGATACATGAGTTCCCGTGATTTTTCTTCCGTAATATCTCGTACGACATAAAGCACATCCACAGCGTTTCCATGTGCATCTCTGCTCTTTACAATAAATCTGGCCAGCCGCCATTCTCCGTTTACTCCCATAAATTCAATCGAAACAGAATTCGTATTACGAAGTCTCTCTGTCAATGTATCAAAGTCAAGAAACTCCCGGTGTTTTTCTCTCTCTTCCTGGGCGGCAAATGCTGTTGGAAGTCTTTCCATAACATCATCAATTTTCCCCTTTTGTCCAAGGATTTTTTGCACAAGGTCATGGCCTTTCAAAAGCTCATATGTCCGCTCTTTAACATTGGCTTGTACGATTGTTACATACAACGTAGCAATTGCGGCAATAATCTCTGACCTCTTTGTCGCCTCATCAAGAGCCTTTTTCAACAGTACCGTACTTTTCAGATTTTCCCTCACACATCCAAGATGTCCGCCAACATCAGACAGCAGTGTAATGGAAATCTCATTCTGCCTCAAATCAGGATTATCTACCCCGATGAATCCATTCATCTGATGATTGGCATAAATCGGCACCGCAATCAAGGAACATATTTCCTGTGTTTTTAACAATTCATATTCTTCCGGTTCAGAATTTTTTGTCGCTTCCAGATCATGAATCACGATTACTTCCTTGTTTTCAAATCGTTTCACCCAGTTCGGCATCGAACTGACCGGGATTGCCTGAAGGTTATCTATCTCTGGTGCCACTCCATCGGCACACCATTCAAATGCATTGCTCAGACTGTCCTTCTGATCAGTTTCCCAGTCAAAAACATATACCCGGTCTGCCCCTGTATAGTTTCCAATCGCCTGCAACAAAGAGTGAATAATTTCTGACAGCTCCTGCTCATTTTCCACCTGATCCATAAGCGATATCTGATGCAGGATCGTGTCCATACTATGTAATTTTATTTGATAGAGTTCCTGAATCTCTTTTGTTTTCATTTTCTATCCCCCCCTGCAGTAAAACTATTATGGTTACGTCTGTGAAATAACACCGTAAGAAAGGATCCTGCTACGGCAGGATTCTCCGCCTAAACTTATGCAAAAAAACTGGTTTTATTATACTCTAACACTTTACTGCACACAAGAAAAACATTACCTTTTAGCGTTAAAAGCAAAAAAAGAACAGCAACTGTGCCCGAAGTTCCAGTGATGTGTATCAAAAACGGAAATGGACTTTCGGCAGATATATTTTCTTCTGTTTCTCTGTCTTCAGGATCAGATGGAGGAACTGACAAAACAGACACAGACCCGCAATGATAAGATGCAGCTGATGATGGAACAGATCGTGCTGTCCAATAAGAGCAGCCAAAAAGAAAAAACAGATCGGCAAAAAGAATGAAAACAGCTTCCAGATGCCATATCAAGATGTTACCGCTTTGTGCCTGAAAAGTCGAAGTTGAGGAACATCATATTTTGGAGATCTGAAGATCGCAGGGTGCTGGGTACATTACAGGCGCAAGTTCCATGAGGCACTGGAGGTCATACCGAAAGATCTGAGGAAACAGTCTGTTTTGTACCTCATCATGAACCCGATCCGTGCGATTTACCGGGAGGAAGGAAAGCTTTCCGGTCTTTCATCAGACGAACGGACTGCCCATCGACTTTTACATAATAAATTCCGCTGATCCATTTAGATTCCTGCAGCGCTCCGTTCTTATCCATGTAATACCATTTTCCACCGATCTTCTGCCAGCCAGTCTGCATTTTGCCGTTTTTGTTCAAATAATACTTTGTGTTTTCTATGGCGGCCTTCACATGCACATCCGCAGAGGTATTGCTAGAACAACGGCTGCTATCGCTGAAGTTCCCCGTAATAATTCATTTTTTCTTACACTTTTTATGGGTTGCGAGTAAAATTATCAGTATGTAATATATCATACTATACATTCCTTAAAATTACTATTTTTATTTGCGCAGATAGTAAAAAAAGCCGGCAGCGATCCTTTCCATTCAGGATCACTGCCGGCTTTTCAGCTTTCTCTTTAGTTTTTAAACGAATGAATCGGTGCCGGGATTCTTCCTGTTCTGTTGACGAATGCCTCGCAGGAGAAGTTGTTGACCGGCATGATCGGTGCATAGCCGAGGAGGCCGCCGAATTCTACGGTCTCGCCCACGCCTTTTCCGATGACCGGAATCAGGCGGACTGCCGTTGTTTTCTGGTTGACCATACCGATGGCAAGCTCATCTGCGATGATTCCGGAGATGGTCGATGCTTTCGTGTCTCCCGGGATGGCGATCATATCAAGACCTACGGAGCAGACACAGGTCATTGCCTCGAGTTTTTCAATGGTCAGTGCGCCGTCGTTGACTGCGTTGATCATACCCTGGTCCTCAGAAACCGGGATGAATGCGCCGGAGAGACCGCCGACATAGGAAGATGCCATAACACCGCCCTTTTTCACCTGATCGTTCAGAAGTGCCAGCGCTGCTGTCGTTCCCGGTGCACCTGCGTGCTCGAGGCCGATCTCCTCAAGGATATCCGCAACGGAATCTCCGATCGCCGGAGTCGGTGCCAGGGAAAGGTCAATGATACCAAACGGAATGTTCAGCCGCTTGGAAGCCTCCTGTGCAACGAGCTGGCCGACACGCGTTACCTTAAATGCGGTCTTCTTGATCGTCTCGCAGAGTACCTCAAAGTTCTCGCCGCGTACTTTTTCCAGAGCATGTTTGACAACACCAGGGCCGGAAACGCCGACATTGATGATGGCATCCGCCTCGGTTACGCCGTGGAAAGCGCCTGCCATGAACGGGTTGTCGTCCGGTGCATTGCAGAAAACAACGAGTTTTGCGCATCCAAGGCAGTTGTTCTCTTTGCTTGCCTCCGCCGTCTTCTTGATGATCTCACCCATCAGTTTGACAGCATCCATGTTGATACCGGTTTTGGTAGAGCCAAGGTTGATGGAGCTGCAGACAAAATCCGTAACAGCCAGTGCCTGCGGGATAGAACGGATCAGAAGCTCATCTGCTGTCGTCATACCTTTGCTTACCAGAGCAGAATAGCCGCCGAGGAAATTGACGCCGACTTCTTTTGCCGCACGGTCCAGAGTCTGTGCAATCGTCACGAAATCCTCCGGCGTTCTGCAGGCTGCTGCGCCGACTAAGGCAATCGGGGTAACGGAAATTCTCTTGTTTACAATCGGAATACCGAACTCGCCCTCGATCTCCTCACCTACGGAAACCAGATTTCTGGCAGTCGTCGTGATTTTGTCGTAGATTTTGCGGTTCAGCTTGTCAAGATTGGAGTCGATACAGTCCATAAGACTGATTCCAAGGGTAATGGTACGAACGTCCAGATTCTCTTTTTCGATCATCTCGTTCGTTTCCTTTACTTCAAACAGATTTATCATGTCGTTTTTCTCCTTCGCTTTAGATACGGTGCATCATATTGAAAATATCTTCATGCTGGCAGCGGATGACAACGCCGATGGAGCTTCCAAGCTCCTCCAGATCTTTTGCAAGCTCTGCGTTGGATTTCTCGCTCTTGGAGACGTCCGTTACCATCATCATGTTGAAATATCCCTGCACAATCGTCTGAGAAATGTCTTCGATGTTTACCTGGTTCTCTGCCAGATAATTACATACCTTTGCGATAATGCCCACGGTGTCCTTGCCTACGACAGTGATAATTGTCTTCTTCATGTTTCCATTCTCCTTTTTCTGGTTTTATGTCAAAGCCCCGGAAAAACCGGTAATGGCGGCCTTGCGAAAAACATGGTATGTAGCTCTAAAAATGTATATTTAAACCTCAATTAACGGTGATACTTCGCTTCTTTTAGCGACAGCGAGATGAAAATCACCCGAGTGATACGGATTATCACCCGTTGTGACCTCGCAGGCCACGGTTTCAAAGGCCAGTGCCTCATAATTATTTTCCTTGCTCAGATGACCGAGCAGCACTTCCTGCAGATTGTCGTGCAGAATCTCGCAGAGGAGATGGCCTGCCGCCAGGTTCGATAAATGGCCTTTCGCCCCGGCGATCCGCTGTTTTAACGGATACGGGTACGGTCCGACCGCAAGCATGTTCTCGTCGTGATTTGCCTCTAACAAAACGGCATCCAGCCCGGTCAGATTCTGAACCGTGTAATCGCTGTAGACACCAAGGTCCGTCGCGATCGCAATTGATTTCCCGCCGGACTCCATCCGGTAGCCGACCGGCTCTGCCGCATCGTGAGAGATCGTAAACGGATGTACGGCGATGTCTCCCAGTGTAAACGTGTCATCCGCGTGAATCATGTGGAAAATCCCCTCCGGGAACTTTCCAAGGCTCTTCGTCTGCTGCATCGCCTGAATTGTTCCATCCGTTGCGTAAATCGGAATACCGTACCGGCGCGCCAGCACGCCAAGGCCCTGGATATGATCGGAATGCTCATGTGTCACGAGAATGCCGTCCAGCTCCTTCGCACTGCGATCGAGAACAGCCAGTCCCGCCTCCACGCGCTTTCCGCTGATGCCCGCATCGATCAGAAGGCTTGTGGTCTCGCTTCCCGCGAAAATGCAGTTTCCGCTCGAACCACTTGCAATACTACAAAGTTTCATATTTTTTCATCCTATGGTCTAACTGTTTTTTTGTTTCCTCAAAATCGCCGCTGTTGTCGATTTCAAAATCGCAGTGGCTGCTGAATTCATCCTCGGAAAGCTGATTTGCCATGATTTCGCGAACTTTCTTCTCGGAATAGCCGCGTCCTTCGATCAATCGCTCCTTCCGGACTTCTTCATCCGCATAAATATACCACAGTTCATCACAAATTTCATCATATTTTTCTTCGATTAAGAGTGCGGCCTCCACAAAGACGTATTCCGTCCCTGCTTTTTCCGCGGCTGCAATGGCTTTTTTGATATACCGTTTTACCGCCGGATGAACGATCGCATTCAGGGCTTTTAACTTTTCTTCGTCCTGAAAAACGATCTCAGCAATCCGTTTCCGGTCAAGTTCACCGGTCTCTGTGGTGATCTGTCTGCCGAACAGCTTCACAATTTCTCCATAGCATTCGCCGCCCGGCAGCATCACAAGGTAACCTGCCTCGTCCGCCTGGATCACCGTTGCATCATAATTCTGTCCAAGGTACGTGAGCACTTCGCTTTTTCCGGCGCCAACGCCGCCTGTAATTCCAAAAACTTTCATTCTTTTGTATCCTTTCGCTCCTGGTATGAGTGCGCTATTTCGCCTCGTACCAGTTGTTTCCTGTGTGCATATCGATCTCGAGTTTGACAGCCAGATGTGCTGCCCCGGTCATCTCCTCTTCCAGGATCTGTTCTGCCTTTTCGAGCTCGTCTTCCGGCACTTCCAGCAGCAGCTCATCGTGTACCTGAAGAAGAAGTCTGGTCTTTAACTGCTCCTCTTTCAGCCGTTTCGCCACGCGGATCATCGCTATTTTAATAATATCCGCCGCCGTTCCCTGGATCGGCGCATTCATCGCAACGCGCTCGCCGAATGACCGCTGCATAAAGTTGCTCGATTTCAGCTCCGGCATCGGCCGTCTGCGTCCGAACATCGTCACGGAATAGCCTTTCTCTTTGGCATCCTCTACGCAGCGGTTCAAAAACTCATGGATACCCGGATACGTCTCGAAATACTGCTGGATATAGGCCTCTGCCTCTTTCCGGCTGATGCCGAGATCCTGGCCCAGACCGAACGAACTGATGCCGTATACGATACCGAAGTTGACCGCCTTCGCATTTCTTCTCTGCAGCGGTGTTACCTCTTCAAGCGGCACATGGAACACTTTCGATGCCGTCATGCGGTGGATATCCTCCGCCTCGCGGTACGCCTCGATCAGGTTTTCATCGCCCGACATATGGGCCAGCACGCGGAGCTCAATCTGGGAATAGTCGGCATCCAGAAAGACACAGCCAGGCTTTGGCACGAAGGCTTTCCGGATCAGACGGCCAAGCTCCATCCGCACCGGAATGTTCTGCAGATTCGGATCGGTACTGCTGATGCGGCCGGTCGCGGTAATTGTCTGGTTAAATGTCGAATGGATTCTTCCATCTTTCCCGATCACGGCCTGCAGACCGTCGGCGTACGTCGATTTCAGTTTGGCAAGCTGGCGGTACTCCAGAATATCGGCAACAAGTTTGTGATCCGGTGCGAGCTTTTCGAGCACATCGGCGGCGGTGGAATAACCCGTCTTGGTCTTTTTGCCGCCCGGAAGCTGCAGCTTTTCAAACAGAATCACGCCGAGCTGCTTCGGGGAATTGATGTTGAACTCCTCGCCGGCCTCCTCGTAGATTTGTGCCTCCAGCTCTCCGATCCGCTCCGCCAGCTCAGCTCCGTAAACGGAAAGTGCTTCTTTTTCTGCGGCGATTCCATCCGCTTCCATCTGACGGAGCGTAAACACCAGCGGAATCTCCACATTCCGGTACAGATCCCACATGCCCTGCTCCTTCAGCAGCTTTTCCATGTTTTCCTGTGCGGCAAATACAGCATACGCCTGATGACCTGCATACGACTCCTGCTGTTCCAGCGTCATCTTTCCTGCGGCCGGAATCTTGCTTCCGCCGAAGATCTCTTCCACTGCCGGCACATAGCGGTGTACGTACTCTTTTACGATATCATCGTACGAATACTGTGATTTCAATGGATTTAATAAATACGCGGCAATTCCGGCATCAAACAGATGGGCTTCATCGGCGTCCGGCATATCCTTCAGAAATTCTTTTCCGTCCATGACGCAGAAAACCGGAATCTGCTTCTGCAGCTCAGTCAATTTTTCTTTTAAATAATCTCCGGTCAGGAAACCTTCTGCTGGGAAGTAAACAACATCCGGCTCTCCGCTTCCATACGCAACTGCCATACCGACAAGTGAACGGCTCCGATCTGCCATCGGTCCGTCCTTCGGGGTTTCTTCTGTCAGAAGAGCGGCTCCTGCCTTCTCCTCCTTCGCGATGGTTTCAAAGAGTTCTTCCGCCTCGGAAAAATCCGTTACGGTGCGCAGAAAGACGGCATCCTCTGGTTCTGCATTCGTCTCTTCGAAGCAGCCCAGCAGGTTCTTAAACTCCAGACGTTTGAACATCTCATACGCTTTTGGTGTATAAAAATTCGAGAGTGCCGCTTTTTCACGGTCGAGCTCCACCGGCGCATCAGTATCAATCGTTGCAAGTTTTTTGCTTAATTCCGCCAGATCATAATGATCACGCATCGCTTCTTTTGCCTTGTTCGGTTTGATCTCCTCGAAATGTGCATGCGCATTTTCCAGTGTCTCGTACTGCATCAGGATTTTCGTCGCGGTTTTCTCGCCGACACCCGGCAGACCCGGGATATTGTCTGCGGTATCGCCCATCAGCGCTTTCAGATCGATGATCTGTTTCGGGAGAAGACTGTATTTTTCCAGCACCTCTGCCGTGTGGTAATTTTCAATCGTCGTCACACGCTTTACGGTCTTTGGAATCCGGATCAGAATGTGGTCCGTTGCAAGCTGCAGCAGGTCGCGGTCTCCGGATACGATCGTAACTTCCATCCCTTCCGCCTCGCATTTGCGGCCGAGCGTTCCTAAGATATCATCCGCCTCATAGCCCTCTTTTGTGACAATCTCAATGTCCATTGCTGCGAGCACTTCCTGGATCACCGGGACCTGTTCGCGCAATTCCTGCGGCATCGGCTTTCTCGTTCCCTTGTACTGGTCATACATTTTGTGGCGGAATGTCGGTGCATGGAGGTCAAACGCCACGGCAAGATACTGCGGCTGCTCCTCATCGAGAATTTTAAACAGAATATTCAGGAATCCATATACGGCGTTCGTGTGCAGTCCTTCTGCATTGGACAGATCCGGTACGCCGTAAAAAGCCCGGTTCAGAATACTGTGTCCGTCCAGTAATACGATTTTATCACTCATAATAATCCTTTCAGCCAGGGTAATTCTATCACTTCAAAATAGTGCAGAGCCAGGAGCACCAGAAACAGAACGAGAATCAGCATCAGCACCCGGAAAAACGTATCTTTGTACCGGCGGTGTCTCGCTTCTTCCTCTTTTTTCTCCAGATCGCGTTCCAGAAGTCCTGTCAGATTGTAGGAATCGGGCGCGTCATCCTCGAAATATGCCATCGCACGGTTCACAATAAAATATGTCTCCAGTTCCTCGTGGCATGTATGGCATTTCCGGATATGGGAAATAAACGGTTCCATCTCTTTCTCCGGCATATTTCCCTGCACGTATGGCTGTATTAATTTTTCTGCTTCTTTACAGTCCATAAAATCCTGCTCTCCTTTTGTATCCGGCCAGTGTTTTCCTCTGGCCGTTTTTTCTGCTATCTACCATCATACACTATTTTCTCATAATTTAAAAGAGACAACCCGCCGAAAATGGGTTGTCTCTTGTTCTCTTATAAGATAACTGTTTTCTAGTGGATTTCCATTATGCACGGACAATGTTCGGGGTCTCTTTTCCTGCCTCGAAATCCAGTGCATTCTGCAGTGTGGTCTCTGCAATCGCACGCAGTGCTTCCTCGGTGAAGAATCCCTGATGTGAAGTGATCATAACGTTCGGGAAGGACAGGAGACGTGCTGTGGTGGAGTGCTCCAGAATCTCATCGGAACGGTCCTCGAATACGTTCGGGGTTTCCTCCTCGTATACGTCAAGGCCGACGCCGAAGAATTTTCTTGCACGGATTCCCTCGATCAGGTCGTCTGTCTTTACCAGACCTCCGCGGGACGTATTGACCAGGATCACGCCGTCTTTCATCTTTTTGATGCTCTCGCGGTTGATCATGTGGTATGTGCTGTCCATCAGCGGGCAGTGCAGGGAGATCAGATCACTCTGTGCCAGCAGTTCATCAAGAGTTACGTACGTAACAAAATCTTTTAAGGATTCATTCTGGTATACATCGTAAGCAATGACTTTCATGCCGAAACCGCGGCAGATTCTTGCCATAGCCGCACCGATTTTTCCGGTTCCGACGATTCCGGCGGTCTTCTGATAGAAGTTAAATCCCATCAGTCCGCCCAGGCTGAAGTCGTTTTCTCTTACTTTCGTATATGCTTTGTGCATGTGGCGGTTGACCGTCATGGCCAGTGTCATCGCATGCTCAGCTACAGCCTCCGGGGAGTAACCCGGTACACGGCGTACATCAATGCCGTATTTTGCAGCTGTCTTTAAATCTACGTTGTTGAAGCCTGCGCAGCGCATCAGGATCAGCTTGACGCCTGCCTCATGCAGTGCTTCTACGGTTTTTGTTCCGACATCGGAGTTTACGAAGGCGCACACGGCATCGTAGCCTTTGCCAGGGAAGCGGTTCTTGCAGCAAGGCCGGTTTTTAAATATTCCACTTCAATTTCTGGAAACTGCTCTTTGGTTCGGTCGAAAGATTCTCTGTCGTAGTTCTGGGTATCGTAAAATAAAATTTTCATAATGTTTTTCCTCCTCGCTTTGCGGTCATCTTATTGTTCCCGCTTACATGCATTACTATACTTCATTGTTAAAACTTTGTCAATGTATTATTTGTTAAAATTTTATCAATTAGTAAATTTATTTTCAACATCTTTCACAACAGTACAAATTTACTGGATCACCTCGTCCAGGAACCGGGACGGCTCGACTTTCTTTTCAAACCGTTCCTCCACGTAACAGAGCGTCAGCTCTTTCCGGGCGCGCGTCATTCCGACGTAGAACATCCGCCGCTCCTCCTCGATCGCCTCCGCAAGGACTGCTTTCTGATACGGCATTACACCCTCGTTGACGTCAAGAAGATAGACCTTGTCGTACTCGAGTCCCTTGACGCTGTGCAGGGTGGAAACCATAACTCCTTCCGCACTCTCTGCGCGCTGCTTCTGTTTTTCCTTCATCTTCTGCTGGTATTCCTCAATATGTGCAAACCAGCCCTCGATGCTTTTCTGGGTCTTTGCCGCCTCCTGCAGCTCGTCCAAAACGGAAATCAGATCATCCTCTTTCAGATGGCGGTATGCAGCATATTCCTTCACATACTGTTCATAGCCGATCGCATAGCGGATGTAATTGACCACGCCGAACGGCGATAAATGCGTCAGTGTCGTGATATCCTGCTCCAGTTTGCGGATCCGCTGGCACATCCAGTCTTTTTCTTCGTAATATTCCAGAAGTGCATCGAACGAAACAGTCGCCTCCTCAAAGGCATCCCGCGACAGATAACGGTTCGGGCGGTTGGCAATCTTTAAAAACTCGCCGCGCTTCCGGCTTCCCATCGCAAGATTCAGATACGTCAGCAGATCTTTCGCAATCCAGTGGTCATAGAGATCCGGCAGGGCATCCCGCATCTGGAACGGGATCTGTGCTTCCATCAGTTCCTCTACTGCTGTCCGGCAGCCAAGATTCGTGCGGAACAAAAGCGCCATCTCTTCATACGGACAGCCGTTTTTCTCCGCCTCCCGCAGCTCCTCGGCAACGGCACGCATCTCCTCGCGCGGGTTCTTATATCCCCGGATTGCAACCGGAGCGCCTTTCTCGTTGTCGGTGGAAATCGCCTTTTCATACCGCTTTTTGTTGTGGTGGATCAGGCATTGGGACCGCTTCACGATAAATTCCGTACTACGGTAATTTTTATCGAGCACTACCTGCGCCGCGCCCGGGTAATCTTTCGGAAAATTCAGCATGATCTCCGGCTTGGCCCCGCGGAACTGATAAATCGACTGATCGTCATCCCCGACAATAAAGAGGTTATTTTCCGGCAGCGCCAGCATCCGCACAATCTCATACTGCACGGGGCTGATGTCCTGAAACTCGTCAATCAGGATATACTGAAATTTCTGCTGCCAGGCGCGGAGGACCTCCGGCCGCTCCAGAAAGAGACGTTTGCACTGCACCATCAGATCGTCGAAATCGAGTTTTTTGTTCTCCTTCCGCCATTTCTCATACGCCTCATAGATTTCGCGGAATTTTTCCTGCGGCATACAGGCGGAATAGTAATGTTCCAGCGGGATCTGATTGTTCTTCACAGTGCTGATTTCGCGCGCCAGATTTTCCTCGAGATCCTCTTCCTCCAGGTCTCTGGCATAGTGGTTGACCAGCTCGCGCATCAGCCGCTTTTTCTCTTCCTCGCTTAAAATATTGTTGCCGGACATGCGGTACGTATGGCGCAGAATCGCGTAGAATACCCCGTGGAACGTTCCAAAGGTGACCTGGGTACTCGTCTTTCCCATCGCCTTCAAATACCGCTCCTTCATCTCTTTTGCCGCCGCACGCGTAAATGTTACGACAAGAATACGAGAGGCGGAAATGCCGCTCGTTACAAGCTGGCAGGTCCGCCCCGTAATCACTGCGGTTTTCCCCGACCCCGGTCCGGCAAGGACCATCATGGGGCCGGTGGTATGCATCACCGCTTTTTTCTGTGAATTATTATATATCATTTGGATAATTTCTCAATCGCTTTGTCGATGCGGGCAAGAGACTCCTCTTTTCCCAGAACCTCAAGGATTTCCGTTGCGCCGGCCGGTGTCATCTGTTTTCCGGAAAGAGCGGTACGGATCGGCCACATAATATAACCGGTCTTGTATCCTTTTTCTTTTCCGAATGCGCTGAGTATCTCAAAGAGAGCATCATTGCTGAAATCTTCCTGCGCTGCCAGCAGCGGTTTTACTTCCTGAAGAAGTGCAAGGGAGGTCTCCTCGTTTGTCTTCATCTTTTTGTGAGTGTACATCGAAGCGTCGTACTCCGGAACTTCCTCGAAGAAGTCGATGAGGTCTGCAATATCCGGGAATACTTCGATTCTTGTTTTTACCATGGCTGCAATTTTCTTAAAATCGAGCGGACGGTGGACTGTCTTCTGGATATACGGAAGCGCCATCTCATAGAACTTCTCGTCGTCCATTGCCTTCATGTACTCGCCGTTCATCCAGCGGAGTTTTGTCATATCGAAAACGGCCGGAGATTTGCTGATGTGGTGGTAATCGAAGATTTTTACCAGCTCCTCGAGAGAATAGATCTCGCGGTTTCCTTCCGGGCTCCATCCAAGAAGGGCTACGAAGTTGACAATGGCATCTTTTAAGAAACCCTGATCGATCAGGTCTTCATAAGAAGAATGGCCGCAGCGTTTGGACAGCTTCTGATGCTCCTCGTTGGTGATCAGCGGACAGTGTACGTAAACCGGAACTTCCCAGCCGAATGCCTCGTAAATACGGTTGTATTTCGGGGATGAGGACAGATACTCATTACCGCGGACAACGTGGGTTACACCCATCAGATGGTCGTCGATGACGTTTGCGAAGTTGTAGGTCGGATATCCGTCGGATTTGATCAGGATCAGGTCTTCCAGCTCCTCGTTGTTTACGGTGATGTCTCCGTAGATCTCATCGTGGAAGGTTGTGGTTCCTCCGGTCGGCATATTAAAACGGATGACGTACGGTTTGCCGGCTGCCAGATTGGCCTCTACTTCCTCTTTGGAAAGACCAAGGCAGTGTTTGTCGTAGATTGAGATTTCTTTTCCGCCTACATTACGCTTGCACTGGCTCAGGCGCTCTGCGTCACAGAAGCAGTAATAAGCGTCACCCTGCTCTACCAGCTGTTTTGCGTATTTCAGGTACAGACCTGCTGCATTACGCTCGCTCTGTACGTACGGGCCGCAGCCGCCGTCTTTGTCCGGTCCCTCGTCGTGTACCAGGCCGGTCTCTTTTAAGGTACGGTAGATGATATCAAGTGCGCCTTCCTGGAAACGCTCCTGGTCGGTATCCTCGATACGGAGCATAAAGGTTCCGTCATCGTGTTTTGCGATCAGATACGCATACAGGGCAGTACGCAGGTTTCCTACATGCATCCGGCCTGTCGGGCTCGGTGCAAATCTTGTTTTTACATTGCTCATTTTTCTTTTCTCCTGATTTCTGGTTTTTCTGGAACAATCCTTTTGTCTGTTCCCTTCCACCATTTATTTAGAATGGAAAACAGCCCGGCGTTTCTTCCGAGCTGCACCATCCTTCCACTTTTGCCAGCGGCAATGCTCTTTTTCAGACCTCTACGCCGTGCTGTTTCATATATTCCATAAAGTCGCCGACGGTAGAAAGGTCTGTCAGTTCGTCGGTGTCGATTTCAATTCCGTACTCGTCTTCTAATGCCATAACCATCTCGTAGAGATCCAGGGAATCTGCACCCAGGTCATCTTTAAAAGAGGTATCTTCGTTGATGCTGTCTGCATCACAGTTGAGCTGTTCTACTAAAATTTCTTTTATCTTTTCTAACATTATTCTGCTCCTTCCTGCCTCTACCCGGCAGCCAGTATTTCTTTCGAAAAAAGTGTATCTGTTATTCCGGCATTTGTCAATAGATTTTTCTACTTTTACTGTTCTTCCGCCTGCGCCTCTCCTTCTCCGCTCTTTCCATCCTGGAACACAATAAAGCGGGAGACGCACAGGGCAATGCCGATTTCCGTCAGGATAAAGAGCACCGATGTTCCTCCGTAACTGATAAATGGAAGGGTAATTCCCGTTGCCGGCATCAGTTTCAGAACGACGCACAGGTTCAGAATAACCTGAATGGAAATATGTGCAAAAACGCCGCTCACCATCAGCATTCCATACGCGTCCGGCGCATTCTGTGCAACCACAAACAGACGGTACAGCAGGTAGCCAAACAGCAGCAATACAAGAAGCGCGCCAAATATTCCAAGCTCCTCGCAGATGATCGAGAAGATCATATCGTTCTGTGCTTCCGGAATTGTTGTAATCTTCTGCGTACTGTTGCCAAGTCCTTTTCCGAGAAATCCACCGGAGCCAATCGCATAAAGTCCCTGCAGAATCTGATAGCTGCCTCCGGAAAGCCATTCATAGATACGGTTCGACCGGAAGTCACCGCCTATTCTTTCAAAGATCTGCAGATTATTTTTTAAAATGATAATCGCAAAAACGCCAATTACCGCCGCGCCCGGAATCACACGCGCATAAAATTTTACCTCCGGGTCCGCCAGAAACAAAATGACGCAGGCGATGAGTCCCAGAATAATGGCGGTACTCAGGTTGTCCGTCAGAATCCACGCAGCCAGCGCCTGCAGCACGCCAAGTCCGAGGACAATCGCTTTTGCGCGGATGGTACGCATATTTTTTCCCATCTTCAGGATAATGTATGGCAAGTACAGAATCAGCCCCAGCTTTCCAATCTCCGCAGGCTGAAGACTGACACCGCCGATCCGGAGCCATCTTCTCGCCCCGTAGGCTTCATAACCAAGCGGCGTAAACCTTACCGCCGCCATCAGAAGGAGACTTCCCCAGTATACCAGTGCTGCAATCCGCTGGAACCATACACTATGATAATCTACAAACTTCGACAATATCACAATCCCCACCAGAACAATAGCAGAAAGCCCCGCCTGATGCGTGAAATAATACATATCATTTCCCTTGAATGTACTGGCCGCCTCGTAGGCGCTCGCGCTGTACAGCATAATCAGTCCGAAGCTGACCAGCAAAATAGTGCAGGCCAGCAGGTTATAATCATAAAAATCCGAAGGAAGTTTTTTCTTCCTCTTTTTCTTCTTTTCTTTCTTCTGGGATGGCATGTTTACTTTCTCTGCCATGAAGTTTCCACCTCCATTGTTTTACTCCATCTATTTCAGTGCATAGCCAAGCAGGCTGACAAAGCCCGGATTTCGGTCGGTCGTTCCGAGGATAACCTTACGCACCAGCTCCGGATCGTCCGTGATAATGTTGTCCACGCCGCAGTTGACCATCCGCTGCATATCTCCCTGATAATTCAGCGTCCAGGCACAGACTTCTTTACCAAGACTGTGCGCATGCTCTACAAAGCTTTCTGTGATGTACGTATATTTTACAGAAAAGAAGTCCGCCGCGTCCATATCCTCCAGGCCTCCGTACGACATTTTCATCGTATACCCGGTCTTGATATCCGGATTGATTTTCTTTGCCTGCCTGAGGAAATTGTAGTTCATGGAAGTCAGCACACACTGATCCACAAAATCATTGTCCTCGATGATTTTCACCACTTTTTTGACAATATTCTGGTTGTGGCCGTTGTATTTTACTTCGATATTCAGGTTGATTTTTCCTTTCGCGTACGCGATGACTTCTTCCAGCTTCGGAATCTGCTCGCCACGGAATTTTTTGTTGAATCGTACACCGGCATCGAGCTGGCTGATTTCATCGTAGGTCAGGGTCCAGATGCTGGCATTCAGACCGGTTGTCCGCTTCAGATTTGTGTCGTGCATAAGGACAATCTCACCATCACTCGTCTCCTGTACATCGATCTCCGCGTAATCCGACATGCTGTCCACTGCATATTTGATCGCGCTCATCGTATTTTCCGGTGCTTTTCTGGCTCCGCCCCGGTGCGCTGACACCGAAATATACTGGGAGGAAGCCGTTGCCTCTGCACGTGTTGCGCGCATGGCATATACAAGATAAACCGTTTCTCCCGCCAGCATGGCGATCGTGAGAACCACCGCCGTTACCGGACCGCAGAAGGTGCGTACCAGCTTCGAGCTCGGCTTTTTCGTTGTCCGGCTCTTCTGGTAGCCTTTCGGGAGGAACGGATAAAAATCAGATACAGATACGTAATGCTTCCGACAAGGCCGAACGCTCCGCCGATCAGGCTCATCGTCGATTTGACCCAGTCACCGTAGACGATGACGGTACTGACAACGGTAGACGGCGTTTTCACCAGCTTTGCATAGGCAACGACAGCCGTTCCGAAAATCAGATACAAAACCCACGTAATCAGAAAAATCATCACCTGGAAAAAGACGTTGATGCCAAGCTCACGCAGCACGCGTTTTTCCAGTGTCTGGCGCACCCGCAGATGGGTATTTTTCTCTTTTTCCGTCATCATGCACCGGAACGGGATGGTGTAGGAAAACACAAACGAGAACGCGACAAGCAGAATCGTCAGCACCACCGGGATCCAGTATGCCGGGAAGGCATTGAAAATCTTCGTCAGGGAAACCTGAAGCAGTTTCATACTGCGGATGGCGCTGTAGCTGCTGTGCAGCCAAAGGTACGGGAAGCTCGCTGCCATGTAGAAAAACCAGGTCCACGGGCGGGCACGCACAAACTGTGCAGCTCCTCTTCCGCCGGCAAGCATCATGACAGGAACGGAAATCCGTTTTCGTTTCCAGGAGGCCTCCAGAGCCGCCATGACAGCATAGATTTCAAACAGCATACAGAAAAAGAAAGCAAGCAGAATTCCAAAAATCAGCAGAAGGGTCAGCGGATGCAGCATGATCTTGTTGAAGTTTTCCGATGTCATATAACTCGTTCCCAGCTGTTTTAAGGAAAAGTTGATCGCCGCATTGGCGAGTCTTGAAACCAGCTGGCTGGAAAACAGGCGGTAGACCGTCTCAAATATCACGATGCTAAGCAGGTTTTTCTGCAAAAGTTTCCATGCCATATTCAGATAAATTCGTATCATTCCTGCATTTTTTACTGCCTTTTTTCTCATCTGCTGTTGTTCTCTCCTGTCAGCCGCAATTCCCCCCGATGAATCTGTATGCAAAAATTACCTTTATTTTTTCTCTTTTGTATTTTACATTTGACACTTCGAGTCTTTTTTGAAGCTCTTTTTCTTTCTGTTCATTTTAAACTATCTTCCAGTATAACACAAAACCGGGTCTTTGAGTATTCTTTTTTCTATTTCTGGTTGCACCACTTCTGCAGTTTTTTTACCATGGCGGATGGGCCGCTTACTGTGCCGTCGATCGGCGTGCCGAGTTTTTTCTGCCAGGCGAGGATTGTCTGCGGACCGATATAGCCGTCCATGCCGGCCGATGCCCATTTCTGCATTTCTTTTACAAGGGCCGATCCGCCTTTTGGCGTACTGTCCCACTCGGCGGCTGTGATGCCATCACAGAATTTCCGGTTGACGGCCAGCTGATTGCTGATTTTTCCATCCTGCGGTGTGCCGAAAAGTTCCTGCAGACGGCGCGTCAGATTTTCGCCCCAGATTCCGTCCTCTGCGACTGTATTTCCGGATGACTTTGCTGTCTCTGCCGATTTTTCTTTTGCGGGACCGGCATAACGGCAATACGCTGTATGGCAGTTGACCCAGCCTGCCCCTGAGAGAAGCCGTCCCCAGCTTGTGTTCTGGATTTCCGTCACCGTGTAGCTTCCCTGATCCCGGATCGTTCCGGCAATCCTGCTGTCCGCATCCGGTGCCTGACGGATGTTGAGGGCCGCTGTCTGCACCTGATAGATCCCGGGCGCATACGTTTTTCCTGTTCCGCTGCCTGCTGTTCCCGTTCCTGTGCTCCCTGCACCGCTTCCGATCATCCGCTTCATGCGGTCCCAGTCACCGCGGTTCATGATCTGGCTCGGACAGTATTTGCTGCAGATGTCATAATGACGATAGACTCTTTCCAGCGGAATCCCCGTCTCCCGCATGATCTCCCGCACCAGTGCCGCAGTATTTTCAAATGCTTTTTCATAATTATACCCGGCCTGCACACACATCTCCACACCGATGCTGTTCTTGTTGCCGTACTGCTGAAACAGATTTTTTCCGCCGTAATTAATGCCGACATGCCAGCACCCCCGGCTGTGCGGTGCCGCCTGGTAGGCTGTGTCACCGTCATCGACGTAATAGTGTGCGGAAATGTTCTGGAAATTCCCGTCATGCTGTGCTCTCGCATGTGCCCGCGCATCGGCACCTGCTGCGAAGTTGTCGGTGTTGTGGACTACGATACATTTGGGATTGTTTTCCGCATACGTATTCTGATTTCCAAGATACGACCGATCAATTCTCATATTCTCCCCTTTCTGATGGTTCAGACTGCCCGGCATAACACAGATTTTTTGAAGCGCCGTTCACTCCGGCTTATGGATCTGCTTGATAATCTGATTCACATAATTGCTCAGCCCCGCCACCAGAATCCCCTGCGTGACCGCCGTAAAAACCGCCATCGCCCCTTCCTTCGCCGTCTCAATCTCACTCGTCGCCATCACCCAAACCGCACACAGCACCATGCTGATGCCGCCTAAGATCAGCGGAATGTACTTATTCTTCACCGCCTGCGCCTGCCGCAAAGCAACACCGAAAAAATACAGCACGAACGCAACGACGATGAGTTCGGGCTTTACATAATTCATTGCTTCCATGGAACATCCTTTCTGACTGTTCTGTTTTTGAAAGTCTTTTTTCTATATTATGATGGGATAATGATTTACGACTGGATAAGATTTTCTTACTGTAAACCCAAAAAATCCCACCTGTTTTTCAGATGGGATTTTCCAGTGGTGTGCTGTTCTTTGATTTTTAATTTACTATCTTGTGCAGCAATTCCCCTGACCTGCCCCTGGCTGCGGTGCCGCACAGAAAGTCTTTGCATCAAACGACGGATTAAACGCATAAAAGTTCTTCGAATTCAATTCGTCCTGTACAGAACGCAGTGCTTCACCAAAACGTTGGAAATGCACAACTTCACGCGCCCGCAGGAAACGAATCGGATCTGCAACTTCAGGATCTTTTACCAAACGAAGGATGTTATCATACGTTGACCGGGCTTTCTGCTCCGCAGCGAGGTCTTCGAACAAATCTGTCAAAGGATCACCTTTCGACTGGAACTCACAAGAATTAAACGGAACTCCGCCAGCCGCCTGCGGCCAGATGCCAGTTGTGTGGTCTACATAGTAATTGGCAAAACCAGAGTTCTGAATTTCTTCCAGAGAAAGATTGCAGGTGAGCTGATGAACGATCGTTGAAACCATCTCAAGGTGTGCGAGTTCTTCTGTCCCAACATCATTCAACACCCCCGCTACAATTCGGTTCGGTGCTGTGAAACGCTGAGAGAGATACCGCATGGATGCGCCCATCTCTCCATCCGGTCCACCGGAATGCAATACCAGATGATATGTTGTAACTGTAAAAATTTCGATGATACAATATGTTTTCCCGGGTAATTTGCCCGGGAATTTTTATTGCTTTTCTTCTATATACATGTTATTATAACACATGGTCAGAACATCCAAAATGACCGGAAAAAAGAATTATTCTTTTCGCCGCGTAGCTGCGGCGTTTCTTTTTTGCCCCCGGGAATCTCCCGGGGGCTTTTTTACGTTCTTTGAAACTCAAAAAAACCCCAGGAGATTCCCGGGGGCATATGTAGTACATTTATCTAATTATTCGATGAACGCCTGTCCGCTGTAATAGGCAGCCATCCATCCGCTCGGTGCTTTCATCCAGATATCGTTTCCGACCCGCTGGATTTCCTGGCACGTTACGGTGGTTCCCGCATCAAGGCAACCATCCTTGTCTTTGTCATGCTTCTGACCGTCAGGCGTCAGCTGCGAATGTTTCTTTGCGCTGTAGTTTGTTCCGGGACCTGTCCGGACTTTCAGCTCTACCTGCAAGGTATACTCGTGTCCGGCAGTGTAAGACGGTGTGCTCTTCTTTTCCGGAACACTGGCTGCTGTCTTTCCGTTGTAAACAGAAACCAGCTTAGCCTTAGATGCCGGTCCGTACTTACCGTCCTGCTCTAAACCATAAAATGCCTGGAACGCAAGCAGAGCATTCTCTGTGTCTCCGCCGAAGGAACCGTCTACTCTGGAACTTCCACAGGAGAATCCGCAGCTGATCAGCATTTTCTGCATTTCTTTTACTGCGTCCCCGGAATCGCCTTTCCGGAGATAATTTCTCACATTAACCGTTCCGGATGCAGATGCTGTCACTCCGGTATAACGGTACACATGAACCCATGGCTTATTGTAATAGCTGCGGATACAGATTTCTCTACCAGTCTGATCTCCAGACTTTCCTCCCGTGACCGTTCCTTTCTCGTTGATACTTGCGTGCACCAGTTTACCATTTCCACAGCAGAATGCTGTGTGCCCATTTCCGAGCAGGACATCTCCCCGGATCATTCCACTGCCGGTTGCCAGATTCACGGATTTTACAACATCCTTGAACCCGATCTTCGGCAGAACGTCCGGCATGTTACCGGTATAAGTTGCTCCGCTGGACTTTGCCGGGATTCCAGCTGCTTCCAGGCAACTGATTACCAGCCCGGAACAATCATAATTCGGATTGCCCCAACGGTCCACCTGGTCATAACCGTGCGAATCATCCAGGGCGATCGCCTCTGCTCTTGCTACTGCATTTTCAATTTTGCTCACTTTGTTTTCCTCCTTCTTCTGATTCTGGTAAATCTTCAAATACTGCTCCCCGTAAGAAGCCCTTGCTTTCTTCACTGCTGATCCGGTGTTCGTCGGAGCCTCGAACTTGACCAGAAAGATATCAGACGCTTCCTGTACTGAGGTTGCGGTCTGCAATACCTTCCAGACGCTCTTATAGCTCGTCTTCAATTCGCTCAGCATGTACTCTGCCTGCGTCTTCGCATCTCCGATGGACGCTCCTCTGGACTTGACCAGATCGTAAAGGCCGGCTTTTCTTCCAGCGGACGTCCACTGGCAGAAGCCGTAACCATACTGTCTGGAGTCTCCCAGCGGATGCAGGAACAGATCTCTTGTGATCTCTCCACTGTCTACCGCCTCTGTATACGTGGCATCTGTGTATTTGTATCCAGGCTTATTTTCGCAAAGATTGTCAAGGTTCCGGGGATTCGCTCCGGACTCTGCATAGATATTTCCCATTGCTGCGCACGCGCCGTAAAGTGTGCAGCCGGCAGCCATCAGACTGTTAAACAAGATATCCGTATTTGTATTCCGTTCTATTGCCATTTCTCGCAAACGCTCCTTTCTTAGGTTCTCAATTCTTCCGAGACCCGTTCACCTTTCCGTCGTCAAGAAGATCTTTTACTGCTGCAAACCATTCTTCGATTACTTTAATGAGCATTTCTTCTGACACGATCACCTGCAGCCACCTTGGCAGCAGCGATCTCGCCTGCTGTACTACCCATTTCAGTTTCTGTTCTCCCTGCCCAGATGCATTGTATACATGCTCTGCTTTGAGAATAAGCTGATAAACATCTCCTCGGATGCCATCAAGGCCTTTCATTTTCGTGTACTGATATACGCACACCAGTGTTACGATCACCAGCACCGCCACTACTGCAACTACAACCGGCAGTGGGATCTGCGATAATACATTCATTAATTCCATTCTGGTTTCCTCCTGTGTTTTATTCTCCTGTGATACTCTTGTGAGCTTTATATAGCCGCGTGGAGCATCTAAAATTGTATTCGTGGTAATTTTTAGCGAAACATAAAAAGAACCATAGAAAGCCGATTACGCTTTTATGGATCTACGGTTCGTCTTTATGTACGATGTGATTCACTCCCTGCCTCGTCAGGAAATTTTCAAGATCGTGCTTTCGTTCCAGCTCATAGTCTAAAGCTGCGTGCATATCACCGTTGCACTTTGCGTCTGGAATCCTCTGCACTGCTTTGGCTGTTGCTTCTGATAAGCAAAGAGAGCCGTCTAAAGCTCGCAGCATCATGTACTGCAGATCTTCACGGTTCTTTTCTTTCTCATCCTGTTCTTTTTGCCTGCGTGCCCGTTCGATCTTCTCCGCTTCTGCCCGTTTCTGGATACGTCTTTCCAGAAGCCAAAAACAGAAAGCAACGATCGCAGACGGCACACCGGCAGCAATCAATAATTCCATTTGCATCTCCTTCCTTTCACGCTATTTCATCATCGTCGATATCTGCGTACTTCCGGCATGCATGTTCGATGACGTCAAGATCTGTCTCTATTTCTTCCAAACTCTTTGTCGGCGTTCCTTTGGCAAGAAAAATCAGATCATAGATTGTCGACCAGATCCTTGAGATAATCTGCAACTTTGTCATCATTCCTCCCCTTGATTGTTATTTTTTCTCTGTGTTCTGATCCGATCCTGATGTTTTTTCTGCTGCATAATTGTCATATTCAGTCCAGATGTCATTTTCAAATTTATCAACAATGTCATCGATATCTGTTTTGTTCTCTCTGTACTTTCTTCCATTATTAATGTAGCGATTGACGATTGGAACATCCGGATGTTTTGCATCCATATTGGCGTCCATAGACACAACAGTCTCGCCATCAACTGTGATGATTCCAGAATAATGAATGTCCTTTGTGTAAGTTGCTGATACTGCCATATTTTTGTCCTCCTAAAAATTAATTTGTATCTCCAGAGATATTATCTCTCATGGATTCAAGTTCACTTCTTAGATCCGCAACCTCTACTTCAAGGTTCGATCTTCTTTGCTTTTCGAGTTGAAGCTCATGCGTTATTACCGCAATCAAATTAGTATATACCATACTATAAGTATCAATATAGCTATCCTCAGTGTTCTTCCTGTCGTGGTGTACCAGATCCAGCTCGTCTTCTCGGATTCCGAGTTCTCGCATGGCTTCTACGACATCCTGTGCGACGAATCCATAACAAATGCGCCCATCACCGTCAATCATCCGATACTGAACTGGTTTTAAGCGATCGAACAGCTCTGAATGAATATCCGTCTTATTGATCTTGCTCTCACCGAGTGGAAATATGTTTGTTTTGGCGCGGCGATCGGATGTGACCTGTGGGGAGTTTTTAACGATCAAACGCTCCCATACTCTTCCACTATCTCCGAGCATAATCTTTTCGGAGTACGCCTTGGTCGGTGCGAACGCTCCAGTATACACTCCTCCAGACCAGCCACAGCCATAAAATTCGACCTCTGCCTGATAACCTTTCTTCTTTGATTCAAGAATAATACTACCGTTACCCATGTCGAAGTTTGCTTTGTTGTTGGCATCCGAGTAAGTATTTACAACAAAAGAATCGTCAACAGCTCCGGCTATACAGCTTCCAGAAGAACTTGATGTCTCCAATACAGATTCGTGGACACCTTTAATATCTACATATTCGCTCTGGATTGACAGAGCCGCATTGCCGGATTTTGTTTCAACCAAAATCTTACCGACACCGCCACATAACTCAATAACCGCATCTTTTGCGTTCTTTCCAAGCTGTATCAACTTATCACCATAATATGCGAGTGTCGTTCCTGCCCGGTTAAGAATCTCAAATGCTGATGCTGAAATCTTAGTCCGATAACCAGACCAAGATCCGCTGGTTTTATTACCAACTTCCAATCCGGTCCCATCAGTAAACTGCATAAAGTTGGTGGCTGTTTTTGCTGCTTGTAAAGGATTCGCATTAATTGAACCAGATGGTAAAGAAGCTAATTTGGTTGATGTCCACGTCACTGTATATGGACCAGAACCTTGAGTATAGTTAAATACTCTCAGCTGCCCATACGGTTCATTTAATCTTGTTATAAGGCCCCACGTTGAAGTAGTCTTTTTATAAATCCATAATGACCATCCGCCTGAAGATCTTAGGAAATCCAATCCAGGATCTGAGTTATTTGCAGAGATAAAACTAAACTGGACATCAGTTGTCTCAAAACCTCTGCCACCAAGTTTAAATGTTGTTGGCTGATTTGCATACGAACCTGTGATCTTTATTGTAGCAAATTCGACATAAAGATTTGACTCACCGTTTCCATTTACCGTATGCACTACCTGATTTGCGTCCTTACCTGCAGCGCCCTGTGGACCTTGAGGACCTGTTGCGCCGGTTGCACCTTTATCTCCCTGAGGACCTTTATCTCCTTTTACACCTTGAGGACCTTGTGGTCCCTGAGGACCAGTTGCTCCTTTATCCCCTTTATCACCTTTGGCTCCAGTATCACCTTTTAAGCCTGTTATATCAACACAAATGACATTTGCAATATACCATTTAGTTGTGATATTGTTTGTCTGCTGTTCTATCTGAAAATATACGCTTCCTTTTGATTTTCCTGATGGACAAGTGAAGTTATATGTCGCTTCCTGCCAACTGTTACCAAGATCTTTGGTTGATGTCGGCGCCACAATTGTATCGTAAGCGTTTCCAGACGTCCGTGTTATGTACCATATGCCGGAGTTCAATTCGAGGGAACCCGTTATCCGCTTTCGGTGAACAGTTATGCGATACTGGTGTCCCGGAAATACTGGAAAAGCTGTTGAGCTATTTTGATGATCTCTGTGATCAAGTATATTAACTGCCGCGCCATTTGGAGCTGTGACGCTTGTATCAATCCTTGTTATCTGAGGCTTTCCTGACTCAAATAGCGGATTTACCCATAAATTTGTACCATTTTTTCCATCTTCTCCAGTGGCTCCCTTATTGCCATAAACGCCAATAACCCTTTTAGCCGTATCATTTGTGGTGTTATTTGTATATGTAATGGTTTCATAATTCCACAAATACTTATTTGTTTCGGTCATTGTTGGCACAGCCGTTGACCATGTCGTAGGAGCCGACGAATTCGAGGTTGAAACAGCATAATGCTCCGTTATGCTCTTGATACCATTTCCAGTTGGACCAGTTCCTCCAGTAGCACCTTTATCCCCTTTACTTCCCGTGACGCAAACTGCTGTTGTCGTTGAAGTCGTGTTGTCAGTATAGGTAATCACCGATCTCGTCCAAATATATTTACTGTTCTCCCATCCAGGATAAGTCGTGCTCCACGATCCGCCGGACATGGCTGTTGCTGACGTTGATTTGTAATACTGTTCTACAATAGATTTAACGCCTTTACCGGTTGCACCAGTCCCTCCAGTATCTCCTTTATCACCTTTGGCTCCGGTTGCTCCCTGTGCTCCTGCAATGCAAACTCCATTTTGATTTGGCGAATACGTTCTGTTACCAGCTCCGTCCGTTGTTACCGTACGACTCCACATATACTTTCCATTAACCCATGTTGGCGCTGTCGTCGACCATGATCCACCAGAAAGTGATGTTGCCGATGTTGAAAGATAATACTCAACATCAACAAAAGATACATAATCCTCTGGAGCTGGTGTCCAGTCAGTTGCAATGTTACCTTCTTCTAATTTTTCCCATTGAAAAGTAAGTGTTCCGGTGCCAGTAGCGCCTAGACCTAATCTCGGAATTATAACACTTCTCGTGCTATTTCCACCTTTAGGTATCGTATATGTAACCCAATATTTTGTCATTGTAGTAGTAAGAACGAAGTCGCATAAACCATCCGTGTAGGTTGATCTTTGTCCTTGACTGCCAACTACAGAAATAATATTTGACGGATTATAAAAATGCACTCGTATTTTATCGCCATTGACAGATGACTTTGCCCAGAAGGATAATGTATATACACTTCCATTTAGTAAGACCGTTGTTTTCCATGAGCATTTATCAGCATATCCCGATGTTGGATAGGTATACGTTATGGGAGATTTATGTGTTCCCACCAATAAATTTCGCCCACCGACGACAATTCCTTCCGGTGTACTACCAACGTTGTAAGCAGTTGAAGTTGTATTATCCGTATAGGTGATGATCGTACGAGTCCAGAAATATGGTTTGTCCGCACTTGTCGCCGGAGGAGTTGCTGACCATACTCCAGTAGGGATCGTAGTTCCAGACGAACTTGCCTGATATGTTACTGCAGTAGATTTAACGCCTTTTCCACTTGCACCCGTATCACCCTTATCACCTTTTGCTCCCGTCTCGCCCTTGATTTTCGCCCAGCTATAGGCGCTAACATTGGTCGGATCGTTCTGTGTGTAATCTACACATGTTCCAATGTAAGTTCCACTATCTTCGCCGCTGTTTCCGGTAAATGTCTTTCCACCGTCATTCGAATACTTAATGTGCAGATACGACGTTCTTCCGTTTACTCCATTTGTTCCCGGAATACCCTGCGTTCCCTTTTCACCTTGGATGCCTTGGAACCTTGACCACGTATATTTTGCAGGATCTGCTGAATCTGCTGCCGTAAAATCCACATACGTTCCAATATACGTATTGGGTACTTCTGTCATCTGGCTTGCTGTCGGGTTAGATACTGCAGCGTATTTGATGTGGAAGTACGTTGTTGAACCGTTCTTTCCGTCTTTCCCGGGAATGCCCTGCTCTCCTTTTTCTCCCTGTATTCCCTGCAAACCCTGCGTTCCCTGCGGCCCCTGAATCTTCGTCCATTTGTACTTCGTTGGTTCCGTGGAATCAGCCTTGGTATAATCTGTGTACACGCCAATGTACGTTTTTCCTGCCGAATTCGAAACAGAAAATCCTGTCTTCCCGTCTGCGCTATTGGCGTATGCGACATGCAGATACGGCGTTTTTCCGTCTGTTCCCGGCTTGCCCTGGATTCCCTGTGTACCATCTGCGCCTTTGATTTTCGACCAGCTGTATTTTGCCGGATCCGTGCTGTCTGCTGCTGTAAAATCCACATACATTCCGACGTAATCACGAGCCGCATCAGATACGGAAAATCCAACTTTTCCATCGGAACTGTTCGCATAAGCAATATGCGTGTACTGTGTTTTTCCGTCCGCGCCCTTTTCACCCTGAATGCCCTGGTCTCCCTTTTCTCCCTGGATTCCCTGCAATCCCTGCGTTCCCGGATCTCCTTTGTCGCCTTTTGGTCCCTGGAACTTCGTCCACCGGTATTTTGCCGGATTCGTGCTGTCTTCTTTTGCGAAATCCACGTATTGTCCGATATAAGTCTTATCTACGCTGTTCGTTGTAGAAAATCCGGACTTTCCGTCCGCGCTGATTGCATAGGCTATATGCAGGTAGCTGGTCTCACCATTGGTTCCATTTACACCCGGAATTCCGTCCGCTCCATCTTCTCCGTCATCTCCCTGGAACTGTCTCCAAGTATACTTCGTTGGATCCGTACTGTCTTCAAATGTAAAATCCGTATACGTTCCAATATATTTTCCAGTGTCCTTCCTCAGCTGGCTTGCTGCAGGGTTTAAGACGTCCGCGTATCTTACGTGGAAAAAGCTTGTCAGGCCGTCTTTTCCCGGTGCTCCTGCGATTCCCTGATCGCCAGCAACCTTTACCCAACTGTAAATGCCTGGGTCTGTCAACGCAGGCTGTTTTGTCGTCTGGTTATAGGCAATGCCCATATATTTTTTCCCACTTGAGTTAAGTGAAATTCCGCTGCCTGTTTCTGAATCGCCAAAAACAACCCAGGTATAAAACGTCCGGTTCTGTGCCAGTTTTTCGAACTGAGCAGCCAGTTCCACCATTTTATCTGATATACCGCTTGATTTTGCCTTGTAATCTCCAAGCGTAGCGGTATATTCATCGTTCGCAGCTGAAGACTCCAGCTTCATGATACGTGCCGACAAATATAGTTCTCCTGCATCGTCCACGACGTTCACTGTATCACCAATCCGGATTCCATCCGGCAGATACGCAAGTTCAACCTCATAGGATACCGCTGCATCATAGATCTTTTTCAGCTTTGAAACTGCCCGGTTGCAGAGTTCTGACTGACTGGTGGTATCGTAGGAATATGACTGGACAATATGCCCTGTTCCATTTCCCTTTTCAGACAGATACCTGCTCCATTTTGCCACAGCGCTCCTGGAATACAGCGTGCTGCCGGATAAATAGATGTCGCCATCATCGTATTTGTATCCCTTTAAAGTGATTGGCGTCTCGCTTTCCTCCGGATAACCTCCTGTAACGGACAGTGCAGTCGCCAGATCTTCCACAGAACTCTTTACAATGATATTGTTGATCTCCCGATTGATCCGCAGCTCCCTGCCGCTGTCTGTTCCCCGTTTTTTATGTAGATTGATATACTTGTGCCGGATCCGCAGCCGATCGATCTCAAAACTGTACGATACCTCCGCGTCAAACTGTGTGGCAACACTCAGAATTCTCTCCGAAGCTGTTGTTTCCCCCTCCCAGGACAGTTTTCTGTTCAGATTGCTGACCTCGTTCAGTCCTACTTCAAAACCGGAATCGTAGCTGAATTTCTCAACGTAATAGCTCGCCGGGTATGCTTTGTCGGCCGCATAGGCTCCAACCGTTTCATTCAGTAGATCCATTCCTGCGTCTTCTGCATAAATTTCGACTTCCTGTTTAAAAACATTCTCCTCACTGGTAATGATGGTATAGAATTCCTCTTCCTCTCCATTCTTTCGGAGAATGTAATTTCCGACTGCCCCATACCGAGAAGCTTCTTTTCTCGTTTTTTCTGTATAATTCAGTGTAAATTCAAGTGTTGCAACACCAGCTTCTACTTCTTCCGTTTTCAGGTCATCTGAAACTCTCAGCCCTTCCGGAAGATGTGTACTCGCCTGCCCCAGAACATTCATATGTCTGTCCGTAAAATACAAAATCACAGAAACACCTCCCTGTATTTCATCGTAAACTCTGGTTGTGTTGCCCAGTTCGAAGCGATACATTCGATCTGATTCGTCCCAGGTTTCAAGTAGAACCCTTCCCAATCATTTCCAAGTGCTCCAAGATCCTGCCGTGGAAGCCCCTGCAATGTAACATCTCCATTGCTGCAGTCTGCCGTTAAGATCTGGTTTGCCGCAAATTTGTTCGGGATATCTCGCCATTTCTCTACATTGTCGATGCGGATGGAAATCCCACGGAAATAATTTCTCGTGACGAATTGATTCCCTGTATCTCGCGCTCCCCACTGTCCAATGTAAAGCTTTACGCTGCATACTTTTGTATCTTTTAACTCCGGAACTGTGAATTCTTTGTATCCGCCAAACCAGTAGAAACGTATTTTTTCGCCACTCTTTAAAATATCGCTATCACCACGCAAACGATTATATGGATTGGAATCGTCTCTGTAGCATGGTTCAAATGTATATTTCTTTACAACTCGCGGTTTATTTCCACCTACCCACATGCACATAGCTGCTGTGTTTCCGCTCATGTCATTCTTATAGATTTCCTGGCAACAAATCATTTTTCCATTTGTATCGCAAAAAGCAACCGCCTGGCATCCTGTCTGCCCCATCAAACCCGTCTCAAACCAGCTGTTCACGTAACAATATAGATTAGCAGATCCCTTCGTTCCGTTTGAATCCACAATCGGAATTGTTTTCATTGCCCCGTTCCATCCATTTTTATTTGCCGTTGTAGCATATCCACTGCTGGCCAAATACAGCCCCTGCGTCCCGTCATAAACATCCATAACACTCAATTTTCCGGCTGTTTTACTCGTGTCGTGAAGAAAATTATTTCCTGTGTCGTCTGTCCATTTCGTATCTTTTGCCCATATTCTTCTGTCCTTATAGTTTGTTACCATTTCACTTTTTTTGTACGTTTCGCCGTACGTTTCGCCGTCCGTTTCATCCGGGTCGCCAAACTGAAGGATTTTCTTTGATTCATTCACGAATCCAATCATTCCATTGTCGCTTTTCATTTTCGCCTGGAAGGACGGAAATGCTTTGTACGTGCCATTGTAGGACACGACGAACGTTTTTCCGCCATCCGCAGTTGGTTTGGCTGTAAATTCCTCAACGGAATATTTAAATGGATCTGCGCAGTAAAATTCGAGTTCTGATGCGATGGCGTTCTTACCGGTCGGAACCTCAGAAGACCCCTGCTTTGTTCCAATGAAAAACTTATCCGGTTCATCGGCAAAAATCAGCGTTGCCTGCTCCTCATCCAGCAATGCATTCAGTTTGTTGTACGCATTCCGGAAAGCCCCATTATCTTCCGCAATCAGCTGATATCCTACCACGATCGTCCTTGACGGGTACCGTTTCCTTCTGTACCTCGCACCGTCCAATGCACCGACTTCCAGCTCCGTAAGTTCTGTATTGATAATTTCCCGGCCGGACACATACAGTGTCCGGTATCCGGGAATCACATTTTCCAAATAGTTTCCATTAAACATGAGAGCCTCCGAAGGCAGGTTCTGCCCTGGGTACCGCTCTGTGGTATCTACAAAGTTATACATTAGTTCTCCTGCCTTTCTTTCTGTTCTCCCTTGTCTCCTGTTTCTCAATTTCTTCTCGTGTATACGTTGCAGTCGCTTTTCCAATCTCTCTTCCGTCCAGATTAACCGGTACGTAGATGGTATACTTTCCGCTGCTGCTGTACTGGTAACTGTCGTTCAGATCTTCATAGCCTGTTCTAAGGCTCATCCCGATTTCCGGCACAGGTGCAAGCTCTGGAATTTGTATCAGTTCCATAGTTGCCTGTTTTGCTTCCTGGACATGATCCATAAGCCCGTTGATCCAGCCGATTCCAAAATAACTACCAAGCTTATCCGCAACCCGTGACGGACTGTGAATCTGTGCTTTCGCGCGGATTGCCGCCTCTGCAGCAGCCGCAAGCTGTGCCGCCACTGCTCTTACATAGCCAACCTGACTTGCCATACCGTTAGCGAGACCCATGCCGATGTAAGCACCGCTGTTATAGGCCCCACCTGCCGATGATCGCATGGTAATTACGATTGAATTTGACATTGTTTCTGCTGTAGAAACCGCCCTTGACATTCCAGCTGAAACGCCATTATTAAAATTATTTCCAACCGCATTTCCAGAAGTCTTCGCTTTACTTTCACCTTGGGAAAACTGCTTAATCAATGCACTGATCGCAGATTTCGCCTTGTTTCCCAATGCATCCAGCCCAGAATTCACAACATTCACGCTGGAGCGCATACCTGTAAGCGATTTTTCAGCGCTTTTCGCATTTCCGGCGATTGACTTCATACTGGAATTTACTGATTTCAGAGCAACTACCATAAGACCGGTTCCTGCGGCTCCGGCCACCATTGCCGCTGCAAATACGCCAACTGTTACAGCTGCCGCGCCAGAAGATCCTGCCAAAATCACAAAAACTGCACTGGCCGCAGTACCAGATCCAAGTAATGCCGTCAATCCAGCCGCACTGGCCTTTGCGCCAGCCGCTACAAGTGGAAACGCTGCTCCCATAATCGTCAAACCTGCACCTGCCATCACAAGCGAAGCTCCAAGCACCGCTGCTCCGGCAGCCAATGCAATTACTCCTGCGGCTGCAGCCAGTGCAGTTACGCCGACCAACGCAAGACCAACTCCGAGCACGGTTGCGCCAACTCCTCCAACAGCAGCTCCGGTGCCAAAAACAATCATGCTTGTGCCAAGCTGAGCAATAGCTACCGCTCCCTGGCTTCCATATTGTACAATTGAAGGAAGAACAGCGGACACAACCGCCAATGCCGCGCTGGCAATCAACGCACCTGTTGCCACCAAAACAATAGCGGCTCCAAATGCAATAAAACCAACTGCTCCCACTGTTAGTGCTGGTCCAAGAGCAGCCGCTCCAACTGCCAACAAAGCGATTGCCGCAACCATGCCAACCATACATCCAATAGCCAGCGGACCGGCATTTGCAAGATTAATAGCCGCCAAGGATAACAAACTGATTCCGACTGCTGCAATTAATACCGCAGCGCCAAACGCAACAAATCCAACCGCTCCGGCCGAAAGCGTTGGCGCTACACTCTTGGCCACCAGCATCAAGCCGCCAAGTGCAACCACCATTCCTACCATTACGCCGATAGCCAGCGGACCGGCACTCGCCAACTGAATCGAAGAATATGCCAAAAGTGCCAAACCTGCGCTAATCATTAGCACAGCCGCTCCCAACGCCAGAAGCGCCGGTGCCATCGCTGTTAATTTCTTTGAACCGCCGGACATAGATGAAAACAATTTCGTCATACCAACTGCGAGCCCTACTACCACGCCAATCAAACCGGCAAAAACAGCTATTGCCCCCGGACCAGCATTGGCTACTGCAATTGCCGACTGTGCAAGCAAGTAGAATCCTGCGCTGATCGCCAGCACTCCAACGCCCATCATCATAAAAGCTTGGCAGACGCTACCATTTTCTTCGCACTACCGCCGCTGGATTTTCCAACCGCCTCCTGGCCTTTTGAAACACCAAATAGCCCAGGTGCGATTTTCCCGAGTCCAGCCTTTGCCAGCCCTCCAACAGCTCCTGTAAATGCGCCAACAAATGGTGCTACAGCCTTAACGATTTTAAAGCCTTTATATGCAATCAAGAGTTTCGGAAGTGCCACCGCTACTTTTGCAATCGCGTCCGAATGTTTTTCCAAAAATCCCGAAACTGCTACAATTCCATCTTTGACCTCTCCCAAAGTGGTAGAGAAATTTTCAATACTTTCTGTGCTGCCAAAAGAACCTGAAAGCTTCTTGATATCTCCTATGATCGCCCCAGCCGCATCGCCCAGTGCCGTTCCCGCTTCCAATGCGTCCGTTTTGAAAATATCCCAATATGGTTTTGCTTTCTCAACCATTGATTCTATTTTATCGACAGCCTTTTCGATCCCTTTTCCGCTGGCAAGCTTTTCATCAATTTTTCCAACCGTCTCAGTTGCGATGCCAACCAAACCTCTCATTTTTCCGCCAACCTGGTTGAATGCAGTAATTCCAAGTCCTTCCATAGCAGACTGCAGTTTCACGACATCGTGCTGAAGATTATCCATTTTGATCTCTGCCATTTCTTTGGCTGCACCGTCACTGTTATAAATGGCATTGGTTAACTTGTCAAAATCCTCTGGTGCCGCACTCACGATTGAAAGCAGACCTGACATACCCTCTTTTCCAGCTAACGTAGCAGCGTATTTGGCCTTTAACGCTCCCTCTGCTCCATAAGCCTTTTCCGTTAAATCTGCTAATGCTTCATTATACTTCTTTTCTGTCAGCTCTCCATTGGCATACTTTTCGTCAAGTTTTGCAAGGTTCTCTTGGAACTGATCCATTGGCATTTTGCATTGTCCAAATGCACCGCGCAGATCGGTTACAATGTCCATCAGAGACTTCATCGAGCCATCACCATTCTGCAACGATATGCCCAAATAATCCATTGCGTCACTGATATCATCTGTTGGCTTTGCAAGATTCGTCAGAATAGTTCGAAGGCTACTTCCGGCCATGCTGCTTTTCAATCCTGATGAAGCCATGAGACCGAGAGCGATGGCTGTATCTTCTACACTATAGCCTAACGATCCAGCTACCGGAGCCGCATATTTAAATGATTCACCCAACATGGCAACATTTGTATTGGAATTGGCCGAAGCCGCTGCAAGAACGTCAGCAAAATGTGAAGCGTTAGAAACTTCTTTCGTAAAACCATCTTTAATAATTTTGGTTGTGCCATCTGCTGATAAGCCGAACGCTGTCATCGCATCTGTTACAATGTCAGAAACGCCTGCCAAATCTTCTCCCGACGCTGCGGCTAGATCCATTACACCTTCGATTCCATTTAACATATCCTCAGTTTTCCAGCCGGCCATTGCCATATACTCCATCGCAGAAGCTGTCTCGCTTGCGGTGTACTGCGTGGATTTTCCAAGCTGTTTTGCCTTTTCAGACAGTCTATCAAAGTCGGATCCTGTAGCTCCGGAAATAGCTGCTACAGACGACATAGCATTCTCAAAATTCGCGCCAGCGCTTATTGCACCAGCAGTCAAGCTTTTCAGTCCGCTTCCGATTGCCGAGACTGCCTTGGATCCAATCGCCGCCATAGCACCAAATCCAATTCCACTTGTAAGCGTATTTTTCAGATTATCAGCATAACTGCTACATGATTTCATCATTGACGAGAAGTTTTTATCTTCCGCGCACAAAACCGCTTTTACGCTATAAGATTCTGCCATCTGTTCGCCCTCCTTTCTTTAACAACTTGGATATTCCAACAAAACGCGGATCGCTCTTCTTATGTTTCTTTTCCTTCACATTTTTTAATTCTTTTTCATAGTCGAAGAAATTTCGGAATCTTTTGTATACTGGCACTGTTTTCTTCCCAGATTTTTTCTGCGCCTGGGCAGCAAAATTCAGAAAGGCTTGCCGATGTGCCCTGTATTCGTCGTCTACTATCCGATATCTCAGCGCTTCCATCATAATTTCGTACTGTGCTATCGTCAGACGATCAACCTGCTCAAACGATGTGAATCCCAAATACCGGAAGCAGCTGATTGCAGCTTCCCGGTATTGTTCTTCGAAGCTCGCCTCTTCATGAGTTATATCGCCTACTTCTTCGCTTTTTCTTCCTCGATCGTCTTCTCGAGATTCTGGACGCATTTCTTCGTAGCATTTGCACTCTTTAAGAAACCCATCGTATCTTCGAAGAGCTGATTGATATCGGTATCCGGATCATCAATATATTCATCCAGAATTTCTGTAGTTGCTCTCGGATTCTGCCCTTTATTCGCTACGAGTAACAGATCCTCAAGAGACTCTACATCTCCGTCCATGATCCCTGCCACAGCGTATCTCAGGCCAATATTCTTCTTAGCATCTTTTACTCCGTCTACCGGCATAGTTACTTTTTTATTCATTTCTCTCATGAATCCCATGCCAAAATTAAACTGATACACCTGTCCATTGATTGTAAGTTCCATATCATTTTTCTCCTTTACTGTTCAAAAAAGAGGACGATTGCTCGCCCTCTGCATTTTTACGCTCCTGTTTTAGTTGTATCTGTAAATACGTATGCCGCTACTTCCTGCTGTGCGGCTGTCACTGTCACATCGCCTTTCTCGCCGGTTCCGTTTACGCCAAAGGTAAGGGATACTTCTACCATATCCTCGGCATTCGAAGTCTTTTCCAGCTCCGTTACGTAACCCTGGAAATATTTTCCCTTGAATTTATTGCTTCCGCTGGATGCTGGTTCATCCAGATTTGCTTCCCAGATCTCAACCAGTTCATCATTGATCATGGCATCTTCAAGAGAGTCGATCAGTGTGTCGCCCTTGGCAAGAATACTGGTTGCCGTAATCTCAACCTCGGCTGCTCCCGGGGTTCGAATCGTGCCGTCCTTGGTCTCTGTGGTATCTGCATCCTTGCTTGTCGTTCTTCCGTTTTCTGTAGTAAAGGCTAATGCTGTAGCTGCATTTTTAGCCGCGTCTTTCTTGAGACGGTACAGATAGACGATCTTTTTGCCACGGATCGCATCTGCAAATAACTGCAAATCAATTGTTTTTCTCATGCTGTTCTCCTAACTGAATGAAAAGGTCACTTCCAGAATTCCGTGAAGAAGTGGCTGTTTCGTTGTTATGTCCGCCAATATCTGCTGATTCATTTCCTGCACGGACCAGGAAAAGTGGCCGGTATGTTCTAATTTCCTGCAGATCTGTTTTGCCTGCAGCAGTATCTGTGATACCGTTCCACGCTGCCGTGGATTGCTGTGCCATACATGGATCGTCTGGCTGACCGTCCCGAACACAGCGCTTTTATTTTCCCTGTCATTCTGGTCGTTGTCTGCCAGATAAAGAAACGGGTATGGCGTGCCTTCCGGCGGCAGAAACGTATCATACACGCTGTCCGGATATTCTTTTTTCAGTGCAACCAGAAGGGCACTGAACAATTCCTGCTGTGGATCCATCAGTTCACCTCACTAATTTCTTCATATCCGACTTGAATTTTTCCTTCTGCTGGTTATAGGACGGCCGCATATAAGGCTGTGCGTTCATAAAACGGGTACCATACTCCACATACGCCGCATACTCTGCCGTCGGCTCTACTTCCGCCGTAAGACCGCCATCTCGGATCTCAAGACCGATGTTTCGTTTCAAATTACCAGTATCCACTGGAGCTTTTCTCTGTGCGGCCTCCTGCAGCGCTGCACCATTATCCTTTACTATCTGTTTCACTTTACTCATCTGCACGTTTTTTTTCAGTTTAACCTGCAGTTTTTCCATTCCTTCCAGCTTGATTTTCGGCATCAGACCACCTCCGATAGTATGAATGTCTGTTTTACACGCAATTTCCGCGTATAGTCCACTTTATAGTTCGTGTTCCCGATCCGAATTCTGTCATATGGCTTCTGATAATGGTTCTGGAGCTGCACTGTCACGCTGCCCTGACGGATCCCACCGTATACGATCTGCATGATTTCCGCCCGCGTATCCATCACAGATGCCATTTTCCGCACCTCTGTTACCTGATCGTCGGCATAGTTTCCAGTCGTTGGATCATACTCACCCGGCAGGACTCGCCGGAAGAAAATTGGCGTATCGTATCTCACAAAAACTTCACCTTTCCCTTCCTTGCCTCCCGCTGGCTGTCCAGATAAGACTGAATATCATCCATGTACCCGGCAAAATCATTTTCAGACCAGGAAAGGCTCTCGCCCTCAACACTGTGAGAGGAGAGCCCTTCTGATCCGATTCGGTTGAATCGAATGACTGAAACATCCAATATGATGTATTCCATTTCTTCCGGCGGCTCCAGACCGCCAAGAAGAAATTTCAACCGCTGTTTCGTGGCATTCAGAATCAGCTGTAGCTGCTGTTCTGTCTTTTTATCTGTGTCTTCCAGTCCAAGAAGCAGTTTCAGATCTTCGAGCATCGACTGCCTCCTACTTCTCTGGTTCTTTTACCAGTTCGATCACCGGGGTTCCACGCAGGTTTTTATCCGAAGCAAGCTCTTCCAGACGCTCTTTCGAGACCTTGATTCCCTCGCGCGGGAAAACATCACCCTCTCGGTACTCATGGTCATCGTCATGAAGATCCGTAAAGTATTCAATCACCCTGTACATAGGTTCCTCCTTCTCAGCTCTTCACAGCTACTGTTACATCGCCGGAACGGACTGCTTTATAGTTCTGATCACACTCAACCAGCGTGATGTGATGGGTTTCTGTAGATGCGATTTCGGATTCTCCATCCCATTTGCTCCAGTTTTTCACGTCATCGCCGTATTTCACGGTAGTCGCGGATGCCGCATCTTTGTACTTCCAGCAGTTTTTCATAGACATCAGCTGCTCTTTTACGGAGATCTTTGTTTTTCCGGTTTCAGAACCTTCTGCGGATGTCAGGGTCAGTTTTCCCAGTGTCTGGGTATCAGCTCCGCCAACAGAGATATAGGCGATCGCATCCAGGTACTCACAGAAGATCCGCAGTCCCATGATTGCAAACAGATCCGACATTGCACGCTCATAAGAGCCCTGAGAGTGGAAACCGATGAAATTTGTGGTTGGATCTGTGGTATAAACCAGGCCTGATTTTGCAAATTCAGAATCACCCGGGTCAACATAATATCCGATGATATTGTTGAGCGGAGTGGCGATGACTACGTTTTCCGGAATTTCAGAGCTGATAAAAACAACCTCCGCTCCAAGGAAATTTTTCATGTATTCAAAGCCGAATGCCGTCTGCAGCGTGATGTTCGCAGCGCCAACATATTTGTATACATCCAGTGTGTTCACCCAGAGGCTGTTCCGGTTGCACTTCTCCGCATCTTTTTAAATTTGTCCTTTACTTTACCGATTGCCATCGCAACCGCCATCTGCCAGGTGCTTTCATGTCCGGTCAGGGATCCGGCTTTCAGCTGAGCATAGAACTTATCCATGACCACGTTCTGCAGATCCGTTTTAAATTCTTCATCTGTGGACTGTACAGCGGCATCATAGCCCTTTTCTGCGATCGCTTCCAGGGATACACCTTTTCTGTACTTTTCGATCCGAATGGTATCAAACGGTGTCTCCACTACCTCATAACGGGAATACGGGATTTCCTCACCCTCGCCTACATCGCCGGACTGAAGGGTTCCTGTTACTTTCTTTGTTTTTAATACCGAATTGTTTTCTTTTCGGATCATCCGGGCAATACCAAGAATGTCCAGAAGTGCCTGAATATTCTTTCCAAAGCTCGTTACGAAGTCAATCTCACGGGCTTTTACCTGGATCTGTGCCTTACCTGTCATGTTATCCGGTGCCGCAAATACCTGCAGCCCTAATTTTCCAATTCTATGCATGCTGTTTTCCTCCTACTGAAATAATGCAATATTTTCTGCAATCAGCCGCTGCCGTTCAATTGGGTTGCTGACTGCAAGAATCTGTTCTTTTGTCACAGCGCCTTTTCCGCCGGATCCGCCCTTTGGGGCATTTCCTTTCAGGGCATCTTTTACGGCAGCCTGTACTGCATCCTTGTACATCTTTGTGAAAGCTTCGACTGCCGTCTTGGTATCCTCAGCGCTTTCCGATACCAGATGTGCCAGAATTTCATCCGGGATGTTGATTTCTTCATCTGCCAGCATCTTTCTGGCCGTCTTTGACATTTCCGAGAGCGAATTCTGCCGTTTCAGATCTGCCAGTTCCTTTTCCAACTTCCGGGTTTTATACTCCGCTTTCTCTTCCTTTGTCATCTTCGCCAGCTTTTCCGCCTCTGAAAGCTTATCATCAGTCAGTGCCTGCCACTTTTCCTGCGCTTTGGTCACTGCTGTATTTACCGCTTTCTGCACTCTGCGGTCGAACTCCGCGCGATTCTCTGCCTGCCCCAGAAAATCATCAAACGACATCTCATTGCCGCTATCTCCAGAACCTGCTCCGGCTCCGTCCTCGTTTCCGTTTCCGGCTCCGCTGCCGTCTCCTTCACCTTCTGCAAATAACTGCAGGTTGTTCATTGGAATTCTCCAACGCATGTTTCTGTACTTCATTTCTTTTCCCTTTCTGCCCCGTCCCGTTCCATGCAGGCCCGTGCCGTTGCTCCTGGTGTTGTAGTTTAACGACATCCCGGTCACACCTGTTACACAATCCGGACACAGTCCGGGTATTCGTCAGCGATCATACAGATGCCAACAAAAAAGGAATCCACCAGAGTTTTTGCTTTCTCTGATAAATTCCCGTATTTGATATCTGCCCATCCGGGTGATATGCTGTATTCTATTTTATCCTCTGTCAGATCCTCGATCGACCGGATCAGTGTCTGCACCAGTGCCGTTGCGCCGGCGCAAACGATATCCTGCCCCGCTACTGCATAATTTGCATGGCCGAATAATGTAATCTCATCCGGACGGATTTTTACTTCAATCATGGTTGCCCTTTCAGTCTTTGTGTGTTACTGTCGCTCCCCACTCTGGCAGAAAATTGATTTCATAATGGTATTTATCTACATCTGCTCCGGAAACATCTTCGACAACATACATGGTATAGTCATTTAGATATACCAGATCTTTCTTGTATTTGCCCTCTTCTGTCTCGATAATGACCTCAAGTTCGTTATCCGTATTATTTTTCAGGGCAAATGTTCCTGTCAATTCCAGCAGGATCGTGTCCGTCCGTGCATTCACTACTGTGAGTTTCCGCGTTACATTGAAGTTGTCAGCCTCCTGCGAAATGTTGTTGCTGACCTGATTCACTTCTGCGCAGCCGGTAAAGGCCATACACAAAAGCAATGCCATCAGCAACACTGCCATCATTTTCTTTTTCATGTTCTTCATTCCTCCACAAATACCCAGTCCTCTGCCAGCATATCAGCCTGAGACGCAAGCCATCCCATCTGCACACCAGAAGTTCCGCAAAATGCAATAGCCGCATTTCCGATAGCATCATGTTCACAGTTCACAACATCTCCTTCGGCTGTTTTGTAAGAAATTTCAGTTGCCAGCTGAATGTACTGATTCTTACCATTCCAGCCCTTGCGTTTCACTTTCATGCCACGTTTCAGATACTTGATTGCTTCACCGAACGAAAAGGTTGCTTCGCCGCCAAGAACCGGACAGTTTTTCTCATCTGCTACAATCCATTCATCAGAAAGCAGATTCATAGTTGTGTATTCCACTCTTTGTGTCTCGCGAATGTCAAGCAATTCTCCCTGATCGCCGTCCTGCGGTCTGCACTGAATCATAATTGTTTCTTTCTCCGGATCCCAGTACCAATGGCCACCCCATGACGGTAATTTTACTTTTGCTCCTTGTTTCATCATTTTAAATGCTTCTGTAAATTTCATTGCTCTTCCTCTCCTTACATCTCAAAACACTTGTTTTCAAATTTTTTATAGGCATCCAGATATAACTCATGTTTATCTCCGTTGTACGTCAGTTCATAGTACATTCCATCTGGAACCGTAGTACTGAGTAAAGCTTTGTTATTCTGTAAAGTTTTACAACTCCATACAACATATACATCATTTACGCTAATCTGCTTCTGATCCGTTTTGTCCATATGTGCATTGGTATACTCGGCAACCTTTGCTTTACATAAACTTAAAAATTCTTCATTTCCCATATTGTTTTCCCTCTCTTTCTTAAAAATGAGTACAAAAATACCACCGGCCGCTCGACTGGTGGTAACTATGAAATAATCGCGCCAAGTAATGCAGACAATATCACGTTGAATGTTTCAGCACAATATTCTTTTGCTTTCTGCATGCGGCTGTTTTCTTCCAGGAACTGTACGCCCTCAAACGTAATCTCAAATGGTCTGTCTGTTTGGAGCATTGGCGCGTCTTTTGTTTTGTCAACGACCACAAATCCTGTAATATATCCCTTCCTTACAAGTGTTGCAATGATCTTGCACCAATAGCTTTGCGGAATATCAAATAATTTTGAATTCCACGCGAACTGTTCGAGTTCTGGTTCTACACCGAGTTTCATGCATTCGTACAGATATCTCAGTATTTTATACATGATTACTTCCATGTCATTCTTTGCCATTATCGTTTTTTACTCCTTAAACAGTTTTATACGAACGGAACCATCTCTTTTACGTCCTTCAATGTCCTTTTTGCCTTTTCGATCAATGAATTCTCAAACAGATATGAAATACCTTTGGGCGTGATAATAGCATCCGGCAGATCGCCTAAAAGAACGCCATCTTTCGTATGATTAACAGCAATGCCTTTTACATATTCTTCTGTAATCAGGCTTAAAATGATATACTGCCAATAATTCTCAGGAATATTATAAGCTGATGCTGTAAGGTAACACGCTTCTGGTTTTTCACCCTTTTTCAAGCATTCATACAGATATTTCAGTACCTGGTATACAATCACGAAATAATCATTCTGAGCCATTTGTCCTGTCTCCTTATCATCAGTTGATAATTAACTGATTCTTGCAAGAATCACAGTAAAAAGTATTGGTTTTTTCACGGTCGCCAACAGGAATCATAACTCCTGTTTTACATTTTTTGCACAAAACTTTTTCGCCTTTCCTCAAGAGCTTTACTCTCTCATGAGGCGGAATATTCAGAGTATTCGTCATAAACAATCACTCCCATTTCAGATTCGGATATTTATCATTTATATGATTAATTATATCCTGGAGCACTTTCTCTGTCAATTCAATGTTTTGATGCCTGTACTCGTTCACATAGCATTGCAGTTCTTGACTTTTGGTATTTGGCTTGTTGATTTTGGCATGCGTGGCCTCGTGAATCACCGTAATAGCCGTTTCGCGAACCGTTTTAGTATTATCAGCATAAATGTTGATTTCTCCATCTTCGAAAAGTCCGTCCAGTCCTTCATCAACATCAACTCCGTACCATACCTTTATTTGAATATCATTTTCCTGAAGATATTCCAACATTTCCGTTCCGATGCTGGACTTTTTCATTTCTTTCATGATATTTCGAGGTTTGATAACGTCTCGCCCCTTTGATCTGCCATCCAATGTTTGGAATATTCCTTCGTTGTCTTTATATCTTGCCTTTCTGTTTTTCGATGCTTCCCATTCTTCTGTGGTACCACCCTGCTCCAGAAAGTCCAACCATTTCTCATATTCTGCACTGTCTTCATAGGCTGCCGTGGAGCAGTGGCACCGTGGATGCATCGGCGGCGCGTTCGTTCCCGGCATCATATCCTGCACCTTGAAATGCTTACCATCCAACGCCTGGCACCGTTCGCAGACATCTGCATTCCCGCAGGCAACGTATGTATACTCCTCGAATCCATTTCGAATATAGGACTGCTTCTGCGCTTCTGTCTGGACTCTGGCAAGCTCCGTGACCATGAGCCGCTCTGCATCCTCCCGGCTTGCACCGAAGCGTTTCTGCAGGTGCACCGCAAGCTCCCGCGGTTCTTGCCCTGGATTAGCCCTGTTTTCAGCAGCTTGTCCAGCTCTGCTTTCAGCATATCCTGATACATCCAGATTCGATCGGAATAAGTGGCGTTATGGAATGACGCATCGACAATTGCCCGCGCCATTTTCCCATTTTCCTGCACGGAATTGCCAAGAATACCCGCCTGCCTGCGAAATTCTTCTATTGTCTGCTGTGTCAGCGTCCGATCGAAATATTTCTGCAGTTCATCGAATCCGGATACCATTTCCAGCCCAATATTGCTTTCAGCAGTTCCAGACGGTTGATCTTCATGGTTGCATTGTACAGCCGCATCTCTTCATTCGCCTGGTCGGAAAAATCTTTTTCTTTGACGTATTTCGCCGCTTTCCTGCCATACTCTTCGATATCGAGCTTGGAAACCCTTCTCTTTGCTTCTGCCAGCGAAATCTTCTCAGCATTGGCGTATTTTGCGTAAAATCCATCGATTTCCTTCTGAATCTGATCCGCCATATACGCATAGGTCTTCCGGATCTCTTCTGCATAGGTCTGCTCAGACATCTTATTCTTCTTGGCATGTTCCGTCTCACGTTTCTGCCAGTATTCCTTACTCGTCATCCTGTCCACCGCCGCCAAACATCTGCTTCATCACTGGATCCGCTCTCACCTTGTTCTGATCGGTATCAATTTTCTTGATTTCATCCTGTACATTGTCCACAATAGACAGCACCCCGAGCTGTGTTTCCTGGCTGACCACACCTTCCAGATTCTTCGCGATCTCTGCCTCTTCCTGCAGGTTTGCCGGGAAATTTGGTGTAAAATGTGGATGGATCTTCACCCAGTCATCTTTTTTCATTCCTGAGACCGGATTTGAAAAAATCAGACGATACCTCCGGTTCATACCGCTGGTAAATTTCCGCTCTTTCGTTTTTTCCAAGTTACTCATTGCCTGCAGCTTATATTTCATGGCGATGCCGGAACTGGTGCCAAAATTCTCATCCGAGATATTGGCCACCATGCTGATATGGAAAATGAGCTTTTCCAGACGATCGATCAGATGCTCCTGCGTGGTATCACCATCCGGTTTCTGAAGAAATTCGACAATCAACCGTTCGGTGTCCCCGTCGAAATTAATGATTCTGTCATCCCGGATATGCGCCACATCGTCTTCTTCCAGCTTGGAACCAAGAACCTTGAGATAGGCATCCGCGAAATAGTCAACATCATTGGCTTTCTCGCTGATCGCCTTGTTGTATGCATTAATCATCGTAAGGACCGGCTCGAAGATTCCCATACGCTCCTTGTTTTCTACGTACTCCGATGCCGGAACGCCGTCGAAGCCGTGTATCTTCTCGTCTGCATCCCAGAGCAATTTTCCTTTGATTGTAAACCAGCGGACCTTCGTCTCGTCCGATACGCTTCCATGAAGGATCTGATTCGAATCGTAATACAGCCGCACGAAATATCGTTCCCTTTCCAGCACGGAATCGTCGTAGATCATGAATGCATCCAGCGGGCTCAGATAGGTGATACCGATATTTCCGTTCTCATCTACGTAATACATTTCATAGCCTTTGCCGAAGATACTGCAGATCTTGGACAGTTCAGCATTGTTATCGTCCTGATCGTTGTACTGATCCAGGAACTCAACATATTTCTCAACCACTTCGTTTCCACCATCAACCAGTAGCTTAATTGGATGCCCGATGAAGAAACCATTCATCGTATCCACGATATATTTTGCAAAATTGACCATGATTCGGTTGTCCGGCTTCCACTTGGGCTTTAACGGCTCATGCAGGATCGGGTAATCCGTCTCGTAGGCCTCCTGCAGCCTGCTGTATCTAAATGCGCACTCTCCGGAATGCCGCATGATAAATTCGTTCAATTTGGCATCTGTCAGCGTCTCTTCCGACGGCAGCCTATACAAATTCGTTTGCACTTCTATATCCCTCCTTTCACCTTTCTGTTCAGCCGTGGTTTCGCCTTGCGTTCTTCCTCAATGGAGTACCGAAGCATCGCCATGGCATCATCAAAAAATGGAACTGGCTCTTCGAGATAAGTGTTGGTACGCTCATCCTTCTTCCACTTCCATTGCTGAATTTCTTTTATTGTATTGACGCAGGACGGGTAAATATGGATTCTGTGCTGTTTCAGGTAATCTATCTGGGCATGCACGCTGTTCGGCTCCTTCTGCACGCCTTTTGCGCGGTATCCCGCCTTCTGCCACATCTTGATACGGTCCGGCTCCGCAGAATCGCACCACATGCGCAGGCGCTTGTTGAACTGCCCCTCCGCCAGCCGGATGATCTCGTCCGTGTCCATCTCATACACGTACAGTTCCCGGCATAGATACAGATCACCATCCTTAAAGCCAACCTCACCGATGCAATTGGCGTGATTGAATCCGAAATCCTGTGCATTGACCATGTAATCGAATCGTTCCGGTGAACAGTCAAATTCTTCGACAACATAGTTTTTGAGGATCAGTCCGGCGACCTCGCCCCATTCCCCCAGGCCATACACCCGATACCCCTCTGGATCCACTTCCTTACGCCGCATCATACGTCTTCGGTAGGCATCATCGATAAAGCGGTTCTGCTCGTAGGTTGACTGATGTGTCAGAACATCCGGATCTGACCGGTCAAAGAACACACGCTTAATCCAGTGGTACGCCGATACCGGGTTGAACGTCATCCGGATCTGATAGAACTGTCCATCCGGCAGTTCACCACGGAGACGGTCATCAATGATCTCGAAGTCCGCCTGCGTAATTTCCGTGGCTTCTTCGATCCAGACATCCGTCAGCTTGCCACGTTTGAATGTAATGGATTTCAGTTTTTCACGCTGCTTTTCATCGTTGACGCCTCGGAAAATGATCTGATTGCGGTTGATTTTACACTCCACAATCATGTTGGAGCTGTTAATATGCCAATATTTCTTGTACTGCTCCCCAAACATGCGAAAAATAGCACCTTGCAATTCTGCAAAAGTGCTATCCCTGTTGGTCACGTCCGCCTTTCGAACGCATAGAAGATTTCTTCCCGGATCCTGCATCAGCCGCAGGATATAATTCTGCGCCGTATCAACACTCTTTCCTGATCCAGCAGAGCCTTTCATAACGATATATCTTTTCCGGGAACGGTCAACTTCTTTGAAGCCCGGATTCATCTGGACGTTTATATTCATCCGGAATCGTCCTCCCCGTAGTCAATCGTGATGTTGAGATCCATATCGGTTGCCACATCAACTTTCTCTGTATACAGTCCGTATCGCTTGCCGAGAAGCTCCGCAGCCTTTAAGCGCTCTTTCTCAGACGGTGCCTTTTCGATGGTTCGTGCCTCGGAGCAGCCGTCGCCGGTTCCTTCAACTACAATTTCTGTGGAACTGCTTTTTCCGCGAAGCACGGAAGTCAGATACTCTATTACTTCCTGGGCGTCCGCCGTCTTCTCGTTGTGGATCTCTTCCATCCGATCAGCTATATATTTTTTAACGTTAACATTAGTTAACAATCTGCTTGCCGCCGCTTTAGCTACTTCATCACTTTTCACGCCTTTATACACTGCTTTATATGCCCGAGTGGCGTTCAAATCACTCAAATATTCATCGCAAAACTTTTTCTGTTTTTCCGTCACTCAAGCTCACCTCATTTCTGCACGCAAAAATTCCCCGCATCTCTGCGAGGAATCCTTGTATAAGAGTAACAAATCGGAGAATCTCCATCCACTGGAGAGTTGGAACGGCAGGACTCGAACCTGCGCCCTTGTCGACTCATGCGAATAGCATGCGACTGCTTCTTCCTTCTGAGCTACGTTCCAGTTGGTGCAGGGTACCAATCTGCACCGTGCATCATTCGGGCATTTTCCACGGGCTTATACTGCCCAAGTCAGCGGCTAAGCTGTGACCCCTAGCCGCCGCTCAAAATACATTCACAAGGAGGTAAAGAAAAGATGAAACCCTTCCTTCCGTTCTCTCCATGATACACTATAACATTTTGAAAACGAACATTGCGAACAAAACGAACAAACTTTCATTTTCTCTCAAATTTTTCTACGCCGCCTCCATAAACCTCAGATATTCCATCCGCACGCTGTCTGCGGTTGCCTTTCTTCCGAGTTTTGCCGCCACCTGACTCCAACTGAGCCCCTCGAAGACTCTGTACTTGATGATCCGCTGCATCCTCTGTGGAATGTGGTTCATCCACTGCTCCACTTCCGTTTTCAGTCGCTGGGCGTTCTCCTTGCGCTCTTCCAGGATCTTTTCCTCGTGTCGCAGTCTACTATCCTCCTCATAAGTGAACGCTGTTCCCGCGATCTTGAAGTGCTGCGGATTGTACGGAAAATCCGGATTGCTCCCGGACACGTTCGTCTGCACGATGGTCTGCCGCTTCTTTTTCAGCCGTCTAATGTCCTTTTCCGTCTCTTTGATCAGCTCGCATGCGTCTATGTACTGCTCCAGAACCTTTTTCTCCATTGGTATCACCTCCTCACGCAAATCTCAACTGCTCTTGGCTGTCATCGATGTTAAGGTTTGGCACCCGCACTCCTACTTTTAGATACGGGCAGTTTGCTTCTACCAGTTTCTGCGCCATAATCGGCACCACGCTGTTCCCAATCCGCGCCACCTGTTTCGCTACCGGGTAACTTTTAAAATTATAGTCTCGGTTAATGATATAATCTCGTGGAAATCCCTGCATCAGTTTCAGCTCTTCCGGTTTCAGCATCCGCAGAAAAATATCATAGATGATATACTTTTCTCCTTTGATGTCCAAAATCACGTTGACCAGTCCGAACCGGTCTTTTGTGGTGATCGTCCCGAGCGGATGATCGAGCATCTGCCCGCATCCAGCCCCGTAATATTTGATCAAAAACGCAGATACCAGTCCAAAATGCCCTGGCGAAGTCGTTATGGTATGAAGTGGCTCGTCACATCCCTGCCCGATACCAGACTTGTAATATTTTGTGACAAATGCAGTCACCAACCCGTACCGGTTTGAGGTGTCGATCGTCTTGATCGGCTCCGTCAGAAGCTGTCCTCTGGAATCTCCGTCTCGTGTCTCGCCGTGGTACTGAATGATAAATGCCAGCGCATCCTTATCTTTTACGATATATGGAGCAGGCGCATCGATAATATATTTCTTAATCCCGTTAGCTATACGCTTCTGTGTAGCCTCCGCCAACGGCTTTTTCCGGTTAAAGATCGATGTGCCTAGGTCTGACCAGTCAATATAATCTCCGCATTCTTCCCAATGCCTCAAGCTGGTGTTCTCTCTGCTGTGTGTAGGTTCCGGCCACCGAATCTCTTTCCCATCCCGTCGGAACACCGCATACCATCGTTTTCTTGTGGTCGGTGCTCCATAATCGGCAGCTACCAACTCCCGGCAGTCAAATATATACCCCAACGCTTTCATCGACCGGATAAATTTCTGATAATCTTCTCCCTTTCTTTCCGGGATCGGATAGCCTTTCGCGTCCAGAGGCCCCCACTGCTGGATTTCCTCCACGTTTTCCATTAGGATCACATCCGGCAGAATCTCCTTGGCGTGCTTATACACCGCCCATGGAAGGATACGCAGACCGCGCTCCCGTGGTTTTCCTCCCTTGGCCTTGCTGTGGCTCGTACAGTCCGGGCTTGCCCACATCAATGCCACATGCTGATCTTTGACGTATTTCCGCAGGTTGACCTTGAAAATATCCTCGGTCAGATGCAGTGTGTTCGGGTGGTTGGTTTTGTGCATCAGGATGGCGTCCGGGTCGTGGTTGATCGCTATATCTACAGGCCGCCCCAGTGCCATCTCAATGCCAACGGAGGCACCGCCTCCGCCAGCAAAGCAATCAATAATCAGATCCTTCTGGTTCATAATATTTTACTCCATCTTATCTTTTTTTCCGCCGGTAACTTACCAGGTTTTTTCCGCGAACCAGTCCATGCTTCTCCGCCCGCGATTCCTTCGGATGTTCTGATCGGTTCAGCAGCCACGCTGCTGCTCCGATTACCAGCGCAAAAAATACTACTATACATTTGGTAGCAGTGTTAAATCCTCTCTCTGTACTCTTGTGATGTATGAATATTGTCCGCAATGTGGGCATTTCTCCGTTTTAATTGTCAGCCCTTTTCCGCGCACAACCTCCGTGATTGTAACTGTCGCCCCTTTCCCTATCGCTACGCCTGCCACATTTCTTATATCGCGTTCCAGCGTTGCTTTTCTTCCTTTCAGCATTTCTCCAGTAAATTTTCTCGGTATCATTTTTCTTTGTCCGTCCTTTCATGTTTTTTCTTCCATGCTTCCAAGTATTCCATCTGCTCCTGATCTTCCCTCGGATCCTTCGGCCGCTCTGGCCGGTTCAGCAGCAACGCCGCCGCACCAACGACTACTCCACAGAACACGATAATTCCAATCACTGCCATTTCTCACCCTCCTGCACTCTGGTTTTCAAGTAACATCTGCTCAAGCGATCCCATATCATATTGCCGCTGGTGGAAATTATTGAACTTATTTCCTGTGATCGGCTTCGCACTTTCCGCCTGACGTGGTTTGTTATCATAGCTTCCATCGATTACCTTCGCAAAATTGGCATCTTTCATCAGCCAATCAAAGTTTGCTGACCAGTTCCGGTTATTGGCACCCTTTAAGAAAGCGGATCCCTCTGCCTTTTCAAACATCTTTCGAAAATCTTCTAGGCTGTAAACTTTCAATCTGGCTCTGATTGCCTTCTTCCTGGCTTCGGATAATGTTTTTACAGATGGATAAGAAATGCAGATGGACCGGTAAAGGTCCACAACCTGCTCACAGGTTGCTTTCTCTTTATTCTTATCTTTATCTTCTTCTTTATCTTTCTCTTTATCTAGGCTGTTAACGTTGGATTCATGTAAATATTTATGTAAATGTTTACGTGAATCTTCACATGAACTTTCCTCTGTATTTTCTTCCTGCTCACCAGTCAGCAGAAGCTTCTGTTTTCTGCGGTAGTCCCGCTGGTATTCTCTCTGGTACTTCTTCCGGGCCTCCAGCTGCTCCAGATTCTGATGCTTTCCCCAGTTCGATGGTAATCACACCGTCCAGAATCTCAATCATGCCAAACTGCTCGAAGGTCTTAAGTGCCAGTTGTACCGTAGATTCCTTCCGCCGGAAGATGGTTGCCAGCATTTTGTCCGTGTAGGCGATTTTATCACTCAGCAGGAACACACCGCTGTTATTCATCTTCCCGGCAAGGCACAGGAGCTTAAACCAGATCACAATAATCGAGTCCGCCTCCGGCAGGCTCTCAATCAACAGAATCTTCTCATCGTCGAAGATATCTGTCGTGATCTTAATCCATTTGATATCCGCCATGTTACTCTCCTCCCTAAATCTCCCTGATTCGTATTCCATACACGGAAAGCATCAGCTTCCGTTTGATGATATAATCTTTCGTCCGGAATCCCTTGGTGTCTTCTACGATCGTAAGGGTATCCCCGTCCGGCAGAATCGTCTTGTATACAAAATCCGCTATGTAGGCACATTCCCGCTCGACGCATCTTCCACGCCCCTTTCTGGTTGTGCTTTCCGGATGCTCATACTGCGCCGGGATCAGCACATATTTGACCTGCCGCCGGATATCCTTTATTTCTCCTGCTTTTTCGAGGAGCAGAAGCTCCTGGTACCGCGCCGCCTCCCGCTTCGAGTCGAACACGATGCCATTCACTTCCACTTTTCGGCTGCCGTATTTATTTCCGGCATATCTTTTCCACGCCATTTCGCACCTTCTCTCTAGTTGAATGGAAGTTCTTCGTCGATGCCATCCGGGAGGCTCATAAAGCCATCTGGGTCTGTCGCCTGCGGTGCCGATCCTTCGATGTTTCCACTTGCACCCTTACTCTCTGCAAACTCCTGTTCCTCAACCACTACATCCGTTGTATAGACCTTCTGACCTTCCCGATTGGTATAGCTGCCGGTCTGAATCCGGCCGGTAATTGCGATCTTCGTACCCTGGCGCAGGTATTTCTCTGCAAATTCTGCCGCTTTTCCGAATGCAACACAGCTGATGAAGTCTGCGGTTGCATCGCCGTCTCTGTGAAACCTCCGATCAACAGCCAAACGATACCGTGCAATGGCGGTCTGGTTCTGATTCTGTGCGTATCTCACTTCCGGATCCGCGCACAGGCGGCCCATCAAAATTACTTTATTCATGCTCTATCCTCTCTATTTGCCCCGCACAGCCATTTTCCGGCCGCGCGGGTACCTTTTTTTCTTAAGATGCTATTCCGTGGCGTTTAAAACGCCTGTTACATACCTGGCACCGCGCAGGATAATCCGTGATATCCATCTGCCCCGGAAGGTTTTCTTCCTGCGGTGGGATATTTCTCGGAGCACTCTGCCGGTTCGGTGTTTTCTGCAGGCGGCGCATCGCTTTGTTGTACTGCTCCACGGTCAGATCACTGATTTTTCCGACCTTGAATGTATTGTTGATCTGCACCTCCTGCACGCCGGTTCTCGCCAGCTCGCCCTGCAGCCGCCGGATCATCTCGCCGTTGATTTTGCTGGTTCGCATATCAGCCGCCGGTGGGGTTCCTGTCTGCTGGCTCTGCGGCGGGTTTCCTGCTGGCTGCATGCCACTCACCGACTCCGCATCCGGATCCGCCATATCAGACGTTGGGATGCAGAACACTTGAAAGCATGCGTACTTGTACGCAATCGCCATCGCTTTGTTAGTCGCCTTGTCTCCCGTATCCAATGCTTCTCCTACCAGTGTAGACTCGATGGAGGAACCATCTTCCGCGAAGAATGTGAATTTGATCGTACAGATCACATGATGCATTACCGTTCCTCTTGCCGTCTGAAGCTCATTTACCTCACGACTCAGGATATTCGGCACGATGACCACCTTGTTCTTTGCCAGTGCCGGATGCAAGGCATTGTACACATCATCAATGCTGCGGAACTTAAATCCCTGCTGCTTATTCTCCTTGTCCTTTCCAACCGCACCGACATCCGCAATTACGCCGGCAATCGAGCGGTAGATCATGGGATATTTCTCTGCTTCTGCCATTATGCCTGTCTCCTTTCGAAATAGATGCCGAGGCTGTTCAATGCCATTTCCACCTGCTCCAGTTCATCCGGTGTAGCAATGATCTTATACCACATCGTAACTGTCTGCGGCTGTGGGAACGGAAGATCATCGCCGTCCTCTGCATCATCGAGGGAAAACGGTACTTCCGGCTCTGGTGTTTCCATTGCCGCAGCTTTCAACGCTTCTTCCGCCTTTTTCCGTTCTTCCTCTCTGGCCTTGGCGATTTCTTCGAGTTTCCGGCGCTCTTCCTCACGCGCTCTCTCGATCTCAGCCTGTCGGCGCTGCTCCTCTTCCTGCTGAATGCGGATGCGTTCCGTCTCCAATGCCCGCTTTTTGTTGTCCTCGTATGTATTAATCCGGGTAAGGGCGGCACCAAGATCACGGCTCTTCTGATAGATCTTCAACGCATCGTCCACAACATCTGACTGCGTGTTTCGGATAATGGCAACCTCAGAAGAAACCTTTTCAACCATCGCCAAAAGCTCTTTTTCGATCTGTTTCAGGCTGGTGGTGGCGTTATCCCACTTTTTCACGTAGATCTCTTTGAGCGGCAGGTACTCCGCCCACTCACCGGTGCAATCTGCATACATCGCCTCAACATCTGCATGACGTTTTCGGATGCGCTCTGCTTCCATCTCTTTCAGCTGGCTGTCGATCAGGCAGATCGGCTCGTCGATGATTTCCAGCAGCTCTTTCACCTTCTCCTCGAAGTCATTGTACGGTACCAGGCACTGCGCCTTGACCTCTTTCCGGCGCTTCTCAATCTCGTCTCTGGTCTTTCGGAGAGACGCAAGCTCCGCCTTGGCGACGCTCTTGGACTCCTCCGTGAACACCGCGCCCTGGTACTCCGCCATCTTTGCAGATAACTGTGCTTTCACATCCTCAAAGTTACACCGGATCACCGCCGGTTCCTGACTGATCTTAATCTGCAGTTCCTTCATTCTCTTTCTCCTCCTACTTCTTCCATGGCTCTCCCATGATTCCGAGCAATACGCACAGCGTGTTTACAGCAACATCTCCTTCGCGGATCACCATATCGCGGATGATTTCCACGGTTCGCTGGTCCTTTGCTTTCTCCTCATAGTCATCCAACGGCACCAGAATCTTATCTTCATTCACCTTTCTTTTCTCCTTCTTTTTTGTTTTCTTCTACCCGCTGCAATCCCAAGATTGCCGCGATTGTATCAGCGTCTGGAATGTTTTCAGCTCCATGTAACGGCGTACCGCTTCGATGTAGCAGGTTGCCGCATCTGCCGCGCTTTTCTCTGTGCTTACGTCAATACCAGCATATTCATACTTTTTCATTCTTCTGTCTCCTTGCCTTTGTTAAAGTAATTCCATACGGTCCCCGCACTGCATCCTATTTCGTCCGCAATCTTTTCATAGGACCATCCGGCGTTTCGAAGTGCCGTCATCTTTCCAGTGTCCAGTTTCCTCTTACGGCCCTGTCCTGCAGGGCTCTTCGGGGGGGCGTTGGTTTTGCCTCTGCTTTTGGCTCCGGCTCTTTCTTCGGCCGCTCTTCTGCCTTGACCTGCGTCTGCATTACCGCAAACACTGCACCAGCCTCTGCGGCCGCCCGCACATCCTGCATGGTCATACTGCTGATGGCAACCGGATGCATGACGTAGATATCATCATGCATGCCGTGCATTGTCAGATCCACGGCCTCCGTATATTCAACAATCTGCATCATTCTCACCCTTCTTTCAACGACCCTGAGCGGATCCACGCCGCAAACACCTCGTCCCGGCGCTCTTCTTCCCGCTCTTCCTGCTCCTCGCGGCACTCTTCGACGTAATCGCCGATCTTCTTTGCCACGAGCGCCAGAAGGAACATTCCAGCTCCCAGGGCGGCGCGTCCCCACAGGTCGGAATCCACGCCGCCGATGTAGATCCATGTACCAACCGCGCCGATTGCCAACGCAGCTCTATCTGATGCTTTCATTCCTTACTCCTTTCATACCCCATCGACTCCACCGCGGCTTCCATCCGCTGGCGAACGATCTCTTTTGCTTTCTCTTCTCCGAGTTCCTCTGCTGTATACTGCTGTCCTCCGATTGTGATCCGAGTAACAACCATGATTTCTTTCATAAGGCACCACCTCTTCCTTATCGTATGCAACCCGTCTCCGTAATGATTTTCTATTGATTCATAACCATTTTTGAGCTATTATGTAGTTGCAAATTGTTTTTTTGTATTCGTCCCATGGGAATTGGTCCTTCCTGTGGGACTTTTTCTTTTTATTGACTTTTTACTGCTCCACTCCTATTCTGGTTATACAAGGCACTGCCATGCCCGAGTATTTCAGAAAGGAGATCATCGTGAATAGCTCTGTTATTGTTTCTGTAATCACTGTAATTGGGTCGTTTACCCTTGTTTATCTAAACTCGATAAAAGACTCATCCGACAGAAAATACAACGTCAGAAAAGAACAGCTTTTAAAATTTTATGTCCCGTTTTATCAGAGATATCGCATGGGATTCTTCCCTCAAAATCAGTTGAGCACTATGTCTATTGAAGTACGTTCCACATTTTTGGATATAATGACTCAAAACATCCATCTCATGGAACCACTATCTCAGGCAATGTATTCTGATTTCTATTTTGCATTCCTAAACTTGGCGGAAGCTGAAAATGGCAATCCAGAATATCCATATGAAAAATGTGCTCAAAAAATGGACGAGGTTTTTGAGGACCTGTCAAAAGCAATCTTCATCGAGTACAGACAAATATTAAAGAAATGCCATCTGCCAGTGCCTTTAAAATAAGGCCTGTGCGTTTCTTTTCTTTTGAATAGCACAATGCGGAAAGCATATTCATTCCAAGTACAATAATTACTATTGCTATTTCGAACATCAGCATCACTTAACGCTTGCCTCTCCAAAATGTGAGCGGATAAATTTCGCCGTTTCTCCAGAAGAGACCTGCATATCTTTTTCCAGCTCTCTTCTGGAAAAATCAAACTGCATATTAATTCCTTCTCTCAGCTTTACCCACTGCGGATACGTGATCCCGTCCAGAGCATCGATGTACTCACTCAGTTTCTTCTGGCTCATACTGCCTCCTTGTTCTTCAAATATTTATTCAGGAAATACTGCTGGCCTTTCCCAGTCACCTTTGTTGTTTTGGTCATCCGCACGCTGCCGTCCGGATTGGAAATCACAGTCTCTTTGATCTGGAAAAATCCATTTGCCACGTATTTCTGCTTCGGCATGTTCCGACTGGATCCAGTCTTCATAAGGTAACCTTCATTACGAAGCTGTTCGAACAATCTTTTCTGTCCAGTGTCCACGCCGTTCTGGCGCAGGAGCTTTGCGAGATCTCCGATCAGGATGGAACTGGTGCTTGCTTTCACCGCATCCGCGAAGATTTCCTTCGGACGCATGCGCTCGACATCTTCCAGCAGACCGGCGTTGGTTTCTTTCAGCTTCTCGATCTTCTGATCTGCCATTTTCAGGGCGCGGGCGAAGATCTGCTCCGGGGTGTTCCAGGCTTTTTCCAGGTCAATGAAGTATTGACGGTACTGCTTGCCTTTCTCGGATCGCTGGATCATACAGATCTGTTTTGCCATGTCTACGGAAATCTGGTAGTCCATAATATCTCTTTTGACCTCTCGATTTCCCTCTAATCGAACCTTCTCATTTTTGAGTAAGTTGAAATCAACCCCATTTTCAAATCCATATTCCGCCATTCTCGAGAACCAATCATTGAATCTCGTATTGATTTCCAATGCTTCATGTAAATCTCTTGCTGATACGGTCGGCTGTTCTGCCTCGTAGTTAATTTTTAACAACTCGTTCATCTAATTCCTTCTTTCTATCTTTATTTTTGATTTTGTGTTATACTTCTTTCAAAATATTTTGAAAAGGAGAATTGCCATGAATAGTGATGTAACCATTATCCAATCTCGCTTTCACTACACCGAAAAAGCATATGTGCCAAACACTTCGAACATCGTAGTTATCATTGACGAGCTGATCAAATTGATGGAACCGTATTTTCACAAACAAGCCCCTACATTCCGACTTATAAATGATATTCGCTTTGAACACCCAGAAACCGCTTCTACTTACGATAAAATTCATATCTGCTGTATGGACACTTCTTGGTCTCAAATAGCCTATCAATTTTCCCATGAATTCTGTCACCTTTTAATTGGAAATCCAGTTCCACAAAAGATGCGATGGTTTGAAGAAAGCATTTGCGAACTTTCCTCTTTGTTTTTCATGGAACAGCTGGCCATTGTTTGGGCGAAAAGTGGAATCCTCGGTCATCCCGAATACGCGGGATCTTTTATCTCCTACTGCGATAATCGCATGAATTCCGTATCTAACCTTCAAAATCTTTTGGATGTCTCCGATCCATCTTCTAATATTTGGGTTCATGCTGTTTCCGAATGCTATGACAGAAATTTCAATTTGCAAATTGCCAAATTACTTCTACCAATTTTTCGCAAATACCCTGCATTATGGGAAACTGTTCCCCTTTTAAGCAGGTTACCAGAAGATGAACGCTCACTTACTCGGTATTTAAGTTATTGGAGCATCCTTTCTGGAGAATCATTCCGGCAGCCTTTTGTAGAACTCGCTGAAACTCTTCATTGTTCCATATAAGACCAATTTACCCACTGATTCTCACGCCATAACCAAAACTCAGCCGCGCCACCGTTGTAATAGATATAAACTTTATATCCTGTTACCTCTGGTGGCTCTGGTTTCCCGCCAAGCAAGATCTCTTCTCTTTTCGCCATGAACTGATGCATAGCAAAAGAAATTGTTTTTTCAAGCTGTGCATAGTCAACGCCCATAGCTCCCGGTGCTCCCTTAGGGCATCCGTAATTCTTGAACGTGTTCATGTAACTCACCTTCTTTCTTTTTTCTGTCATCCTGTTTCTGGCTTACCATGGCTTCTCCCATTCCCAGAAGATAGCCCTTGTCAAATTCAGACATTTTAGGAATTGCCGTTGCGATGGTTTCCAGAATCTAAAAATTTGTTTACGAAATAAGTCTGTCCTCTCCCCGTCACTTTGGTCGTGCGGTTGATCCTTACAGATCCGTCCGGGTTGTTGACCGTAGACTCTTTTACCTCAAAAAGCTTCATGTTCATGGCTTTCTGGGTCGGCATGTTCCAATCAGATCCCTTTCTTTTGATCAGATAGCCTTTTTCTCTCATCCAATCAAAGAGACGTTTCTGACCGGTTTCAACGCCGTTCTGTTTTAAGAGCTTCGCCAGGTCACCGATCAGAATCGACGTGTGGCTTGTTTCTACCGCGTTGGCAAAAATCACCTCGGTTTCATTCGTTCGATTGCCTTGCTCTGCTCATCAATCGTCTTCTGTGCTTCCAGCACTGCCAGCGCAAGCAGTTCCTTTCCCTGTAGAGCTGGCACCTGGTAGCCGCCGGTTCTGCGGATAGCCGGAAGCACCTCTGATGTTACCCAGTGTTTGAAGCGCTGCGCACTTTTTAATCTGCTTCCAAAAACCAACGCATAAAGCCCTGACTCATTAATTACCGTCATTTTTTGCTTTCCACCAAGGGTGTCGATACTTTCTACTCCCTTATCTTCATCGAAAACATGCGTTGAAATTGCATCCCTTGGATTTGTAAATCCTAATGCCGCTGCAACATCTTTTCCAACGAACCACGGATCTCCATTAATAGTTACCGTTCGGACATCGCCGAATTCTTCTGAATTGAAAACTTTTAACTCGTTCATTGCTTCTCCTTCCTATGTCTCCAATTTTTTATCAGGTGATTTTTTCTGATTCATGTCCTTCATGATGCTCATTCCTTCAGCAATTCCAAGGAATCGGTTCTTTTCGGCTTCCGTCATTCCTGAAACAGCCTTGGAAATCTCTTCCATTGTTTTTTTCTCTTTTTCCGACATGTTTTTCCCTCCTTTCTTGTTCCTTACAAGAACATTATAGTTCCTTAGACGAACTTTGTCAAACACTTTTTGTTCTTTTAAAGAACTTTTTTCGTTGACTTTTTCATTATCACGTGCTATTCTGTTCTTATCAGAAAAAAGGAGGTGCAGTTATGACACAGGGAGAGCGAGTAAAAGAAATTCGAAAAGCTCTTGGTCTCACCCTTGAGAAATTTGGCAATGAAATAGGATTAAAAAAGAACTCTGTTAGTCAGATTGAAAATGGCGTAAACGAGCTCACCGAAGCAAATCTAATGGCTATATGCCGTGCAGACTGGCATGGAAATTTAGTCAATGAAAATTGGCTTCGTACAGGAGACGGCAAAATGTTTCTTTCTCCAACAAGAGAAGATGAAATCGCAAAAATGACTTCTAATCTCTTTAAGGAAGAAGAATCGTCCTTCAAATCCCGTTTAATTCTTGCATTATCCAGATTAGATGAAGATGAATGGGCTGTTTTAGAGAAAATTGCTAAAGAATTGGAAAACGGATTAAAGAAAAAGGACTAGGTCAAACCTAGTCCAATAGATTACAGATGATTTGTAGATAAACGCGAGTGTTTTTTCATCGTTTATCTTCTGAAGCATTTTGATAATCTTTCCTTTGTAGTCCATATGTACGCCCTCCGATCTAGTCTTATTATATACGAACGTTTGTTCGATTTCAATATCTTTTCTCGAACAATTTGTTCTCTATATTAATATTACGGATCAAAAGGGTGAAAATTAGTAAATTTTGGAAATCGTCCGAAATCTCGGACACTTTTTAAAAATCACTTATAAGGGCTGTCATATAAATCGTGCATCCGCACTTGCAAGCCCTTGGCGATCTGCTCCAATGTATCCAATCGCGGTATGCTTCCCTTGCACAGATCATTGAGCGTGGACTTCGGGATTCCGGTCAGAATTGACACCTGCCGGAGTGAGAGGTTTTTCTTATAGATGACTTCTGCAATTAATATCTTCATGCGGACAGTATCTGCAAAATCTGAAAAGATATTCTAAAAAGTGTAATTTTTTTAATTCTCAAACGTACTTATATGGGATGTTTTACCTAATATATGTTGAGGGGTGGTGCCTATGATTTTCCCGTAGCAATACAAATATAAAATATAATATAAAGCAAACGAGGAAAAGCATATGAAGTTTTTTATGTTTCTAATCATCATAACAATTATTCTCTGTATTCTTAACGAAATATGGCCGTATCTTTTAGGCATAGCTGCCTTTATCCTCGGAACATATCTTCTTTGGAAACTTTATGAACATTGTTATTTTAACAGTCAGAATTTTAAAGCTATCAAACAGCGAATCGCTACATACGCCAAAAGCTGCAATGAATTGAACGAGCATATTGAGAGTCTCAAAGACACAACTTTGATCTCAAATAAAGTAGACTATGGCGATGCTACTTACCATGATTCCAGCAAGTGGAATTATCAAAGAAAATACTTGAAAGACCAGAAATATGAGCCAAATGTTCATCAATGTTCTCGTTCTGTCTGTGACAACGCCCGGAAGAAACCTTTCGAGTATGTTTGTAAGTATTTTGGAATAAAGGCAAACGAAGAAACGCTGTCCAATTTCGAAACAATTTTAAATAATTTCGAGGCTGCCGAAGAAGGTAAACAGAATCTTAAAGCGGAAAAAGATAGTATCTTTAAAAGCATCGAAACAGAAATTCCTTTTCTTATTCGCACCATAGGAAAAAGAAAATTGGAAAAGAATCTCGGATTCAAACCGATAGATATGAGTACTGCATATTTCCCGAAATATATTTTTGAATATGTTAGTTCGGGTGGTAATGCTTCTACTCAGTGTGAAGTGGTAATGAATATTGAAAATCTAAATAAATTCATCCAGTTCTTATCTGAAAAGATAAAATTCAGCAAAAGTGTGGCCGGACAACGTGCTCTCATGACAAGTAAACTTCGTCAGCACATTAAAGAACGTGATAAATTTACTTGCAGACAATGCGGTATTTCTATTGCGCAGGAACCTCATTTATTACTTGAAATTGATCACATTATTCCTGTCTCTAAAGGTGGATTGACCGTTGAAGATAACCTTCAAACATTATGTTGGCGTTGCAATCGCAGCAAAGGATCTAAAGTAGCACCAGAATCCTAAATGCGATAAAATATAAAAAAGGAGAATGTCTATGAAAAAGAAAATGGTATCTCTCGTATTGACCGCCGTGCTGTCTGCCTCTGCATTGACCGCCTGCGGATCATCAACCGCTTCCAGCTCCTCGAGTTCCTCAAGCTCTTCGTCTACTGCTTTCAGCAGCATCAGTGAGACTGAAACTCCAACACCTACGGAAGAGGCTACCCCGACTCCGACCGAAGAAGCCGCAAGTACACAGTCCGAATCCGAAGACTCCAGCGTTCCGTGGGACTATACATCGGCTCTTAATTCAGCTGAAAGCTACAGTGAAATAATGCACATGTCAAAAGCCGGAATCTACGATCAGTTGACCTCCGAGTATGGAGACCAGTTCTCTGCCGAGGCTGCCCAGTATGCAGTTGACAATATGACCGCCGACTGGAATGCAAATGCCCTTGCAACAGCAGAAAACTACAATGAAACGATGCATATGTCGAAAGCCGGACTCTATGATCAGCTTACTTCTGAAAATGGCGAAAAATTTACCGCTGAAGAGGCGCAGTACGCTGTCGACAATATAAATGCCGATTGGAACGAAAACGCGCTCGAGACCGCAAAAGACTACCGCGATAATATGGATATGTCGCCAGAAGCGATCCGCGATCAGCTTACTTCTGAATACGGTGAACAGTTTACCGCCGAGGAAGCCGATTACGCTATACAGAATTTAAACTAAAATAAAAAACCGCCCCGGTGCGCCAACACCAGGACGGCTCAGTAACATTCCGAAGAATGATACCAGTTCGCAAAACATATTGTATCATCTTCGGAAGCGCCAATCAATCAGAACGTTTGTTTTGGTGTTTTTCTTATACCCAAAATTAAAGAAGGTGATATTATGTCAGCACTTAAAAACGGTGCTCTCTACATCCGCGTCAGCACCGCGGATCAGACAGAACTCTCTCCGGATGCCCAGCAGCGCCTACTCCTGGACTACGCGAAGAAGAACGGGATTGTCATCGCAAAAGAGTTCATCTTCGAGGAATCCGTCTCCGGCCGGCATGCGGACCGGCGGCCGAAGTTTCAGGAGATGATCGCGCTTGCCAAACAGGAGTCCCACCCGATCGACGTGATCCTGGTCTGGAAATACAGCCGGTTTGCCCGTAATCAGGAAGAATCCATCGTCTACAAATCACTGCTGAAAAAGAGCAATGTAGATGTGATCAGTATCTCAGAGCCACTGATCGACGGTCCGTTCGGTACGCTGATCGAGCGTATTATCGAATGGATGGACGAATACTATTCTATCCGTCTCTCTGGCGAGGTTCTGCGCGGCATGAAGGAAAAGGCTCTGCAGCACGGCTACCAGACAACGCCATGTCTTGGATACCAGGCGGCAGGCGGCGGCAAACCGTTTGTGATCGATGAAGCGGAATACCAGATTGTCAAATACATCATGGACCAATATGATCTTGAGCATCTGGATCCGACGGCGATCGCCCGCAAATGCAATGATCTTGGATACCGCACCAGACGCGGAAACCGGATGGAACGCCGCTCCATCGAGCGTGTGCTGCGCAATCCGTTCTATGCCGGTACTGTGATCTGGAATGGCATTTCCTTCGACGGTACCCACGAGACGCGGCTGGATCCGGCACGCTATCAGGAGCGTATCAAGCGCATGGATGCCCGCAGACGCTCTCCTAAGAGCCGCAACCCATCAACCTGCCGCCACTGGCTCTCCGGTCTCTTAAAGTGTCCAATTTGCGGCGCTACGATGACGGTAACAGCCGGAAACACATCTTGTCCATACTTTCAATGCTGGAAATACGCAAAAGGTTTCCATAAAGGCTCCAATTCAATCACCGTTGCCAAGGCAGAGCGGACCGTCTACCGCTACTTCGATGATATCCTCGCCGGTGCGGATTTCTCCTTCACTGTCCGCGACCGGAAGCAGGAACAGGAAGACGATGAGACCATCCAGCGGCTGCAGCATGCCCTGGACCATCTGGCTGTCCGCGAAGCCCGCGTGAAGATGGCTTATGAAAATGGGATTGATACGCTGGAGGAATACGGTGCCAACAAAAAAAAGGCTCGCCGAAGAACGGCAGAGCCTGCAGGAAGAACTGAACCGCGTGCTTACGCCCGCCGCCCCGCCGGAAACAATCTCGAAAGAAGATTTCCGGAAAGAGATAAAAAACATTAATGATATTCTGAAAAATCCAGAGGAGCCAACCGAGAAGAAGGGACTTCTGCTCCGCTCCATCGTGGATCGTATCGTCTATGAAAAATCTTCTGGAACGATGTATTTTGACTTTTTTGTTTCTTGATTTTCCATCCCGAAAAGCTCGCAAACCCGCATAAATACTGGCTTTTCTGGCTTATCATCTGGTATTGAACTCCGGGCCACCATACTGACTCATGATAATTTGGGCGATTTTGGGGTTTGGTGTCGTAATGTTTACAGGATACTCGAGGCGTTTTTCATAATTCCACATCCGTCAGCACCCTCCTTTCCGGTTGACTTCCCACGGCCATGGCTGCATAACCCATTCGAAAGAACGGCTCATGCGGTCGTTGGCGGTATCGATCGTGAGCGGGCCGTACTGTTCGGCGTACTGTTTCAATGCTTCTTTTCGAAGCTCCACTTTTTCCCGGAAAAAGGCAAGTGCATCTTCATCCTCCGGGTGGGTGTCGAGGTAAAGGTTCATTTCAACAACAGCAAAGCTGACCTGATCAATCCAGGCGAGCAGCTTTTCGCGGGATGGCATCTGCGGCATCATAGGCACTCTCCTCCTCCCTTTCCACAGAATGGTTTACAGAGTTCCGGGAATAAGGTTCCATTTTTTAATGCAGTGGAAAGATCATAGATCTGTTCAAACCGCTGCATCGGAACGTACGCCATTGCAGGTATCATATGATCTACATGCTGCATTTTCCGCGGGAAATTCCTTGGTTCCATCTTCAGTTCCATATTGTTTGAAGCGGCGCGGCGGTTCTGCATATTGTTCGCACCGCAGCAGCCGCGATTCATACGGGATGAATCCATACCATGTTCCTCTTTCATTTTCTGTTCTTTATAGAGTATGAAGAAAATAAGAAAGTGTCAAAAAAGGCAGCGGTTTCTCTTCCGCTGCCTTTCTGTCATACTAATGAAATTTTCATCAAAACTGCATCTCATACAAATGCGCATAAATCCCGCCTTTCGCGAGCAGTTCCTTATGTGTGCCTTCCTCCGCAATTCCATTCTCCGTCAGCACCAGAATCCGCTTTGCATTCCGGATTGTGGACAGCCGGTGCGCAATCACGAAGGTTGTCCTGTCTTTCGCCAGAAGTTCCAAAGATTTCTGGACGACTTTTTCGCTTTCGTTGTCGAGCGCTGAGGTTGCCTCGTCGAAAATCAGAATCGGCGGGTTTTTGAGGAATACGCGGGCGATGGAAAGCCGTTGTTTCTGGCCACCGGAAAGTTTTACGCCGCGCTGGCCGATATCGGTGTCGTAGCCGTCCGCCAGCTCCATGATAAATTCATGTGCATTGGCCGCTTTCGCTGCGCGGATGACCTCCTCGTCGGTCGCATCCGGTCTGCCATAGCGGATGTTGTCGATGATCGTTCCCGCAAACAGGTACACATCCTGCTGCACAATACCGATCTCATCGCGCAGATCCTTTAACTTCACATCGCGGATGTCCTTTCCATCCAGCAGAATTCGTCCTTCCGTCACATCGTAAAAACGCGGAATCAGCGAGCAAAGCGTCGTCTTTCCGGCGCCGGAGCTGCCGACCAGTGCCACATAGTCGCCGGCCGGGACATGCAGATTCACATTGCTTAACACGTTTTCCTTCGACTCCTCATAGTGAAACGAAACGTTTTCAAAGGTTACTTCTCCCTGCACATTCTTCAGTGGCAGTGCATCCGGCTTGTCCTGGATGTCCGGTGCGATGCTCATAATTTCCAGGAAACGTTCATAACCGGAATAACCATTCTGGAACTGCTCCGTAAAGTTCACCAGCTTTTTCACCGGATCTGTGCAGTTGTTGATGTACAGAAGAAAGGTAACCAGATCCGCTGCCCCAAGTTTCCCACCTGTCATCAGCAATGCGCCGACAATCAGCGAAATAACGGTAATCAGCGTCGAAAAGGCTCCCATTCCCGAATTGTAAATTCCCATATAGCGGTAGCTGACCTTCTTCGAATCGACAAAACGGTCATTTCCCGCATTGAACTTACGCATCTCTTCTGTCTCATTTCCAAACGATTTGACAACACGGATCCCCGAAAGACTGTCCTCAATCTGACTGTTGATATCCGCAATTCTGCGGCGGTTTTCCTTGAATGCACTCTTCATGCGGCTGTTCATCACTAACGCAAACAGCAGCATCACCACAATAACCACAAGCGGCACACATGCCAGCATCGGATTTACCACAAACAGAATAATCATCGCGCCGATCAGTTTGATAAACGAAATGACAATATCCTCCGGCCCATGATGTAAAAGCTCACTGATATCGAACAGATCGCTTGTGATGCGCGACAGCAGATGGCCGACCTTCTGGTTATCGAAAAAAGCAAACGAAAGCTTCTGATAATGGCCGAAGATCTCGTTCCGCATATCATGCTCAATCCGCGCCCCCATCACATGGCCGTAATAGGCAATATAAAAGTTACAGTACATTTCAACCAGAACCATAGCAATCATCAGAATACCGAGGCGGATAATCTCACCCGTTGCCTGCTCCAGCGGCTTTTCCACAACCGTACTCGTAATATACCGTACAATCAGTGGAATCACCAGTGTAATGGCTGCTCCAAGCATTGCAAAAAACATGTCGGTAAAAAACAATCCCTTATATGGAATGTAATACCGCGCCAGCTGGCGGATTCTTCTCTTCTCTTTTCCGGTTTCTTTTTCTTTACTCATCCTGTCCTCCCTTTCCGTTGGAAACCATTTTGTAATCTTTTCGGAACTCAGACGGTGATACGCCGCATGCCGTTTTAAATGATTTCATGAAATGCTTATCATTTTCAAATCCAACCTGTTTGGCAATTTCCGTAATTTTATCTTCTGTTTGAATCAACAGACGCTTTGCCTCCGCAATGCGGATCTCCTTCAGATAGTTCACAAAATTCACACCGGTATGTTCTTTAAACGCTGCTGAAAACAGCGAATAATTCATGCAAATATGGTTAGATACCATCGCCATATTCAGATCTTTTGCATAATTTTCCCGAATATATGAAATTGCCTCTTCCATTTTTTCTTTTCCGGCTGTCTGACTTTTCAGGCTTTCCCTGTAAACGTGTATCCATTCTTCAAACGCATCCAGAAACAGATCTGCATCACGGTACTGCAGAGGACGCGGACATTTTTCCTGTTTTTCCGGCATGCGGTAAAAAAGATCCAGTTCTTTGCAGATTGCTTCCGTCACTGTCAGAAGCTGATAGGGGGAGACCCTCTGATGCGCCGCCTCAAAATACCAGTTCCGCATTTTTCGCAGCACAGTATCTGCCCGGTCCGTTGGCACCTGCAGAATAAATTTTTCCTGAAACTGTGCCAGCTCCGGCTTTTCCTCAAAACATTTTTTCTGATATTCTTCCACAGGATTTTTCTGTATAAATGCCATTTCCCGGGCCAGCAGTGCTTCCTGGTATGCCTCTGGAATTTCCATCACAGAACGATGTTCTTTTCCCACTCCGAGACAAAATCTCTCATCTTTTTCTTTCATGATCCGCTCTGCCTCCGGTTCCGGCAGAAGATACAGAACTCCTCCTTCTACGCCTTCCAGCAGAATTCCGCTGCATTTCGAAAACCGTTCCCCATTTGCCTTGCTGGTCAGCAGGATCCGGAAGCTGTCGTTTCCGATGTGGCGCCGGAGCCTGCTTTCCATATCCATCCATTCTTTTTCTTCGGCCATTTCTGCATTCATCATCAGATAACGGAGCTGATTTAAAAAGCACCGTTCTTCCTCTTCTTCCGTTTCCCGGGTCTCCGAAAGCTCTCGTTCCAGATTTTCCAGAAGCTGTTCTATCGTCTCCCGCTTGATCGGTTTTAAAATATAGTCCCGAACTCCATGTTTCATCATTTCAACCGCATAGGAAAATTCATCATAGCCACTTAAAACAATAACAACAGGTTTCTGTGACAGCTCCTCCATTTTGTTGACCAGTGTCAGACCGTCCATTTTGGGCATACGGATATCAGTGAACATGACGTCCACCCTCTGTTTTCTCAAAATCTCCAATGCCTCTTCTCCGTTTCGACACTCCAGAATCTCCTCCACCGGCACGCTGCTTCGCCGGATCATCGCCACGATTCCCTGTCGAATCAATTTTTCATCTTCTACAACCAGCAGTGTATTCATTTTCTTTTTCTTCCTCTTTCTCGTCACCCTCTTGATCCATCGGAGAATATTTCCCCCTCGTGATGGGAAGATGAATGCTCACCTTCGTATAGCAATGCTCTTTTGTATAAACTGACAGTCCATACTCTGTTCCAAATTGAATGTGGATTCTGTCCTGTACATTCCGAAGCCCGATTCCATGTTTCGGCTGTGTATCTGAATTCAGGCGCATTCTTAGTTTACGTCTCAGAATTGCAAGCTGCTTTTCTGACATGCCTATTCCGGAATCTGTGATTTCAATCTCAAAGCTCTTTTCATGCTCTATTCCTTTGATTTCAATGACGGCGTCTGCATCCAGCTCCTCAATTCCATGTGTGATTGCATTTTCCACAATCGGCTGAAGAGACATCTTGGGGATATCCTGCCGATACAAATTTTCCGGTATCTGAACAGATAATGTAATTGTGAAATCATACCGCAGATTCATCAGTTCCACATAGTTCTGAATATAATTCATCTCATCCTGAACGGTTACCAGAAATTTATTCCAGCGCATATTGTAGTGCAGCATTTCACCAAGTGCTGTTACCGCATCGGAAATCGTATACTCTTCATTAATCTCAGCCATCATCTTAATGGATTCCAGAACATTATAAATAAAATGAGCGTTAATCTGGTTCTGCATTGCCCGGATTGCCGTATCTTTCAGCGCTGCCTCCCTTTTGATGCTTTCCTCGTTCTGTTTCTGAATTCTCTCCAGCATTCCGTTGATACCATAGCTCATTTCCCGCATCTCTTCTGCGCTGTAACAAACCTTTATCTTTGTTGTTCCATTGTCAATCTGACGCATCTCACACAGGACGTCATAAAACTCCTTCAGCAGGCCACGCACAATCAGATTGACCACCACAATCAGAAGCAGCCCGAAGCCGGCAAATTCAAGCAGCATTCTCTGCTGCTGTTTGATCATGTTTCCGGTTGCATCATCCAAATTGGTCAGTGTTACAAACATTCCATTGAGTTTATCGACTTTCCGAAGCACAATTGCAACGTTTTTCCGGTCAATCACCGCGCTCTGCTGACTCTCTTTTCTGTCACGGATTCCTGCCCGGAACAGAATCAGCCCCCGATAGGACTGCCATTTGCAGGCTGCCGCTGTTTTTCCGCAGTCATATAAATTCCAATTTTCATCAACAAAGCAGGCCCAGCTGCTGTCACCGGATCGATAAATTTCGGGAAATATGTCTGCCATACGCATGGATACCTCGATCACGCCAAGCCTTCCTCCGCTTTGATCCCGCAGTTCCCGTACATAAGTCATCAAATGGGAACCTTCTTTTTTTGTACCGGAGATAATATTTTTTTCCTGTATGTCAAAAAACCACTGTCCTCCGCCCTGATAGCTTCGGTACCAGGCGCAGTTTTTCATCTTTTCCTTCTGGTACAGGATCGGCTGCTGCTCCAGAAAACCATCTGCCATGGCAAAAATATGGATCTGGTACAGATCTGGCATTGCCTCCTGCATTTTATCGATTATGCTGATGCTGTTGTTTCGAAATTGCTGATAATAGCTCTCCGAGATCTCCTCTCCCCTCCTGAGATGAAGAAGATATTTTTCCAACGGTTCATACTCCTGCAGCGTATCTACAACCATTGAGCAGGCATTCGCTTTTGCATTCACCTCCGCACAGGTAAGATCTATTGCCGTTACTGCTTCATTTACCCCATGATCTATGGCATTCTTTTTGATACTCCTAAACCCAAAGCACATCATGCCAAAAAGCGGAATAAAAATAAAGATCAACGTTGTTACGGTAAATTTTTGGTTCAGTTTCAGTCCGCGAAACCAGTTTCGCATTTTTCATCCCCCAGTTTTCTTTTCGGTTCTGTAACCTTACTAATTTTACCAGTTTTTTCTTTAAAAAGCAATTTTTTCAGAAAAATTATTGACAAAAAGAGAAGACGGTACACTTTTTTTCCGTGCACCGTCTCTCTTTTCGCAAGACTCATATATGACGCAAAGCATGATTCCAGGGAAACAGCTTTCGTACCATTGTTATACTGTTGTCAGATCCCACGGTTCATAAATCTTTGGAACATCGCTGATCAGACGTTTGGTATACGCTGCTGTCGGGTGAAGAATTACTTCTTCTGCCGGTCCCGATTCCACAAATTTTCCATGCTCCATAATATAAACATTATCGGATACATAGTAAGCAAGACCAATATCGTGGGTGATGAAGATAATCGTCATATTGATCTCATCACGCAACTTCAGCAGCATATCCAGGATCGTTGCACGTGAGCAGGCATCAATCATAGACGTCGGCTCATCGGCAAGCAGAATCTTTGGTTTCAGAAGGAAAATACGTGCAATCATCAGTCGCTGCATCTGGCCTCCTGACAGCTCAAATGGATATTTGTTTGTCAGTTCTGCGTATTTTAAGTTTACAAAGCTGCAGGCCTCTGTCATCAGACGTTCTTTTTCTTCTTTCGGCAGATTCTTGTCACCGCGCATATTAATGCAATCCAGCAGAACAGAATCTACACGTTTAAACATATTGTAGGAAGCAAACGGATCCTGGAAAATCGCCTGAATTCCCTTCCAGTACTCTTTTTTCTTCTTTCCGTTCGAGATGTCTCTTGGTTTACCCTGGAAATCAATTTCACCTTCCGTTACGCTGATCAGCCCGAGCAACATCTTCGAAAGGGTTGTTTTTCCGGATCCGGATTCTCCTACGATAGAAACAAATTCACCTTCATGAAAATCGAAATCAACATGGTCTACAGCGACCGTTTTTGCATCGCCAAAGCCAAACACTTTCGTTACGCCTCTTCCGGAGAGGCATGGTTTTAATTCTTTACCATCACGCATTTGCATACACCTCCCGAACCTTTCTCTCAGACATCAGGCAGCGGTACTCTCTTCCGTTCGGCAGTTCGATGACCTCTGGTTTCATACCGCGGCAGGTTGGCTGTGCATAAGGACAGCGGTCTGCGAAACGGCAGCCCTCCGGCGGATGCTTCAGGTTTGGCGGAGTTCCCGGAATTGCAGTCAGCTTCTGTTCTCTTACACCTTCCTCCGGAACGATGATCGATCCCATCAGACCTTTGGAATATGGATGCAGCGGATCGAATACCATTTCTTTTGCGGTACCTTTTTCTACAATCTGTCCAGCATACATAACCATAATATCATCGGTTACGTTGTAAAGAAGCGGCAGCTCGTGTGTGATGAAGATCATGGATTTGATAAATCCTTTTTCCATCAGATCACGCATCATTTTAATAACCATTTTCTGGGAAGTTACATCCAGCGCGGACGATGGCTCATCGGCGATCAGTACCTTCGGAGAAGAATGGTCGAAATTGCGATAACGGTTCTCTGTTTCATACCTCCGGAAAGCTCAACCGCATGCTTTTGCAGTACCTCCTCCGGCAGGCCTAAGATCTGAAAACGTTCTTTTGCCAGATCATAAATATCCTTTCTCGGCATTTTCGGATCATGCGCATGAATAACGTCTTCTACAAATCGGATGATTTTCTGTGTCGGGTTCAGAGCATTCATTGCTGCCTGCGGAATGTAGGCGATCTCATTGCCCAGAATATTTTTCCGGACATCGTCTGGTTTCATTCCGGAAATTTTTCTTCCATCTACGATAATATCGCCGCTGATGTAGTGAAGCGGTGCGAAATAATAGCCCATCAGGGACAGTGCCAGCGTCGATTTACCACAGCCGGACTCACCTGCTACACCGAGGGATTTTCCCTCCTCAATCTTCAGGGAGACTCCGTCTACGGCGTATACATCTTCATGAAAACGAGTTACATATTTCGTTTTCAGATTGTTTACTTCCAGCATTACTTTTCCCATAGCTGCCTCCTTAGTCTCTTAACTGCGGGTTGAATACCTGGTCAAGACCGGTGTTCATCAGGTTAAGAGAAAATGAAATAAGTGCGATTACAAGAATAACCGGGAAATATGCCCACCATGCACCGTTTAAGTGTGCATTGTACTGGGTTGCCCATTGCATCATAAGACCAAGTGTTGCAGTCTTTGTGGTTGCCGGTCCAAGTCCGATCATAGAAAGCTGTGCCTCTGCCAGAATTCCGGAGGAAATCTGGAGAATGAAGGCCATAACAACGTAGGATGCAACGTACGGAAGGATGTCGGTAAGGACAATCCGCAGCATGCTGTGGCCGGACAGTTTGGAAAGGTTTACATGGTCACGGTTTCGAAGAGAAATAACCTGGGAACGTACAGAACGTGTTGTCCACGGCCATGCGGTAATTCCGATCAGGAGTGCCACCATCATGATTCCCCTCTGAGACTCACCTACGCTGTAGGAGATGAGGATCAGGAGAACGAAGGATGGGATAACGGTGAACAAGTTGGTAAAGAACAGAATCAGGTTGTCCACAAAACCTCCAAGGTAACCTGCAAGAAGTCCGAGGAACAGTCCGATCACAGTTGCAATGATTCCCGCAACCAGACCAATTTTCAGGGATGAACCTGTTGCAGAGATCAGCTCAGTCAAAACATCACGACCAAAGTTATCTGTACCAAGAACAAAGTTCTGACGGTTAATGACATCTTTTTCATTGATGTACTGCTTGCTGTCGATGCTCTGAACCTCTTCCAGCTCACCGGTCTCTTCATTTTTCTCGGCAATAATGGTTGGAACATCCTCTAAAATACCGTCGATTTCGTTGTCAAGACGCTGATATTTTTTCTTTTTTGCTGCGATAAGGCCTTTCTGTTCTGCATTTGGGTCATATTTTTCCTCCCAGAGAGCAATCAGACCTTCTGCATCGGTAACATCGATTTCACTGGCATCTACACCGCCGTATTTTTCCAGCCATTCTGCCATCATAGAACGGTTGTCCATTGTCAGTTTGCTTTCAACGATGGATGCGGTTGCATCAACATTCATCTTATACGTTTTGCCGGAATTTACGGTGTCCTGAATCGAAAGATAGGTACCCGGTTTGAAAAAGTTTCCGTTTCCGATCATTGCCAGCGGATCTTTTGCCACAACAAGCGGATAGATGATAATAGTCAGGAGAATTGCCAAGAAGATTACAAATCCTGTCACGAATTTTCCTGAATGAAAAATCTGTTTGATTGTATTTTTCATAGCGTATTCTCCTTTCTAATCCTGCTGGGATGCTTTGACACGTGGGTCAATGACTGCATACAGAAGTTCAACAAGCAGGTTGGCCAGCAGAACCATGATAGTAATGATTAACGTACAGGCAGAAAGCAACGGATAATCCTGGCCGGTAACTGCTGAGAGCATCGTTGTTCCAAGTCCCGGATAACTGAATACCATCTCAGCTACCAGGTTACCGCCTATCATGGTACCAAGGGACATTGCAAGACCGGTGATCTGCGGAAGCATTGCGTTACGGAACACATATTTCACAATCGTATGATCCTTGATTCCAAGGAAACGACTGTATTTTACATAGTCGGCATTCAATTCATAAATTGACATTGAACGCATACCAATAGCCTGGCCGCCGATCGTGATGATTACGATAGACCAGAACGGCAACTGGTAATGTGAAAGCACAGATTTCATAAAAGCAAGGCTCATATGCGGAATCATACTGCTCGCATAGCCGCCTGCTGCAGGTGCAATATGTAATTTCAGTGAGAAAACAAATAAAAGTACGGTTGCCATACCAAAGGCAGGTACGTTACTGATAAACAGGAATGCCGGAAGGATTGCCTTGTCGAAAACACCTTTCATGTAAGCTGCAATTGCACCAAGCAGGTTACCAAGAATCCATCCAACAATAATGGCCGGAAGCTGTAAACATATGGTCCACAGAACCGAACTGGAAATAATATCGGATACGGTACGCGGATACTGGCTGAAAGAAATGCCGAAATCACCGCGAAGTGCATTTTTTACCCAAGTAAAAAACTGGACATACATTGGTTTGTTAATACCAAATTTCGCTGCATAGTCTTCATATACTTTCTGAATTGCAGTCGCATCGGTCATACCTTCTACCGATTTGGACGCAATAGTTGAAACCGGATCGCCCGGCATCAGACGCGGAAGAATGAAGTTCAGCAGCACTGCAAAGACTAACGTCAAAAGATACCACATGATCTTCTGCGTATAATACTTTTTCATTCCTTTCATAGAGGAACCCTCCTTCTGATTTTGTAAAAGCGGCCGGAGCACCCCGGCTCCGGCCGCCTCTGTTACAATTCAGTGTGTGCTTTCTTTCTGTTTGGCAAATCAGCCGTCAATCAGTTCCAGATTGTACAGTGCTGCTACGCCATAACCATCGGTGCAGTCCATCGGAGGAACATTGGTTCCATCGTCTTTCTGCGGATAGTTGGTCCATACGGACTCGTTTACTTCGTGGAATACCTGCGGTCTGTACATCAGCGGTACACACGGGCAATCTTCCAGCATAATCTTGGAAAGTTCTGTATAGTAATCTTTCAGTTTTGCATCATCGGTCTCATGAGGAATTGCTGCAAGGATTTCATCTACACGGTCGTTCTGATAATGACCGAAGTTACCACTGAAGTTAACCTCAAGATCGTTGTAATCAGAGCTCATGAAGAAACGGCATCTCATGTACGGGTTGGCAACCGATGTACCAGGGCCGGACTGCATGGTGATTTCGAAGTTTCCGGTACTGTAATCCGTGCTGTAGTTTGCTGCTTCCGGGAAGTAGGTCTCAATGTTGATACCAATATTCTTTCCTGCTGCTGCTACGATTTCAAGGGTTGCATTCCAGTCAGACCATCCTGTCGGGCACTCAGCCTTATAGGAAAGGTTCTTTCCGTTGTACTCACGGATTCCGTCTCCGTCGGTGTCTACGATTCCGGCATCGTCCAGAAGCTTCTTAGCACCTTCTACATCGGCATTGGACCACTGATACTCTTTTAAGGCATCCTGATCCACCATAGCCTGCTCAGCATCGGTCGGGTTCATGACAGAACGCGGAACATCTGCGAAGGTAGGAGACTGTCCGGACATTGCTGAAGAAATAACCTGATCGTAGTCAACTGCCATAGCGATTGCCTTACGAACAGCTACCTGATCCAGTCCTTCTACTTCTGTATTAAAGAACAGGGTAGGCATTGTCATACACAGCTGATACGGTGCTTCATCAACATAGGTAGAAATCGGAAGATCCTGCTCTAACCACAATTTCTGAAGGTCTGTGATGAATATCTGTGCCACATCAATATCACCATTCTGGAATGCGGTGGTAGCTGCTGCGTTATCTTTAAAGATCGGGTGAGAAATATATTTCGGAACCGGAAGCTTACCCCACATGGAATCTGCCTGTCCCCAATAATTATCATCGCGGATCAGACTACGTTCTGGTCATTGTCAAAGTATTTTTTGTACGGTCCGGAAGTTACCAGATCGTCCATCTTATCCATTTTAATTGCTTCAGCATCGTTGTTGTTTCTGTCAGCTACGGTCTTCAGATAGTTTTCCTGCATGATATAAAGCATTGGAAGATATCTTTCCGCAAGAACCGGGTTAACTGCTTCGCCGGAGTCATCGGTTGTCAGTTTGAAGACTACGGTACTGTCATCCTGTGCAACAACATCTGCAATGTAGCTCTTCATTTCAGCGCCGGTAGAAGAATTGTAATCTACATGTGCATGATAGGTAGCTGCTACGTCTTTTGCAGTAACCGGTGTGCCGTCATTCCATTTTGCATCAGCTTTGATCTTAACGGTAATTTCGGTACGGGCATCGTTCCAAACCGGATCTCCGTCTGCAAGCAACGGATACATTTTTGCATCCAGTGGATTCCACATATAAAGAGTTTCATAAACAAGTACACGTGAAGCATCGCCCTGCGCTATAACCATTGCATTGTTTGAGTTTGCGGACATTGGGTTGTAATCATTGACGGTACCCCACTGCTGTCCTGCGAAGTAAAGAGTTTCATTTCTTGGAGCTCGCCTACCACATCATCTGAACCTGTGGTATCTTCGCTGGAAGCATCTGCTGTGCTGGAAGATGCTGCTGTGGTATCGCTTGATGCATCTGCTGTTCCGCTGGAGGATGCTGTTGCTCCTCCGCTTGAACTAGTGCTTGTGCTTCCGCTGTCTCCACATCCGGCAAGCATCGTTCCTGCCATTGCCACTGTCATTAACAGTGCAAGGACTTTCATGTTACGCTTTTTCATACTTTTTACCTCCTTAAGGTTTTCGTTCTTGCTTGATGAATTCATTATATACAAAGACTGTTAGAAAAACAGTGTCTATTTTTTGTTTTTGGTGTTCTTTTTTTGTTTTATGTTGGTTAAATTGCTCATTTTACTCTTTTTAACTCCCTTTGTTCTGCTCATTTTTCACATATCCGTTTTCGCAACATCTGCACTATTTCGTCATTATGATTATTTGTGCTATTTTTCCGTCTTTTCCGACATTTTTCCGTTCGCTTTTTCCATCTCTTTGTGCTATGATGAATATCGTATCAATTTCAGGAGGTTTTTTCTATTATGAATACTGTTTCTCATAAGTACCGACAGTCAGCGCTTCTGCTTCTGACCGCTGCGATCTGGGGTTCTGCCTTTGTCGCACAGCAGACCGGTATGGATTATGTCGGACCTTTTACGTTCAACGCGGCACGAAACCTGCTCGGCGGACTTACGCTTCTTCCGCTGATTGTCTTTTTCTCCTCGCGTAAAAAGCGAACCCTACCGCCGGATGCTTCGTCAGAAAATGGCACACAGCCAAAAACGCTCTGGGCGGGCGGTATTCTCTGCGGCATCGCACTGTTTGTCGCCTCAACTCTGCAGCAGATCGGCATCCAGTACACAACCGTCGGAAAGGCCGGTTTTATCACCGCACTTTACATCGTACTTGTTCCGGTCTGCGGTTTTTTTCTCCGAAAGCGTGTACAGCCGAAGGTCTGGCTCGCAGTTCTTATTGCCGTCGCTGGTCTCTATCTGCTCTGTATGACAGACGGCTCCTTCTCTTTGCAGAAGGGAGATTTTCTTGTGCTTGCCTGCGCGCTCGGATTTACCGTACATATTCTGGTTATTGATCATTTTTCTCCGCTTGTCAGCGGCATCAAAATGTCCTGCATTCAGTTTTTTACCTGTTCGATCCTGTCCGCTGTCTGTATGGTTCTCTTTGAAACCGTAAACTTCTCCGATCTTCTGCACGCCTGGATGCCGATTCTCTATGCCGGAATTCTCTCTTCAGGTATTGGCTATACCCTGCAGATCATCGGGCAGAAAGGATTAAATCCTACCACAGCTTCTCTGCTTATGAGCCTGGAATCCGTTTTTTCTGTTCTTGCCGGTTGGATTCTCCTTCATCAGGCTCTCTCCGCTCGCGAGCTCTCCGGCTGTATTCTGATGTTTGCAGCGATCGTGCTGGTACAGCTTCCGAACTTTCACAAAGCCAACGCTGTTTCCTGATGTTATTCCTTTTTCAGTGTAAGAAAGATTTCTGTTTTGCGAGCTTCTTTCTTACGGCAGCTTGCTTTGATGACATAATTCCCCTCCGCCGCAGTGTGATCCTGTCCGGAGGGCTTTTTTATGCCATCCGAAAATTTAACCGAATCAAGTAAGTCACCTGCTTCCATTTCGAATATCCGCTTGCCCAATATTTTCATGGCATAAAAATACAAAATTCTGCATATTGATTGCAGGATTTTTTAATTCGTGCTACACTGTTTTTATTGTACCAATAAGCACTTATTTTATTAGGAGGTTCTGTCATGCCCGTTTTTGATTTCAGCAATTCCCCGGAAAAAGCAAAAGTTTCCGAATGTACGTATACTGTTTTCCGCACAAACGCACCGTTTACTTCTCCGGATCAGCCGATCCTAATTCTGGATACAAAAGAGAAGGCTTTCCCGCATCATCCCTGTGGTATTTTCACAAACCCATCCAAACGGACCTCGTTTGAATTTAAAGAGGAAGAAGAAACCTTTATTGCCGACATTCTTCAGATCGATGCCCGTTTTGTCAGCCTTTTAAAATGGCTCGGTGAAAACCATATCAATGTCCGCCTTTCCGGTGCACAAACATCCGACGGTTATGCAGTTTACAAAATCCGCGAGATCGCTTTCGGTGGCGGTGCAAAGCTTTCGGCTGAGGATGGATTTTTACAGTTTATGATTGAGCGTCTCCTCGCCAGCAATGCACCGGAAGAAGAAGTTGAGGATGAGGATCAGGAGGAAACCGGTGACAGCATGAAGCTCACCAGCATCCAATCCATCACTGATTTTATGAACTGTGCCGGAAGAACGCTGCCGGACAATATCCGCCTTTGGGCTCGTCGAAACCTCGCTGTTGCCCGTTCCCACGAAGTCTCTCCCGAAGAACGTCGTCACGCACAGCGCGCCCTCTCCATGATGATGAATATTCAATGGAAAAGCAACTATTTTGAAGCCATTGATCCAGTGGAAGCACGCCGGATCCTCGATGAAGAACTGTATGGCATGGAACGCGTGAAGCAGAGAATTATCGAAACCATCATTCAGATTAACCGGACTCATACGCTGCCGGCCTATGGTCTGTTACTGATCGGTCCTGCCGGAACCGGAAAATCGCAGATTGCTTATGCCGTTGCGCGTATCTTAAAATTACCGTGGACAACACTCGATATGAGTTCGATTAATGACCCGGAACAGCTGACCGGAAGTTCCCGCATCTACGCAAACGCAAAACCGGGAATCATCATGGATGCTTTTTCCATGGCTGGTGAATCCAACCTCGTCTTTATCATCAATGAGCTCGACAAGGCTGCCTCCGGCAAAGGAAACGGAAACCCGGCAGATGTTCTGCTGACCCTTCTTGATAATCTTGGTTTTACCGATAACTATATCGAATGTATGATCCCGACCGTCGGTGTATACCCGATTGCAACCGCAAACGACAAGAACCAGATCAGTGCTCCGCTGATGTCCCGCTTCGCTGTGATTGAAATTCCGGACTACACACCGGAAGAAAAGAAAATCATTTTCTCCCGCTATGCACTTCCAAAGGTATTAAAACGCATCGGTATGAAAGAAAATGAATGCATTCTGACACTGGAAGGACTCGATGCCGTAATCTCCTGCCACGAAAACACAAGCGGTATTCGTGATCTTGAGCAGGCTGCTGAGCATATCGCAGCAAATGCGTTATATCAGATAGAAGTCAACCATGTTTCCTCTGTTACCTTTGATGCAGAAATGGTACGTGAACTGCTCTTGTCCTGCTGATCTGCCTTATTTTCTATTTTGAAGGCGTATCAGGGTACGGCGAAAACCAGTGACGCAACAATTCACGCTCTGTGGTGCTGAAATTTTTTGCATTATTTTGGAGTGTGCTGTAAAATAGTTTCCTGTCCCATCAGTCTGTACTTTCGGGCAGGGAACTATTTTATTTCTCCAGATATTTTCATAAAAGGAAGCCCCTGACACTTTCATGTCAGGGGCTTCCTTTCGGTCAATTCAGAAAATTTATTTCTGCGGACCAGCGGAAACAAGTGCTTTACCAGCAGCGTTTCCTTCGTATTTTGCAAAGTTCTTGATGAATCTTTCAGCCAGATCCAGTGCTTTGGTCTCCCACTCGGAAGCATCAGCATAGGTATCGCGAGGATCCAGGATAGCCGGATCAACGCCCGGAAGTTCAGTCGGAACTTCGAAGTTGAAGTACGGAATAGTCTTCGTCGGAGCTTCGTTGATAGCACCGCTTAAGATTGCATCGATGATTCCACGGGTATCACGGATGGAGATACGTTTTCCGGTTCCGTTCCAGCCTGTGTTAACCAGGTATGCTTTTGCTCCGCTCTTCTCCATTTTCTTAACAAGCTCTTCTGCATATTTGGTTGGGTGCAGCTCCAGGAATGCCTGGCCGAAGCATGCAGAGAAGGTAGGAGTCGGCTCGGTAATTCCGCGCTCGGTTCCTGCAAGTTTTGCAGTAAATCCGGACAGGAAGTAGTACTGAGTCTGCTCTGGTGTCAGAATAGATACTGGCGGAAGTACGCCGAATGCATCTGCGGACAGGAAGATAACATTCTTAGCTGCCGGTGCAGAAGAAATCGGGCGAACGATGTTCTCAATGTGGTTGATCGGATAAGATACACGAGTATTCTCGGTTACGCTCTTATCATTGAAGTCGATCTTGCCTGCTGCATCAACGGTAACGTTCTCAAGCAGAGCGTCACGTCTGATTGCATTGTAGATGTCCGGCTCAGACTCTTTGTCCAGGTTGATGACTTTTGCATAGCAGCCGCCCTCGAAGTTGAATACTCCGTTGTCGTCCCAGCCGTGCTCGTCATCACCGATCAGAAGACGTTTCGGGTCTGTGGAAAGAGTTGTTTTTCCTGTTCCGGAAAGTCCGAAGAAGATTGCGGTGTTCTCACCGTTAAGGTCTGTGTTTGCAGAGCAGTGCATGGAAGCGATGCCCTTCAGCGGCAGATAGTAGTTCATCATGGAGAACATACCTTTCTTCATCTCTCCGCCGTACCATGTGTTGACGATAACCTGCTCACGGCTTGTGATGTTGAATACTACTGCTGTCTCAGAGTTCAGACCCAGCTCTTTGTAGTTCTCAACTTTTGCTTTGGATGCGTTGTAAACAACGAAATCCGGCTCGAAGTTCTCAAGCTCTTCTGCTGTAGGTTTGATGAACATGTTAGTTACGAAATGTGCCTGCCAAGCTACCTCAACGATGAAGCGGATAGCCATACGGGTATCTTTATTTGCGCCGCAGAATGCATCTACAACGAACAGTCTTTTGTTGGAGAGCTCTTTTTTGGCGATCTCTTTTACTGCTGCCCATGCTTCCTGGGTTGCCGGATGGTTATCGTTTTTGTACTCATCAGAAGTCCACCATACAGTATCTTTCGAATTCTCGTCCACAACGATGTATTTGTCTTTCGGTGAACGGCCTGTATAGATACCGGTCATAACGTTAACTGCACCAAGCTCTGTCTCCCGGCCTTTTTCATAGCCTTCCAGCTCTGGTTTTGTCTCTTCCTCAAATAACTGCTCATAAGAAGGGTTGTACACAATTTCTGTGGTACCGGTGATGCCATACTTTGTTAAATCGATCTGTGCCATCTTGTAATTAACCTCTTTCCTTTGATAGTAATACTGCTTCATTCTGCAAAATGCAGAAATTTGAAGGTATCCTTTAGAAGAAACCGGACCAGCCGGCCTCTTCTACTCTAATTATACATAAAAGGCCAAAAAAATCAACTGAAAATCTTCCGTTTTTTTACAGAACGTGTCCCAAAATCTGTAAAAATTTTATAAACTTCGATTTTTCGAAGTTTTCTGACAATTGCATTTTTGTACACTTCATCCTGCAAATTGACATTTTTTGATTTTTTATGTTATAATATTAATAATTATGTTCGGAAAGAAGTTTCTTTATGTATTACGATCTGACCCGCGGGAAAATCTCCCGCTCTCTTATCCTGTTTGCCCTGCCGATGATCGCAGGAAATCTGTTGCAGCAGTTTTACAACATTGCCGACACCCTGATCGTCGGACGCGTTCTCGGAAGCAATGCGCTCGCCGCCGTCGGCTCCTCCTATACGCTGATGACGTTTCTGACTTCCATTTTTCTCGGCCTGTCGATGGGCGCCGGTGCGCTCTTTTCGATTTATCAGGGACGAAAAGATCTTTCTTCTTTAAAACTTTCGATTCTCCACGCGTTTCTGCTGATCCTTGCCGTTACGCTCGTGCTGAATCTCGCTGTTTATGCAGGCATCGAGCCGATCCTTACGTTTCTTCGCGTCCCGGATGAAGTCCGTCCCGGCATGCGGACGTATCTTCTGATTATCTTTGCCGGCCTTATTGCAACATCCGTATACAATTTCTTTTCCTGTATGCTGCGCGCGCTCGGAAACTCTTCTGTGCCGCTGATTTTTCTCGCTGTCTCTGCTGTGCTGAACATTGCACTGGATCTGCTCTTTGTCGCTGTACTGCCGTTCGGCATCGCAGGCGCGGCGCTCGCTACGGTTCTTGCGCAGTATGTGTCCGCCGTCGGTATTCTGCTCTATGTGCTGCTCCGCTGCCGCATGTGGCTGCCGTCAAAAAAAGAATGGCGTTTCAGCCATTCCATTTTAAAAGAGATTCTGAATCTTTCTTCGATGACCTGCATTCAGCAGTCGGTCATGAATTTCGGCATTCTGATGGTACAGGGGCTCGTCAACAGCTTCGGTCCGGCGGTCATGGCGGCATTTGCGGCCGCGGTGAAAATTGATACCTTTGCCTATCTGCCGGTGCAGGATTTCGGAAATGCCTACTCCACTTTCACCGCACAGAATTACGGAGCCGGAAATCACGAGCGGATCCGGCGCGGCACGAAAGATGCTTTTGCACTGAGCGCTGCTTTTTCCATCGTCATTTCTCTGCTTGTCAATCTGTTCGCGCATCCGCTGATGCAGATTTTCGTGAAAGCATCAGAAATGGAGGTCATCGCGATCGGCGTACAGTACCTGCGGCTGGAAGGCTCGTTCTATCTCGGCATCGGATGGCTGTTTCTGCTGTACGGGTATTACCGCGCTGTCAAACGCGCCGAGATGTCGGTTGTTCTGACCGTCATTTCGCTTGGCATGCGTGTGGCGCTGGCATACCTTTTCTCCGCCACGGCGCTTGGCGTTGCCGGAATCTGGATCGCTATTCCGATCGGCTGGGCACTGGCTGATATGACCGGACTTTTCTTCCTGCGGCGTGCATTCCGATCGCAGAAGCCTGCATAAGTTCCGAATCTTATATCGCAGTACGGTTTTCTGCGGATAAACTGCGGAACTGCCCCGGCGTCTGGTGCATGCGTTCCTGGAAGACGCGGTTAAAATAGCTGATATTTCGGAATCCGCAGTCGCTCGCAATCTTGCTGATCGCCTCCTCGGTGGAAAGCAGCAGCCGGCAGCTCTCGGCAATCCGCAGGTTATTGACATACGTCACGGCGGAAATATGCATAATCGACTTAAAGAAGCGGCAGAAAGCGCTCTCACTCATATGAAACTGGCTCGCCAGTTCCGCGATTTCGAGATCCTCACAGAAATGAGCATTCATGTATGTGAGGATCTCTTTCATTCTGCTGACACGGTAATTCGTCGAGGCATCCGTTTTTCCGCCGTTCTTTTCTGCCGCACTGTAATATCCCTGCCAGATTTTCAGAAGTTCCGCTTTTAACAGCAGCTCCCAGCCCGGTTCTTTTCTTTCCTGCAGATTTCGGATCTCCTGCATGGCCTGTGCCGTTTTTTCTGCAAGGCGTGTCCCCCGCTCTGTCTTGGATGGAAAACGGATCTCGGAGGACAGCACTGGTTCGATATACTGCTGCTGGATCCGGTCAAGCGATGTGCCGGACAGAAAACGCGGCTGGAATACAACGGCAAGAAACGTAAATTCCTGTCCGTCGATTCCCTCTACCTCATGCAGACGGTTTGCATTGACAAAGGCGGTCTCCCCTTCCCGCAGGAGAAAGGTCTCGGTATCCATATGAAAAACAGCTTCGCCCTTTACTGCATAAAAGAGCTCCACTTCCTCATGCCAGTGGCAGTACACCCGCACGGTACTCTGCAGGTCTGTCTCGAAAACGTGAATGCTCAGCGGAAAAAGCTCATCACCGTGGGGCTGTGTTTCTTTTCGGTAATTCATCTGTGAGAGCATATTTTTGTCTCCTCTCTTGTTTTGCTCTGCTGTCCCAATTGTAACACGAACTTTGCGATTCCGGCAAGTTTCCATGTTCTGCCGGCGAATCGCCCTTCCATGACCGTATTTTTCCTTCTTAAATGATAATAATTATCATATTTTATCAGCTTATTGACATTTCTTTTCATCCGCGCTATATTTTAGATACCCCGATAGGGTATGTGATTTCAAATTTTTCATCAAACTCCAGGAATACAGTCCGGCACGCTTTCGTTTCGCTGTATTCCCGGAAGAAAGCAGGTATTGTATGATAAAACAGTCTTAAAAATTGATGGTATGATGTGCGGCATGTGCGAATCCCATATGAATGATGTAGTCCGCAAGAGCTGCTCTCCAAAGAAAGTAAACTCTTCTGCAAAAAGCGGCGAGACCGTTGTCATCAGCGAAGCGCCGCTCGATATTCCGTATCTGAAACAGCAGATCAAGGACATCGGATATGAGCTGGTTTCGTATACGAGTGAGCCGTATGAGAAAAAGGGATTTTTCCATTTCGGACGATAAGCGGATTTCATGCCTTTCCTTTTGCAGTTTGTGCGTCGGAAAAAAGCACCGTTTCAGAAGTTTATTTTCTTTTGGAAATCTGCCTCTGAAACGGTGTTTTCTATTTTTTATCTATGATTTGATCAGCCGCAGCAGCATCCGCAGGACGGCGGCGTTTCTTTCTCCTCTTTTTTCGGAGATTCTGCGCCCAGATCGTACCAGGTCGGGTCGATGTCGAATCTGCGGTTGTTTCCAAGATAGATCGGATGGGTCGGGTCTGAGGACAGGTAGGCGCGCTCGGTCGAAACCTTCCACTGTGCATCCCAGTCAATCTTCGGAAGTGCCAGATCGTAGTGTGTGCTGGCGCGGAAGCCGTCTTCCTCTCCCTCAATTCTTCCCTTGGCGTCTGCCGGCGGCACGGCAAAATCTGCAAAGAAGGTGTTCACACCGTCGAAATGGCCTTCGTTGCTTCTGGAGAAGGAACTGCGGTATACCGCGTTGTTGATATTATCGAAGAGCCAGAGATTCATCTTGTCAATCTCTTCCCGCAGCTCCACCGGATACAGCTCCGGCGCACCTTTTTTGTGCCATGGGCGGAAGTTGACCTCGAAATAAGTGGTCAGCCAGTTGTAATCGTTGTTGACTACCTTTCCCGTCGTTGTGTCGATCAGCGCCGGAACGGTCGTTCTTCCCTGGTAATCATCATCAGCACGGTAATACGCCTCAGAGAGGAACTGATCGCCGAGCACCGGGTCGATGTTGTTTTCATTGTAAACGTATTCCCAGCCAAGGTTTTTCTCATACGGGGCATGTTCTACCATATTGACGGAAATCTGATCTTCCAGGCCCTCCAGCTCTCTTACGATCGCCGCGCGGTTGGACCAGTGGCACAGCTTTGCCCAGACGAGACGGTATCTCTTATTACCTTCTGCCTTCAGATCGTTTTCACCGTCGCCGAACGGAGTCGTGAAGTGATTCGGCTGTCTGCGGAAATAGCCGTTTTTGTCGATCTCCGATACGGTTTCTTTTGGTCTTACGCGGATTTTTCTTCCATTTACAATCTCATAATCATAATTCGCCATTGATTTTCTGCCTCTCTTTCGCGTGTTCTATCGAATGAATTTTCAAATAGGAAAGCTTTTGTTTCCCTATTATTTCGCTATGTTTTCTATGCAGTTATCATACCATATCTGTCTGGTTACGTCTAATTGCTAATTCTTTAGAGCGGCTATAGAATTTTCTTATATTAAAAGGCCAGTGCCGCATTCTCTGCAAATGGGCACTGGCCTTGTTTTCGGCGCTTTTTGTTTTTCAGATTTTTCCTTCCCGGCGCAGATACACCAGAAAGCCGTTGCATCCCTCCACGACATCGCGGTACGTCGCCTCAAAATCTCCCGTATACCACGGATCCGCAATATCGCGGCCGGAACCGGCGAAGGAAAGAAATTTGTAAACCTTTCCATCCGGATCATTCTTCAGCATCCGGTTCAGATTGCGGATATTCGCGGTATCCATGCCGATGATGTAGTCGGCGCGCTCGTAATCCTTCCATGTAATCTGCTTCGCGTGATGCGGCACGAGCGGAATGTGCTCCTCGCGCAGTTTATTGACTGTCCCGTAGTGCGGCGGATTGCCGATCTCCTCGCGGCTGGTGGCGAAGCTGTCAATTTCAAAATTGTGGGTAAGGCCGAGGGAATTTACTTTGTGGGTGAATACGCTCTCAGCAAGAGTCGAGCGGCAAATATTGCCGTGGCATAAAATATAGGGTATGTTAAAACATAACTCTTCAACATACCCTACCTATATAAACCATTGTTTTGTTCAAATTTGTTTTAACTATCTATTTTTCTATCGTAATTTCTTCTTGAGAGAGATTTTCGATTATCTCAAGAAGCGTTTTTGCATAATCAAATGCATTTCTTTTTACCGTCTTTTTTGTCACTATTGAGCAAAAAAGACAAATCCATATTAATAATCCCACTAAAATAATATACTTCGGAAATGGAACGATAAGCATTTCCTTCAAGCTAAAGGAATCTATGACTACAAATTCTCTAAGTAACAGAATAGCATATGACACAGTTGCCAAAACTTTACATCCATATAAATTTCTCCAGAAATTGTATTTTTTTAATTCTTGATACACTCTTGGGAATTTATCTCTATTTGAATTAGCATAAGTACGTAAAAATGTCATCGCACTAATATACTTTTTATCAGATGTTGAATCTGCCATTTCTTCTGTTAAAGACACGGGTAACGAAACACCCACCAAATTATTATTAAACCATTGATGATATTTCACTTTAGAAATACCATCAATTTTATTATCAGAAAAACGCAGAATTATCGTTGTTGGCATTCCACCTAATTCCTCAAACATCTTTCCTTCGTAATTTTTTCCCCATTCACGAGCAATATAGGAGGAGAATGCAATAAATATTATTGCTAATGCAAAGGATGTACTTTCCTCTGACCAACTGTTAGCTACTATTCCGTTATATACTGCTATAATTAGCAGCGGTAAGCCAGCTGTCATAGCTGGCATTACTCTTGCCGCAAAAACAAAATCATCAAAATATTTTTTTACTGATTCCATCAATCTTCCCACTCCTCTACCTTCTGTTCGAACTCAAGTGGTTTTATAGCGGTCCATCCCGGTCTGTCCGGCATATTTCTGTGATGGTGAATTATATTACCTTTTGTTTTATATACACTCACACCTCTTCTTGTAAATGCATTAACTACCATTTGAAGCGGGTGATCCGAACCACTTGCAACAGAAACAAATGCAGTTTTTCCAGTGGTTTCGCCTTCTTCCACAACATCTCCAATCAGACGATTAAGGATGGACGGACTAACATTGTGGCGGCCTCCATGATGAGGCACTTGTATAAAGCCTACATTATCTTTAATCTCTTTTCCGATGTTTTCGGAATATGTAATGCTTTTATCCAAAGCACGGATTCCAGCATCACCTGTCAATAAGAAATTATCATCCATTTCTCCATAGATAACAACGCTCATTTCATTTTCCGGGGTAGTAGACACGTTCTCACGTAATTTTTCACTACTCCATGTTTCGATAAGATTCTTCACATATTGAAAAGCATTCTTTAAAAATCTGGAAAACGCATTGTCTGCACTTTCATTTATTAAAGGTGTTTTACTTGATTCAACCAGCAACTCAAGGTAAAACTCCTTACTTGGAGATAATATTCTTAACTTACCATCAATAACAGTTCCTTGAAACGCTTCATAAATTGGAATCCCTTTGTCTTGTGCAATTTCTTCCAGGTCATTGATATATGGATATTCATCTCTCAAACGTCTAATAAGGCTGTCTTTTGTAATGCGACCATCCTTTACTTTATCCCAAATATCATCTACATATAACCACGGACGATTCATGTACAATGCTTGGACCTCAAATTTGTCCAATATATTTTTCAAACCAGAAGTATGGTCAGAATCTGAATGAGAACAGATGACATAATCGATAACCTTTTCATCATCTTTATCAAAATAATACTGATTTAGATGCTGTTCCAATTTTTCTCCGTGGGCTTGCAACCCACCATCGTACACGGCAATTTTATAATTGCCAAATAAATCTTTCCAACGTAAGGCGATGGCATCAGCATCTTTTTTACACTCATCGCCCACACCAACAAAATCAATTTCGTAAGCCATTTTGCCTTCTTTCTGCAAATGAACATGACTTCTCTGGCCATTACGAATCATGTCATTTGCTTGTCTTATAGTAATCAGTTACGTTCCCGGGATTGTTAGCAAACATCGCCGCCGAGTGCCAACAATCTTATACTATCATAATACCTTGCATTTTTCAAATGTTTTTGTTATATTTTCGTAATTTTTACGAGTATATATACAAAATGTTCTTTACTTTATTTATTTTTTGTGTTATAGTACATTTGTGAAATTATATTTTTACTTATTTACTATTTAGAAAACGGAGAAACTGAAATGTTTGAATATGTTAAACTCAAAAATTACAAATCTTTCGGTGATGTAGAATTCAATTTATTAGACAAAAATGGAGCGCCAAAAAAACTACTATTAATTTACGGAAAAAATGGTGTTGGAAAATCCAATTTAGCTTCCGCTTTTTTTTATGCTATCGGAAACTCTTCGCACTATGGATGTTCGTGATATTATGCAATCCATATTATCTGATCCAGACAATCTTAAAGATGAAGATTTTTCTCGTTACTTAAAAATGAGATATAAAGACATCGAAACATTGATTCAAGAAAACAAAATGGTGGGAAGCGAAGAACCCATGTATCTTGAATTTGGTTTTCAATTACACGGAAAAAGTGGGCGTTATATTTTAGAAACTAACGACTCTCAAATCATACACGAACGATTGGAATACACTCTTACAAGAAATCGTGGTGCTTATTTTGATATCACACCAGACAAAGCCACAATCAGTCCTAAAATTTTTCTGGAAAATACAGCCTATCAAGAAATCAAAAAAGCTTGTAGCAAATATTGGGGGAAACATTCTTTATTAGCAATATTGATGCACGAATCTGATGACAAAGCTGATATGTATATAAAGGAGCAAATCAGTGACCATTTCGATTCGGTTCTCGAATTTTTCTCTCGTACTTCATGTAAAGTAAAATTCGGCAGCCGCCAAGAACGAGGTATTATCGGACTTCCCCCTGAAATATTCGGTCACTATGATGAGGGAAATATTCGCCTTGATAAAGAAAATCTTTTAAATCGAACTGAAAGCATGTTAAATACCTTTTTCCAAAACACCTATACCGATATTCAAAAAGTGTATTACAAAAGAGTCTATAAAGAAAATCGTATTAATTACAGATTGATGGTTACCAAATATATTGAAGGCATGGAACGAGATATCGAATTTTCTTTAGAATCCACAGGAACACAATCTCTTCTTCAGCTATTACCATTTATGCTCGTAGTTGTAAAAGGATCCGTTGCCATCATTGACGAATTTGACACAGCCCTCCATGATATTCTGGTCGAAAGCTTAGTTTCTGCTCTAAACAAATACTCCGAAGGACAACTTATCCTTACAACTCATAATACCCTGTTAATGGAATCAGATATTCCTAAAGAAAGCATTTATGTCATTGATGAAACCGAAAATGGAAACAAAGAAATACAATGCATTACACATTACGATAGCAAAATCCATAAAAACACTAACCTTAGAAATCAGTATATCCATGGAAACTACCATGGCATTCCTGTTAGAGCCTCTATCGACTTCAATTCTTTATTAGAAACATTAGAAAATGATTCAAACTAATTTTAAAGAGCTGGATTCCTCAAACACTGGGAGCCAGCTCTTGTTTATACTCAGATCAATTCCATCAAAATAAAAATGGCGAAGTGCTTATCGTAACACTTCGCCGAAAGCCTAACCGGTTTGAGCAAAAAAAGCTTGGTTAGGTCTGCTTTACTATTTTATGCAGTTCTGCTACATTTATACGATTAAATGTGCTTTCCAATCCGTTGGAAGATTCATTGCTGTAAGACTGACTACACCAATATTATTTTGAATCAGCTTATCAAAAGTATCTACAAATACTGTCCACTCTTCATCTGAAGATCTCAGATATTTCATTGCCAGTAAGATTTGATACAATCCATTATGTGCTGGCGGAGGTGTAACTTTATCTACATCGAGAATTTCTGGTGTAGTATGTATGGTTCGATTGTAAATTCTGGAATTATGAGCACACATATTACGCAATACCGAAACGCCTTGTATCCATGAAGCAAGCATTTTCTGTGATGGATTTACCAAATTCCCTTTTTTCGATTTATACTGGTAATTAGTGGCCAATATAGAATACGAACTTCCAGTACCTGTTTTCAAATTCTTAATTATCTTCGATAGCGTACCAAATGAAAGAACTTCAACAGCTGCCCACACAGGCACCTCTCCATCATGATTGTCAAAATTATGTTTGATAAACACATCATTAGAACGAGCAATTTCTGACGCTACAGTAGACATATTCTGCCAATACAGTTTTTTCTCTTTAAAAATCGATGAATCCTGCAAAACAAGTGGCTCTCCGTGTATTAGTAACGCTTCCACCAATCGTACTCTCAAAGCCACTTCAATCTTGGAAATCATTGAAAAAATCAAAGCAGATAATTCCTGATCAAATTGATACAACTTTAAAATATCTTCAAACTTTGTTCCTGGAACATACTTCTTTGTAGCATTATCATATAAGTGGAACGAGTATCCACGCAAACGATAAAATCCAACGGACTTTAATGACTTTTCTACGTCCGCACGAGAAGTAATTACCATTCCTGCATCAATATATGATTGTACCTGCTGTGCTATTGTTAAAATTTGTTTTGGATATTGATACATAAAACACCCCATAAATGAAAAAGTCCCACCGGGTTGCGCATGAAAAATCAGAGGCGTGGTGGGTTCTGTTACTATCATTATACAACTTTTATTGTGGCTGTCAAGATTCCTTTTCGAAAAAAGAATACAAGCTCCCACTATTTCTTGCAGTACATACCTGTTACACTTCGTGTAATAGGTATGTACTGCATTGTCAATTATCTATAAATCAATTCGTTCAACACAATTTCCTCTGCACGATTATGGATACTGCCCATTCTCTGAATCCATTCCCACTGATTACTTTCTTTCATTTTCTCAGTTACAGACTCAGCTTTTTGCATCTGACTGATAATGACCTGTAATCTGTCCTGTGCCTGCTCATTTATATCTGCAAGGTAAGTCCAGAACTGGCAACTCAGCACCAAATCATTAAACAACATCGGTTTATTCTCTCTTAAATATTTTCGGTGCATTCGCCCATACTTTCCAATAGGCCGTTCTTCCTCTGGGAATTTTAAATCCGGTATGTAATAATCCCCAACCAGTACATAATCAATTCCGTTTTTCGTAATTCTTTCCTTCATCATATTTGACCTCTTTCACAACATATTTATCATAGCTTGACTTCATCTGTCGTAAAAGTGTCGTAAATTCAGGTCGGATTTTGAAAAAATCCTTGATTTTCAAAGGTTTTCAGCACTATTTTCGTCACCTGCCGTGGCAAACGAAATACACAGTTATCATACTCCTAAAATTCCTTTCTTTTGCACATTATCCCAGAAGATTTGTTCTGTCCGGTCTTACATCATCTTCATCCCGGAAGAAAAACTCGCTGTAATCGTCCGTGTCAAAAATCTCCAGCAGTTCTCTCATATTCCAGATCAGATTGGCAGTCGGAACATCTTTCCGGTCGATCCAGAAGACGCGGCCTTCTTCGGATGATTTTAATTCTCCTTCGAATTGATCTGTTTTGTACAGCAGAACAAGATATCTCGTGCCGTCCTTCTCGATCCAGTCCTTTACGCCGCACAGCTTTGGATTCTTTATGGTCAGCCCTGTCTCTTCTTTCATTTCACGAATGACCGAATCCTGCAGCGATTCATTTTTCTCTACATGGCCGCCTGGAAAAACCAGGCCGCCCGGATAAGATGTGCCGCACTTTTCCTCCACCAGAATTCGTGTTTCATCGCAGATGAGGCACATGCTTGTCAATTCTACTTGTGATTTACGATTCAAAATGATTTCCTTCCTTGTTCTTATCTTGTTTTTTCTTCGCTCTGATTTATCTTTTTACAATTTCTTGCATAAAATTGAAACTTATTTGCCACTTCATTTAAAGATCCGACTGCATAATATCCATCTTTATTTTTTCCAACACAGCCAATTAACGGCGATTCTAAAAAACGGAGGATATCTTCGATCTCATCCAGCCCGGGGGTTATCGAGAATCTTTCATCGTCTCTTACCGTTCTGTAAATTTCACGGGACGTAAGAACTCCTTCTGTCACTTCGTCCTGGCTTTCACTCACAAGACATCCCATGATCGCATCAACCAGCTGCCCATATCGTTCTGTCTGGTTTCTTGCCTCATCCAAAACACTCAGATCGACAATACCCGTCTGTTCAAAGATTTTTTTATAATTTTCACCTGTAAGTGGAATTTCTGCCTGATTCCGAATCATCTGTTCCATGATATCCACATCAAGAAGTGCTACTTTATGTTCCCGGCATCGGTTAAACAGCCGTTCTCCCCGGAAGGAACAGCCGACAATCGCTGAATAATCCGCATGATGGAGCTTCCGGTGTTCTTTCAAGGTATCAAAATCAATCATTTCTTCTGTAACATTTCCGGACTGCGTAGATTTCGCATCCACAGCAACCACATAAGACAGCTTCGGCGCCGTCCTTGCTTGAATCAACACATCCGTCTTTCCTGATCCGCCAAGCCATGCCGCCTGAAACCCAAGATACACAAAAGCGGATTTGATTGCTTTTTCAAAACGATCCGGATTTGCGGAATCCCTGCTGGATAATCTCAGCTCTGTAATCACACTTTCGCAGAGGTCTTTTTGCAGTTCCGCACCGCTTTCTGTCTTTCTTTCCTCGTCCTTTTGAACCGCATTCACAACCGTAACAGAAAACTCATCCAGTAATTTTTCCCCTCTTGCCGTCACCCCGTATTTATCGTTATCCACATAATACACCAGCTTTGCTGACGACAGCAGAATCAATCGCTTTCTAATCTCATCAATACTTTCTCTTTCAAATCCGTACGACACTTTTGCAATAATAGAGAGTGTTTTCGCGTTTTTCGGTTCTTTGCGCAATTCAGCCAGCAGTTCATAAACAAATAAATATCTGGCATTCAAACACGCAATCAAATCGACTGGTGATTGTTTCTCCATCCATTTTCTTCCGAGCTCAGATGTCATGTACATTGTTCTGCTGACCCGGTCAATAAATCCGATTTTTTCCAAAAAGGATAGAAACATATTGGAAGAAGAAACGGCTATCTGATAATTTGTCTGGGAATATTCCCGAATATGCTCAATCGAAACAGCCTGGTTCATCAATTGGAGATATGTACTAATCGTTGTACAGGCATCCATCATTTTTCCCGGCATATAGCCGATTGCCATCCTCTTTTGTTCTAACGGAACCGCCTCCAGCATTCTGGCCCACTCTTCCATGGGTAATGCATCTTCCTGTATAGTTTCATCCTGTTCTTCCTCAAGATCGGAAGGCAACACAATATCAATCTGCCTGAGAAATTCTTCTCCTTTTTCCGTCAGATGGTATTCCAGTTTGTATTCTTCAAAATAAACCATCTCCACATCTCGGAACCATTTGATTCTATTATGAATCTCGGAATATGTTTTCCAGCTTAGATGGTAGCTCTCTGCAATCTTTAAAAGCTGCTGTGATGTTTTCGGCAAATTCAGGGAGAACAGAATTTCTCCCATAAATACAATCGATGAGCAAAGCACTGCCGTAGAAAAGAAACTGTCCCGCTTCTTTAAAACAGTTTCTCCCAGCTCCGTTAAAGACCACCTCTGTTTTTCTTTGTTGACTAGACCGATTGGCCGAATCCATTCGCACATACGTCCCAATGTGGCAGTGCTGTCGCTTCCTTTGATTTCAGGAACCGTATTTGGCGATTGTCCCTCCTTTACCATTTGTAAAATCGTATACAATGTTTTTTCCAGACCATCGTCCCCACCGGGTAATTTCGGCATACTAAATGCTTTTTGCTTCCATTCTCTGTTAACTGGATATTCCTCATTTCTCATTCGTTTTCCTCCGTTATTTGTGCAACTGATACAAACCGGTTTATGGATACCTTTTCATATCCTTCCCTTAATCTGGTTTCTGTTTTTCAAACACGCTCTCGAAACTTCATACCGCAAAATCTTAGATATATGATAACACATACCCAGATTATTTTGACAAATATTTTTTAATTCTTCCATTTCATATTATTTCTGTATTCTTTTGTACTTTTTTTCAATTTTATAAAAAAACAGATTGCTCTCACGCCTTCTGGCCAGTCCCCGTAACCATATATTTTCTGGTTTCAGGGGCTACCGATTCTCTCTGCGTAAAAGCAACCTGTTTTTATTTTCTTTCTGTTTCAGATGCATCATTTCCTACAGACCTCAATGCATCTCTTTTTCTTCTATTAGAAGTTCTCTTTAGAATCCAATTCCAACCGCAATCAGAATCGTGATAATCGCGCCGATCATCGGAATGCCAAGGAATTTCCACATAAATTTAATCCAACTGGACCATTCGATTTTCGCGATGGCCAGAGAACCGATCAGACAGCCGGAGGTTGGAACGATTAAGTTCGTGAAAGCATCTCCAAGCTGGAATGCCAGAACAGATGTCTGACGAGAAACACCCAAAAGATCTGCCAGCGGAGCCATAATCGGCATCGTAATTGCAGCCTGGCCGGAGCCGGATACAACAAAGAAGTTGAAAACAGACTGGAAGAGATACATAATAACCGCTGCGGCTGCACCGGAAAGACCGGAAAGCGCGTTGGAGATTCCGTACATAATGGTATTAATCACCGTCGGTGTCGTCGGATCGGAGCCTCCAAGCACCTGCATGATGCCCTGCGCCATGGCAACAACGAGTGCTGCACCAATCAGGTCTTTCGCACCGTTTTTAAAAGAAACAGCAATATCATTCACTTTCATATCATTTAAGTATAAGAGGGTCAGACCCCAATGTCTCTCACACGCTTTCTTTTATACTCTGCGGGATGCTTTTAATCCTCGATTGCTGCCTTACGGGCATTGATTGCCTTTATCACATCCATATCAAACTTGGGTTTACGTTCATAGGTATACAGACCGTTTAACTCCTGCTCCACATCATACAGCTGAGTATAGCAGAAGGCAAACATATGGGGATTGTCCAAAAGGGCATCGGTCAGTCCCTTATATCGGTTCAGGAATTCCTCCTTGGTAGCAGGACCTGCACCATAGCCCCAGCCATCCTTTTCAACACCTTCCTCGTCCCACTTGATACCGCCATACTCACTGATGAAGGTAGGGATACCCTTTACAGGTGTCTGCCTGTAGCCATGATTATCTTCCAAATCACCTCCCTGTTTAAAGGACTCGTAGATTGCTGCAAACTTTGCCGGATCCTGCTCATAATTGTGTAAGTCATAGATGTCCGTCACCACATGATAATTTCCGCTGGTATCAATGCAGGGTCTGGTGGTGTCATACAGCTTTGTCATCTTATACACATTGGCCAGTAAGCTGTCATCCTGCCTTCTTCCCTCATAATCCCATGTCTCATTAAACGGACACCAGCCGATGATGGCGGGATGGTTGAAGTCTCTCTCCAAGGCTTCCATCCACTCAGGCAGGAAATATTTTAGTGCTGCGGGATTGCTGTAATCCAGTCCCCAACAGCCCTGCTCGCCCCATACCAGATAGCCTGCTTTATCGCAGTGATACAAGAACAGAGGCTCAAATACCTTCTGATGGAGTCTTGCGCCGTTGAAGCCTGCAGCCATGGACAGTTCCACATCCTTGACAAGTGCCTCCTCTGTAGGCGCTGTGTAAATGCCATCCGGATAGAAGCCCTGATCCAGCACCAGTCTTTGGAACACGCTCTTATCGTTGATGAGGAATTTCTCTCCATCCAGTCTTACCTCACGCATACCAAAGTAGCTTTCTACCTTATCTTCTCCATAGGTTAATGTAAGGTCATACAGTCTGCCATGACCCGGCTCCCACTTTTCCAGACGGGACAAAGGAAGTGTCATGGTAACGGTGCCGCCCTCTGACTTTGCGCTTACGCTGCCACAGGGCTCTCCCCCATAAAAGGCCTTTGCTTCCAGTGTGCCCTGCCCCTTTACTACCGCCTTAATTCCCAGAGTTGCCTCTGCCAGGTTTGGATAATATTGCACTTTTTCAATGTAGCTTTCCGGTACCCACTCAAGCCATACCGTCTGCCAGATACCTGTCGTTCTGGTATAATCACAGCCTCTGGAGTAGAAGAAATGACTCTGCTTTCCCTTGGGCTGCTTTCCGCTTCTCACATCATCTGCTGCAAAAAGCGTAATGTCATTTTCTCCTTCCTTTACAAGCTTTGTAATATCAAACGTAAAGGAAACATAACCGCCCTGGTGTCTGCCTGCCTCTACTCCATTGATCCATACTCTTGCATCATAGTCCACTGCGCCGAAGTGTAAGAGAAGATCTCCCTTCAGCTCCTCCCCTGTCAATGTGATGGTGCGGTGATACCATACGCCGGGGATAAAGTCCTTATAGCCGATTCCGCTCAGATCACTTTCCGGGCAGAAGGGCACCAGGATCTTCTTCTCCCAATCTGTCTTTCCTTCCTGCCATTTCTGATCTATGCCGCTGCATCCAAAGTCGAAGGAAAAATCCCATTCTCCATTCAGGTTTTTCCAATGCTCCCTCTTCATCTGGGGCTGGGGATGCTCCGGTCTGGGTATTTGTGTCATAATTTTGTCCTCCTGTGATCATTTATTTGGGTTGATTTCATTTTTATTTTATATGGTGAAAGCCATAGTTGACAGGCTTACTCCTTTTTACTACAATGCTGTTATTACATTATTGCAATTTGCTTTCAAAAAATGGAGGAACCACCATGCCTCAGGAAATTACACGCACACAGATTGAAAAATACACGGTCTACACCGGCCCTACCGCGGAAAGCTTTTCTCCCATCATGGCCGGTATCACTTACCCGGATCCTGCCTATGAGATCCTGGTTTATCGCAGACCCCTGTGTGTGTTTGAATACGTTTTAAGCGGTCGTGGACATATCGAGCGAAACGGCAGTATCCTCACTGTAAATGCCGGCGATGCCTATATCCTTACTGCCGGCACCTACCACCACTACTATTCAGACAAAGTTGATCCCTGGACCAAGATCTGGTTCAATGTCAGCGGCAGTCTGGTACAGCATCTTCTCTCCGATTACGGCTTAGACGGTGTCACCCTGATCCCCCGCTTCCATAACGAAACACCTCTGACCCGGATCCTTGATGCCTTTACCGCCGACCCTGTACACTCTGCTGACAAGCTGGCTGTACTGCTCCATCAATATATTCAGGAGCTGGCGGATTTTCTGGCAAACAAAGTTCCCATCAATCCTACTGCACTGGCGATCCGCAATTATATCGATATGCACTTAACAGAAAGTCTGTCCTTGGATCATCTGGCAGATACCGTTTCCCTGTCCCGCTCCAGGCTCATCCACCTGTTCCAGGAGGTATATCATGTTGCTCCCTACCAGTATTACCTGTCCCAGAAGTACAAGCTGGCCCAGTCCATGCTAAGCCGCACCACTCTTCCTGTTTCTGCCATCTCCACACAGCTTGGGTTCTTAGACCCTCACCACTTTTCTTCCTTTTTCAAGAAACAGTGCGGTCTGTCCCCGGTTTCTTACAGAAAACTCCACACAGCGCCTGGGAATTTTCCCACCTAAGTATTATTCTTTCTAAAAATGGAACCAAGGCAACGAAACTACTTTTTTAAGTACTTTCATTGCCTTGGATTATAGTGCATTTTCTTTCTGTTTACGATACAAAATACAGCTAAAAAGGTATGAATTATTGCTACTACATATTCGGTTTACGTTTACCATTTGGGCTTCAATTTGATTTGCAATCTCACCCACCTAATCGCCTGATCAAGTTTCTGTTCGTAGGCTCAAGAACTTTGCTACACCACTTCCTCCATCCATACCGTTACTGATACCGACTTGTGGTTCGCTACACTTGGCGGTAAATACCCGTGACTGGACTTGCACCAGCAAGATTAGTGCCATGCTCGGCACACAAAATGACTGCCCCGCCTGCTCAAATGCAGGCAGAACAGTCATCTGATCTTTTTATTCACTTTTTATGAAACAAATTTTCCAACGATCAGGCAGATTACAATCGTAATCACCATATCCGGCAGAGTGTTTCCCAGCGGCATGTCGATGTTCATCAGAATTCGGTATGCCACAAATCCAATCACCCAGATGATCAGATTCGGAATATGTACGGCCAGGCTGCTCTTGTCCCGTTTCAGCAGGAAAAAGTCGGCAATCTGGATTGCGATCATCGGTGCAAAGACCGAGCCGATCAGATAGAGGAAATCTGTGATGTTGTCCATCGGATATACAATCGCTGCGATGGTTCCAATGACGGTGACAACGATGGCCACATGCTTTCCATTCCATTTGCTTACGACGGTCTCGCTGGAAATTCCTGCGGAGTAGGCATCCAGAAATGTCGTTGTTACTGTTGAAAATACAATAATCAGAAGGCCCGCAATGCCAAGGCCTGCCTTCAGCATGATCTGCGCGATGTCATATTCTCCGGTGATGATCGCTGCTCCCATTCCAATCACATACATCCAGCAGCTGACGATTCCATAGACAACCGCGCTGATGGCCGTTGCTTTGACCGGTTCTTTTGCTTCTCTTGTGTAATCGCTGATCAGCGGCAGCCAGGATAACGGCATCGCAACCGCAAGTTCTACTGCTGCACCGAATGTCATACTGTCATCCGATGGTGCTCCTGCTCCGCCTCCGGCAAAGATGACCTTGCTCAGGATCAGGCTAAGCAGAAATAATGCTGCCATGGCAACCGTGTTGATTTTACCAAGATTCGTGATTCCGATCACAATCCATAGAATAATCAGGACTCCGATCACAAGGCACCAGATCCATCTGCCGTATGCATTACGCCGTCTGCGGCGAGCGCTCCGTCATAGATCATGATGGCGGTCCAGCCAACGAGCTGCAATACATTCAGGACAGCAAAAAGGATGCTTCCCTTCTGTCCAAAACTCATTTTTACGGTTTCCATGGCACTTTTTCTGACCCTGCCGCCGATCACGCCCGCCAGAAACAGCATCAGGCATCCGATGATATGGCCGATAAGAATCGCTGCCAGACCTTTTCCCATGCCGAGCGGTGCAAGGTAGGTTCCGGTCAGGATTTCGGCAATCGAGACACCTGCCCCAAACCAGATCAGGCCATTCTCGAACAGGCCGGTACGTTTTTCGTTCATTTTCATGTTCCTCTCTTTGCTTATATTTTCATACCGGAAACCATTTTAGCACAGAAGGGAAAATGCGGCAATGAATTTACTCTATCCGTTCATCTGACTCCCAATCTTTCTCCAATCATCCCAGCTTTTCAGACCATTCTGCTTCCTTAAAGCCGATCAGCACGGTATCACCATCGATCAGCAGCGGGCGTTTCACCAGCATACCATTCGTGGCAAGAAGCTGCAGCTGTTCCTCTTCGCTCATGGCAGGAAGTTTGTCCTTCAGTTTCATTTCTTTATAAAGAAGGCCGCTGGTATTAAAGAACTTTTTAAGTGGAAAGCCGCTCTTAGAATACCATTCCTTTAACTCACCGCAGGTTGGATTCACATCCACGATGTTGCGCTCGGTATATTCTATTTTCTGTGCATCTAACCATTTTTTCGCTTTCTGGCAGGTTGAGCATTTTGGGTAACATATAAATAATATTTCTCCATCTCCAATCAAATATAATTTATCCATAATCCTGTATCTTTTGCCGGAATCATTTCAGCACAGGAACGGAGGATCGGCAATTATTTTCCTTCTTCCAAGATCAATTCCAGCACCTTCATCAGCTTCGGAATCCAGCCCATCTATCTTATATAGACGAGCTGTTTGGGCTCTTTTGGTCTTTCCTTTTTCACAATTATGCAATAATAATCTATAACTTTGCACATACCAAATCATACAAAGCACTCATAAGTTCTTCCCCGTTCCGGCATTCTGCGACCATCGAAATAACCGCATTCTTGTCCGGAAGGATCATAGAAATCTGAGAATATTTTCCATCCGCCCGATAGGAATTGTATTCTCCTCTCCAGAAAAGATAACCATAATTGTCTGTATCGGATGCTGCTGTACTTTCTTCTATCCATTTTTCGAATAAAATCTGTTTTCCATTCCATTTTCCTTTATTCAGGTAAAACAATCCGAATTTATGAAGTTCAGAAAGTGTAAGGAACAATCCACCTGCGCCAAAACTGTTTCCAAGAGGATCCGTCTCCCATGTCGGCCGCTTGATTCCAAGATGTTTAAAAAGCCTTGGTGTAAGATAAGAGACCAGATCGCATCCGGAACGTCTCTGTACAAGAATGCCTGCCAGGTAGGGACCAACATTATTATATACAAAATGTGTACCTGGCTTATATTGAAACGGAATCGCCAAAGACATTTTTACCCAGTCATCCTCCTGGTATAATGGCCGCTGTTCTCCCATAAGGCTGCCCTGTTCCTGTCCTAAACACATCGTAAGCAGGTCTCGAACCGTTGCCATTTTCAGATTATCATCGATCACATCGGGTAAATCTTCGGGAAAGGCATCCGTCAGTTTTTCATCTAAAGACAGTAATCCTTCCTGGACAGCAAAACCAACTGCACAGGATGTGAAGCTCTTCGTTGCAGATAGATATTTCTACGGCATTCGGGTTCGCTGTACCATTCATTTATGAGGTCGCCATCTTTTGTGACCTTTATTCCAAGAACGTGAAAGGTTTTTGCAGCTCCTATAAAATCAGATATGTCCATAGCTAGGTTCCTCCTTTATTTTTACTATAATAATTTGTAGTATCTTTGCCATGTTGTCTTTCTGAAATTTTTATAAACCTATGTATATTTCCTCCTCATCAACCACTTCTGATCAATACATTTCACCTCACCATCAAACCGAATATGAAGATGAACTCCACCAGATCTCAGATTAATCTTTTCTATGATTCCATCTCCGAATTTCGGATGTGTGATATTGTCTCCAATTTTATATTGAACAACTTCATCCTTCTGCTTCTGTGCTTTCTGCTGGCGCTGATACGTATCTCGAATCGGCACTGTCTTATCATGAATCCGGCTTTTTAATACTTTATCATAGTTATGATCCAACAGCGCCTCTCCTGCCTTATAATAAGGTGTCGGTGCTGCACCTATAAGAGAACAACAATATTTCCACGCACTTCCATGTGTTCCAGCCTGCCATTTATACTTCTCAGGTATCCGCATATTGTACTGCATGTAATGCGCATATTCATGCTTGAATAAATCGATACGGTCCTCTTTTGACAACGGATTGTTGACTCCATACGCAACAAAGAGCAGGGAAAAATGAAAATGTTCCTTTTCATGAGCACTCTGCCTTGTATAGGATCCCAGAGAATCGGTCTCAAATCCAAATGTTACCGGTATTTTTGCTCCATTCAAATGAAATTTCCGGTCCAGTTCCTGATATAAATTCTGAATTAATGCTGTCAAAATTGGGATTTCTTTCTGCAGCCGCTGGCGTAAAAACTGGTTTTCTTGATCATAATAAGTCATTCTTTCATGTTTCCTCCCAGCTTTTCTATTGCCACTTCTTCCATATCTCCGGCTGATAACCGAGCGTAGAAAGTTTTCCATTTCTGACCACTGGTGTCTTAATTACAGATGGATTTTCCATCACTTTCTGAAGCTTATCCTCATCAGCAATGTATTTAATCAAAGCTAATAAATCCTTGTCTTTGCCATCCCAATTAATCATATTTTCCAGTCCACCATTTGCCTGAGCTACAGAATTAAATTCTCCTTTGCTCATGCCTTTTTCCTTCATGTCTACGAACTGGTACTTGATGCCGCGCTCTTTGAAAAAACGCTCAGCTTTCTTTGTATCGTTGCATTTCTTAGTTCCGAATATTTGTATGTTCATTGTAATGTTCCCTTCTAGCTCCAAAATTATATTTAATTCTTCGGATTATCCCTTTCGCAATAAAGCACTATAACAACTGTGTCATTAATCCTCAATAACCAGTACCTTCTCACCCTATCACATTTCCGAGATAATCACACCTTCACTTAAAGCGACTTGATTCCATACTTTACAGATCAGTTCATACTTATTTCAACTCACATCTTTCTGGAATACGACTGTAAGAAGATCCAACTTTACAAATTTCTTTTTTCTATTTTCTAGATTTTTTCTTCAATATATCCCGTTTTCTGTAGTAAACGACTCTTCCATCGTATCTGATATTTCCTATACGCACTGGAATGTATTTCCTGTGTTTTACATTTATTCGCAACAATTCGGTATTGCAATTGATATTCCACTAGCTGAGACCGCAAAGCATTTTCCGTTGCCTCTAGTTGACTGGCAGCCTTCACAAGATCCGATCCTTTTAATTCAATCAAATATGCTGTCTTGGAGGTTTCGTTCATAAGAAGATAATCACATCTGTCACCTGTCTTAATTACTTTTCCGTCTATCTGATAATGTGTTACTTCCGAATTTGAAACATTATTTGCTTTATGATATTGTGAATTCCCTTTATCTCGAGAAACAATCTGTTTCGCATTTTTGCCACATAAAGATATAAATCCGTTTAACGGCATTAGAACACCACACTTTCTTCATTGGTAGTCTGTAGTTCCAGCAATCGTTCAAAATCTTCATTAATTACTTTAGAGATTTCGTCAATTTTTTCATTTTGAATCATATGAATATCTGCATCCATACAATTTTCAATTGTTCCATTTTTTACAAACCAAGAATCAAATGCATTATAATCCAGCCATAAAGATTCCCGAATAATTTTGTTTGCTTCTTTTCTCGCCTGTGGCGAAATCGTTTTTGCATATAATAAATTATTTAACGTTCCCAATACATACGGGCTATGTGTTGTCAGTACAATCGAATGTCCGCAGTTATTGACTAATGCAATCAATTCCGTAATATATTTCTGTGATTCCGGAAACAAATGTGACTCCGGCTCTTCAATAATAAATAGAATTTCTTTTTGTTGAACTAAGTAGTAAAACAATAGATTCAAAATCCAGACACATTCCTGCTGTCCCGAAGACGAAAAGTTTATCTTTACATATTTCCCATCCTCTAAAACAATCTGTTCTTCTCCATTGCTATAACGGTAAGTTCCACGCAGTATTTTCTGAGTTAAATCCAGTGCCTGCGCCACAAGTCGCGGTGACAATCCAGAACGCCCCGATGAATAAGCTAAGCCCTGCAGCCCCTCTGAAAATTCTGGTTTTAATCGAAGTATCCTCTCCAGGTAATCTTTTGTGCAGGTATCCAAAGATCTTTTCTGCATATCATCCATTGTGGCATAAATATAACTCAATTGCTGAGAAAGTAGCGTAATCATACTGCGTCCTGCCGGAATATAGACGACAGAACAAGAATCCTCAAAAATCTCATATAAATTCTTTTTAAAAATCCTCAGATCCTCTTCAGAGATTCCCAATGGTGTTACAGAAAGTGTATGGTTATTTGCTTTCAAAAAACGAATCAGTTCATTACTCATCGTGATCCAAATGTAGTTTGGTGTAGAATATCTGCTATCATTTTCCAAAGAAATCTTAACATAGCATGTCTTAGTGAAATGATATTCCATGTACATGTCGTTTGGCATGCCCCATGATGATCCAAAGGTTCTTAAAAATTTTTCACGCAAATAATTTTCAAGAGCTTTTCTCAAAGTAATTCCATGTTCTATACTAAGAGTACTTTTCGCTCCATATACAGGTGTCGCATCCAATGCCTGCGATTTTGCAAGCTCGATGATATCATCTTTAATTGTTCTAAAATAATAAATTGCTTTGGCAATTGTACTCTTTCCAGATGCCTGAAAACCCGTAAAGTTCATAAATTGGGAACACTCCAGTTCACAGGTCTCAACAGGACCGAGTTTGTTGATAATTAATTTTGGCAATGTATGTTACTCCTTGTCTCATTTATAATAGTTATTGGTTTAATTGGGTTTTGAAAAACATTTTTCCTCATCATATTCTTACATGAAATCTAGCTAAAACATCATTCTTAAGGGATCATCACAAAATCTTTCCATAGATTTTTCTGGGCTAATATGATATATTTATGTTTTCTTTAGATTTTTTTATTTTCTCTTTCGAGTACCAGACCCCAATGTGTACATGAGTAAGTCCGGCATACGGACATACCTGGTGTTGTAATACTGCTTGCAGGCTTCCATACCAAAGGCACATGCCATATATGTTTTGCCACAGCCTGTTGCACCGGTAATAAATAGATTCCGGTGTTCAGATATATATTCGCAGGTTGCAAGTCGCTTTATCAGTTCTTTGTTTAACCTGCGTCCAGAAGTATAGTTGATATCCATGATGCTTGCTTCCGGCTGATCAAATCCAGCGTTGCGGATCAGACGCTTCTGGCGGTTATTTTTTCGCTTGCTGTATTCGATATCCACCAGCATTCCGAAGCGATCCTCAAAAGGAACTTCTTTGAATTTAGGATCGTCAAGCTGGGTGCGGAATGCATCTGCCATTGTGGTAAGACGCATTTCAATAAGTTTATCTATTGTACTCTGATTTGTCATATGTGATTACCTCCGATAGTAGTCTGCACCTCTTGTGATGCCGTGTGCTTTACGTGTGGTCTTGGACTCAGATGATTCCGATTCTGTTTTTACAGAACCCGTTACAAGGATGTTTTTGATACTCTTGTAACTGGGCGAGGATGTATAGGCCAAAGCCTTTTTACAGGATGCTTCAAGCAAAGCCTCTGAATATTTATCAGCAAGCTTTAGAAGTCCCATACAGCTCCGATACGTCTGTTGTTCCACTCGTTTGGAGGTCAGTATTGCATTGACCACAGTGTACGTATTTATGCCAATCCGCTTAGCCCATTTACGGAAACAGTCGCCATTCCACTCCAGATACTTCTGGTGGTCTTCCGGCATATGCTCTGTAATGGTACTGTACTGCCCAGGACGTCCTTTCAGACGCCGATGGGAAGCAATGCGGTTATGACTGTAAAAAATTTCAACGGTTGTATCTGTTATCTTTACATCAACTTTCTTTTTGATGTATTCATACGGAACTGAGTATAGCATTCCGTCCACAGATATGTGATAATTGAACTGAACAGTGGCTGTCTTCCAGTCACTCAGTTCAAAACGGGTTGCAGGTAATGGCGCAAGAAATGGCTTTTCATCTTCAAGGAATAAGTCTAACCGGCTGCCCTCTTTCTTTTGAAAGAGTTTTCGGTTGAATTGCTCCAGCTTTTCTCTGATTGCACGGTTTAATTCGGCAAGAGAAAAGAACTGCTCATTACGGAGTGCTGCTGTTATCCAGGTAGAGAGATTTCCTACCGTTCCTTCCGCATTTGGCTTATCCTTGGGTGCTCTGACACGAGCCGGAATGATAGCTGTGCCATAGTATTCTGCCATTTCCTGATAGGTTTCATTAATCTGCTGGTCTTTCCAGCCACCATTATGGACGACTGCAGTTTTGCAGTTGTCTGGTACAAGGATTCGGGCAACGCCGCCAAAAAACTCGTACATATGGACATGGGCGTTAATCCATGATTTCTGCTTCATATCCAGGAAGGCTTCTACATACGCATACTGGCTGTAGGTCATTACACCTACGAATATGTAAGCCTTTAAGATTTCACCAGTATCTGGATCGATGATTGTTGCAGGATCACCTGCCCAGTCGACCTCGACCTGTTCGCCAGGTTTGCGGTTGATATGCATGGTAGCACGTCGTTTCTGCTCATCCTGTTGGATGTGATAACAGAACTGTGAATACATGAGAGGTTCCTCGCCGTTAGCACGGCAATCCTCCATGTATTCCGTCCACAGGAGCTTTTTGCTGACTCCGTTACGGAGCAACTCCTTGCTGATGTAATCATAGTCCGGCATACGCTTGTTTTGTGATACCGTACTTTCCTTGGAAAACATAAGCCTTTGAAGTTCAACATCTGTCATGGATTCATCGAGAGGCCAGAAAAGCTTTAATTCTCTGGCACGTTTTTGAACTTTGACTACAGTTTTCTGAGCAACACCACAGCTTGCCATGATGTTGCGTTGAGAGAAGCCCAATCCGGTAAGCCGGATGATTTCTCGATACTTGGTCATAATCGTGACCTCCTTGTAATGAATTTACACTATAAAGTGTATATCTCCATTATAAGGATTTAATAACAAAGTGATTTCCTTTTTAGCGGAATAATGATTTCCTTTAAAACGGAACGGTGATTTCCATAAACCGGACAGGTGATGGACTTCGCTCCGGATTATTCAATAAATGCGGGCCTCCGACTACCTGCATTTCTTTTGCCATCCTTCTTTTGGTTGTCAGGCATACTTCCTGTTTACACACTTCAGGAAGAAAATGCAGGTTCTCTCCAGTTGATATATATTCCCTGTGTAACATGAATAGTTCCCACCAACGCCGCAGAAGTATGTAAAATCTCACCGTAACGATAAGTACATATGTTGCCTTCCATCCTGACCACGATGTCGGCCCTCTGGTTCTTTTGGGATTTCGGCGCTCACTAGCTATCCCTGTTACCTTGCTGTCTACGCTTAGCCTGCAGCGTTACCGCGGCAGACTCAAGACTCGCTTCAAATGCTGTGGTTAGCAGCTTATTTGATGGGGCTTCCACCCACCGGACTATATACCCTTAGCTGGACGCACGGTCAGACCCCGAGAGTCTCCAGACAAGCTAAACTTATCCCTCTTAATCGATACGCATTCCATCACGATAAATTTTCTGATATTTTTCTAAATTTTGTTCATACTATATTCGCGTGGTCAAGTACCCATATCAAGCTAATAAATATTATTATTTTCCCAGTTTTTGCGAAAGGGTGTCTAAAATATTTTGATTGAATTTTTCTGATAGAAACGATGTAATATCAGCAAGACGATTACAATACGTTACAGTTCCCATATCGGCAATACGTCTACTTTTACTACGAGGATATTGTTTTTCTATTCGTTCTTTTTCTTCATTCATAAGAAGTTTTAATTTTTCAATATATTCACATATTTCGTGAAGCGTTATTGTAAAGTCCATACCTAAAAACGAATTATTATCAGCTAATAATTTTTTCCAGTTAATTGGTAAAGGAAAATTGCTTGAATCTAGAATGATATGGGTGGATCCCTTAAATAAATATAACCATTTCAAACATTCAGTCAAATCTTTTCTAAATAATAAAAGATTATATATATCAGGACAAATAGCTGCTGTCGAGCATTCAGCAGTAGAATGAACAATGTTAACATGGGATTTTATTTCAGCATCCTTTTTCCAAGTTTTTAATAATTCTACAGTATATTTGTGTTCATCTTTATCAATTACAATGGAACAGTTTGAACACAGCCAAATGCCATTATCTATAGAACTTCTCTCTTCAGGTGTCATAGCAGCATTATAACGAGGCCCACCTGGTGCAGCTGCAGTTATATGAGCCGCAATTCCTATACTGATTGATTTGGAGCCTCCCTCTTGAGCTCCAACAGTTGGTTTTTGGCAATCTGGGTTTGAGCATCGATATCCCGCACGCTTGGCAAGCATATCTTTTACTTGCTGTGAAAAATCATCTCTATTTTTATTCATTGCATTCTCCATAAGAAATCAGTTTTGTTAATGTGCTCGTGGTGTCAAGTACCAGTATTCCATCAGCTGAAATATTGAACTTCCAAGGTACAAAGCTCATTTTAGGCGTGGTAAGTCTTAATTATTGAATAATGCCCCTTACTTTCAATATTTCAAAGTTTATCGCATCCTCAATATCGTTCCTCAGCATACGCATATTGGGATAAGCACCCTCTTTAATAACTTTTTCAAAAAACGATAAAACAGAATTATTTTCAATAAGCACTTTATCCTCAGCATCTATCTGTTCCATTAGCCCTGTATAACATTTTCTTGCAATTTTCAATTTATTATCTACGCTAATCGGATTAAAAATAACAACTTTAGAAAATCTTGAATAGATTGGTGTCCCCAGATACTTTTCCGCTTCTTCTTCAGTTCTGTAATTCGTAGTGCAAATAATAATACACTTGGAAACATCCACTGAATAATTCGAATCGACAAAAGTACCTTCATCAAACATTTGATAAAAAGCATTGTAGAATGAAGGAGATACCTTATCAAATTCGTCTAACAGTATAACATTAGATCTGCGTCTAATCAATTCACGAGCCAAGCTATCCTCACCATGATCGGCACCAAAAATGTACTGATAAGCACTGTTCGTCTGCTGCATTGAAAATTGGATTCTAACCATATCCGTACCTAGACACGAACTAATATATTTTGCCGTCTCTGTTTTTCCGATACCTGAATCACCCAAAAATAGAAGCGTAACTGGCCTTCTACGCTCACTATTCCGTAAAGCATAAATTGAAGCCAACGATTGCTTCATTACATGGGGTTGTCCTATTACAGCATCATTAAACCCTTCAGACATCTTACACATATCCTCTATTGTGATTTCAGGATATAAAGTCCGATGCTCTGTGATTATTTCTTTTTCGTAATTCTTTACAATATCCTCATAAATTTTTATCGGAGGATTGCAAAGCCATAGATTTTTAACATTAACTTTCAGATTACGCAAAACATTGTTAGAAAAGCCAAGAATTGCCCACTCTCTCACACCACCGTAATCGTCCGTGTGAACTAGAAGATTCTCTACTTCCATAGGTGGATCTTTTTTTCCACCTACACCTTCAATCTTTACGTCAGTCTTATTGATGTGATTAACAACGTCCACCAAGAAGTACTCACCTGTAAGTTTTTCAGTCGCTTCTTCGAAATCTTTGTCCGCTCCCCAATATATCTCTATTCTATCCATTATCCCTCCAACACCCCAGCTAACACAACATCGTATACATCAACTCCAGTAGCTGTAGAACTGTCTTCCAATGTAGAATCATAATTTACACGTTTAGACACTTTTGTAGTTCCAAACTCAAACTCTTTTTGAACCTGCAAATCAGACTTTTCAATTTTTCCCACATGGATCGCATAGTATGTAAGTCGCATCTTAGGTAAATCAGACATCGTATAGCTGTTTCTGAAAGCGCTACGATTAAATCTCAAAATGACATCCTTACCATCAACAGTAGCCACAAATTCATAATAGCCACGGCCTTTCTCTATGGCTTCCTCTATTTTAGTTATGTCAATTTTCATCGCTTCGCCATCGTCGGTCTTGAATGGTAATTCGCCATCAATCATGCTAAGAAAAGGAGCTATTAGCATAATATACGAAAAGGAATTTACTTCCGGTCTAACAACCACTTTAGGGAATACTTTAATACCGCTACAACGCTTATTCTTTGATCTGCGCTGGTCAGCATCAAGCAGAGCAATAAAATCTGCAAGCAGTGTATTTTCAAGAATATTTTTAGCAATCCTATCGGACTTTCTCGAAAGATCTGTATTTACACTCGCTTCTACATTGACTGTCGCACCACTTAAAAAAGTAAAGATTTTGGATAACGCATTTTTTTCAGTTCCTATGCCACCCTCTATACCCGCAGTTCCCTCAATTCCAGAGTTAACTTCAGTGATAAACTCTGTCGTCTTCTTAAGTTCACCACCTGCAATAATCTGCATGAAATCCGCAACAAATGCTTCGTCAAAATATACTATTTTCAAAAAATTTGTATTGTCCATAATTCTTTCTCCTTGCAAATTACTCAAAGCCAAAAACTTTATCACCCCTAAACTATAAGTGGTACTATTGTAAGTCCTCATTAACCAGTATCTTTTCATCCTACCACATTTCTGAGATGATTACCCCTAACATTTCCAATCATAAATTCGTACAATTTGTTCGGTTTGTACAGTTCGTTTCATTTTATCCAAGCGGATTATCTCAAAAACGCACTCCAAAGACTTTTTAGCTGGCCGCTTCCCCTCCATTCGAAACATGCTCAGAATCCTGAAGATTTTTCTAAGACCGTAATCACAATCCTATCATAAATTTGTGTATTCGCTGGATTAAGCATTTGTATCTACACTGATCCAGATGATTATACAATCTATTCTTATTTTTGATCTTTCGGCATCTCCTCCCTGGTCCACTTACCAGTTTTTAAATCAATGAATTCATCCAACTTGATCTTTCCCTCAAAATCAGCTCCATACTCACCTGCCTGGGTCTGGTCGTCAAATTTAAAGCTATTGTTATAATATCTACCTGTCTTGGTTTTACAAATCAGATCATTCCTAACCATAAACTGGATCACTCGCTTATGATTCGTTAATCCTCAATAACCAGGATTTCGGCGCTCACTAGCTAGCCCTGTTACCTTGCTGTCTACGCTTAGCCTGCAGCGTTGCCGCGGCAGACTCAAGACTCGCTTCAAATGCTGTGGTTAGCAGCTTATTTGATGGGGCTTCCACCCACCGGACTATATACCCTTAGCTGGACGCACGGTCAGACCCCAATGTGGTCAACTCACAAACGAGGGCACCAAGCGAGTGATTGATATTTACGTTTATCACGATATCTTTCTATAATAAATCTGAAATGCTCTGTTGAAGATCTATTATTTCTGCCGTATTAAAATGTATTACTATTCCATATGCAATGCAAATATAGTTTCCACTTATAGGATCAAATTTCACACCTGGTCCATAGATATTTCTGTTTCTTTCTCCAAAAACATCCTTGACTTCATCTGGCAAAACATTATAAACCGGACAACTAATTTGCAGCGTATAAAACCCAGCTTTCAAATCATTTCCATGATCGCTGAACCACTCGCTTTCGAAAGTACCGTTTTCAGAAAACGCTTTACACTGAGCCTGATAATTAATTCCTTTCAACGTAAGAAGTATCGGCGTTCCATTAGGAATGTTAGATGATACTCGAAACATCAGTCTTCCACCATACAATTCATCATCTAAAGAAGCCTTAATTTTTAATGCCCTTCCTTCTTCAGGATCTTTAGGCGCTAATTCTTCTGACAGTGGAAGGAGATCTCCCATTTCGACGTAATTGTCTTTGTAGTACCAACGCCCATGTTTTTGCCTAAATCCCCATGAGGATATATAATTATAATTCAGTTGATCAATTGTTGGATCAGAGAACTGAAATCCTTTATTTTTGTAATCAATTCTTGAATAGCTCTAAGCAAAGGAATTACAGGAATATGATATTGATTATAAGCATAAAGGAATTACAGGAATATGATATTGATTATAAGCATCCACATAAGGCATACACTCTATATCA
>NZ_QUMG01000007.1:0-170009 GCF_003482095.1 Blautia sp. OF09-25XD
TACAAAAAAATATATTTTTGAAATTATGAAATATATAAAAAATATGAAAAAACATATTGACAAATTGTGTTTATAGGACAATAATATAATTACTTTAATAAAAACGTTTTATAAAACGCATAACAATATAAAAAAGGAGGAAACAACTATGTTACAGCAGGTAATGACAAATCCAGGAGAAATTATTTTCAGAGAGATTCCGGTTCCGGAGGTAAAGGAAAATCAGGTGTTGGTAAAGATTATGAATATTGGTGTTTGTGGATCAGATATTCATGTTTATCATGGAAAACATCCGTTTACAAAATATCCGGTAACACAGGGACATGAGGTTTCTGGTGAGATTACAGAACTTGGAAAAAATATCACCGAGTTTCATGTGGGACAGAAGGTGACGATAGAGCCGCAGGTATATTGTGGACATTGCTATCCATGTCGTCATGGAAAGTATAATCTCTGTGAGGAATTAAAAGTAATGGGATTTCAGACGACAGGAACAGCATCTGAGTATTTTGCAGTGGATGCATCTAAAGTAACACCTATTCCGGAAGATATGTCCTATGAAGAAGGAGCTATGATCGAACCTCTTGCTGTGGCAGTTCATGGTGTAAAACAGATGGGCGATGTGGCTGGCATGAATATTGCAGTCCTTGGAGCAGGACCGATCGGAAATCTCGTGGCACAGACAGCAAAAGGAATGGGAGCAGCGAAAGTGATGATCACAGATATCAGTGATCTTAGACTGGCGAAGGCAAAAGAATGTGGAATTGATGTGTGTGTGAATACCAAAAATAAAGACTTCGGTGAGGCGATGATCGAAGCATTTGGACCGGATAAGGCAGATGTGATCTACGATTGTGCCGGAAACAATATCACAATGGGACAGGCAATTAAATATGCAAGAAAAGGAAGCACGATCGTACTGGTGGCTGTTTTTGCAGGAATGGCAGAAGTAGATCTTGCAGTGGCAAATGACCACGAACTTGACATTAAGAGCACGATGATGTACCGCCATGATGATTACATAGATGGAATCAGACTGGTAAATGAGGGCAAAGTTCATTTGAAACCGCTCATCTCAAAGACATTTGCTTTTAAAGATTATCTGAAGGCATACCAGTATATTGATGATAACCGCGAGACAACGATGAAAGTAATTATCAACGTCAGTGAAAAGTAAGGAGTTCGTATGGAAAATAAATATGGAATTGTCGGAATTGCCCATGTCGGGCTTCCGACAAACGATTTACAGAAAACAGTTGAGTTTTATAAGAGTCTTGGATTTGAAGTAATTATGCAGTCTTATAATGAAAAAGCAGGGGAAAAAGTGGCATTTTTACAGATAAAAAATTACTGCATAGAGACTTTTGAAAATGGGAAGGCGGAAATGTCAGACGGTGCATACCAACATGTTGCACTTGATGTGGAAGACATTGAAAGTATGTATCAGAAAATCTGCAATGAAAAATACACAGTTATTACAGACGGAATCGAAGAACTGCCATTTTGGGAAAAAGGTGTGAAGTTTTTTATGATTAAGGGACCAAATGAGGAAAGAATAGAGTTCTGTCAGAAAATCTGATAAAAATAGGAGGGCCATATGGGAGGCGAAAGCAAAAATGGAAAAGTACCGCTGATCAGTAAGATTGCATATGGGTTTGGTGATGTTGGATGTAATTTCAGCTGGATGTTTGTCAGTAATTTTCTGATGATATTTTATACAGACGTGTTCGGAATCAGTATGGCGGCTGTGTCAGCACTGATGCTTTTTTCAAGATTCTGGGATGCAATCAATGATCCAATCGTCGGGGGACTTACGGATAAAACAAAATCGAGATGGGGACGGTACCGTCCATGGCTGTTAGTAGCGGCACCAATTACAGCAATTCTTCTTGTGATGACATTCTGGGCAAGACCTGACTGGCCGCAGAATGGAAAGATCATTTATATGGTAATTACATATTGTCTGCTGGTTTTGGGATATACCTGTGTGAATATTCCATACGGAACCTTGTGTGGTGCTATGACACAGGATATTGATGAACGTGCAAAAATAAATACATCCCGTTCGGTTGCAGCGATGATTGCAATTGGTGTGTTAAATATTATCACAGTTCCGCTGCTCAGCAAATTCGGCAGTCACAGTGCAAAGACAGGATATCTGACGGTTGCGGTCATATATGGGTGTATTTTTACAGCCTGTCATTTCTTCTGCTTTGCGAAGACGAAAGAGGCAGTGATTACTCCGGAAAAAGAAAAAATTTCTGTAAAGATACAGTTGAAAGCAGTCATGCAGAACAGACCATATCTTCTTGCATTGGTAGGACAGATATTATTTGGATTTACATTATATGGTAGAAACGCAGATATTCTGTATTATTTTACATATGTGGAAGGGAATGCCTCCTACTACACAACTTATTCGATGTGCATCATTATTCCTTCTATCATCGGGGCAGCCTGTTTTCAACCATTATTCCGCAAGCTGAATAATAAAGGAAGAACAGCATCTCTCTTTGCTTTGTTTACAGGAATTTCCATGTTGTCTATGTTTTTCTTCAATGCCAAAGAATCATCAGCTATTTTTTATGCATTATCTGGTCTCACACAGTTTTTTTTTCTCTGGATTTAATACCGCAATCTATGCAATTATTCCAGACTGTGTGGAATATGGTGAGTGGAAAACCGGACTTAGAAATGATGGTTTTCAGTATGCATTTATTTCACTTGGAAATAAAATCGGAATGGCAGTTGGAACAGCACTTTTAGCAGGATTACTTGGAAAATATGGTTACATTGCAAATCAGACACAAAATGCAACTGTACTTTCAATTATGAAACATGCATTTACGACGATTCCAGGTGCACTTTGGATTGTGACTGCGGTTGTATTATTTTTCTACCGGTTAAATAAAAAACGTTATAACGAGATTGTGGAGGAACTGAAAAATGGAAGAAAAAGTTAACATCGTGGCATTGGAAGAATTGCTGATTGATTTTACGGAAGCAGGACACAGCCAGGATGGGAGGAAATTAAAATACCGATACCAATAGAAATTTTAAAATCGGATACAATCTGAATGGCGTTTGCTTTTCTTCTGCCGGTGGATGCAAAAAGCCGTTTTTTTTTCTATCAGACCTTCCTGCTCCAGAAGGTTGAGGTTCTGGCTGACTGTGGATAAACCCATCTGCAGTTCCTGAACGATCTGCTGCTTGGAGGTCTTTTTCTTTCTGTAAATATATTGGTAAACCTTTGATTTATTTATTTTTTTGAGACTAATGTTGGTCAATCCCTTTTCGCTCATGTTGTTCTCCTGATTACGTTGCAAGATAATGTTAAGTTTATTGTAGCATAGAACGAAAAAAAGCAATAAAAAGGATATGTATTACAGAAAGCTGACGGAAAAGCAACAACGATACACAAATATGTTGGAATGATTCCCGGAAAGGGTTTACAGATCTTCAAAATGCCATTAATATAAGGAAGGGATCTTCCCACCCATAAAAAATAAGATACGGAGAATTAACATGAAAAAACAACTGAAGGATACTCAGATTCTGTTGGAAATCCTGATCCTGACAGCAGCTGTTGCTATTATTGCAGCGGCAGTCTATTTTTTTCTGGTACCAAGCCATACTTCTGTCAGCAGTATTTCGGGTCTTGGTATCGTACTTTCCAACTTTGTACCGTTGCCTCTTTCCACCATCACCATGATTCTGAACGTAGTACTTCTGATCATCGGCTTTTTTACCTGCGGAAGAGAATTTGGTGTAAAAACCGTCTACACCAGTATCATGCTTCCTGTTTTTCTTGGACTTTTTGAAAAATCTTCCCGGATTTTGGTTCGATGACAAACAGTCAGGAGCTGGATGTTCTGTGCTATACACTTGTAGTCAGTGTGGGACTCAGTATTCTTTTTAACAGAAATGCTTCTTCCGGCGGACTTGATATTGTAGCAAAGATCATGAATAAATATCTTCATATGGAGCTTGGAAAAGCTATGTCGCTGTCCGGTATGTGCGTTGCCCTGTCTGCAGCACTCGTTTACGACAAAAAAACGGTAGTCCTGAGTATTCTTGGAACGTATTTTAATGGAATTGTTCTGGATCATTTTATTTTTGATCATAATATCAAACGCCGGGTATGTATCATCACTCCAAAGGAAGAAGAACTTCGGGAATTTATTCTTCATGAGCTGCACAGCGGTGCTACGATCTATGAAGCCTATGGTGCCTATAACATGCAGAAGCGCAAAGAAATCATCACGATCGTAGACAAGACAGAATACCAGAAATTGATGAATTTTATCAACAAACTTGATCCGAAAGCGTTTATCACAGTTTATAATGTATCCAACATGAGATATCAGCCTAAAATGTAAAAAAAGTTCCGCAGCACCTCAATCACAGAAGTGCTGCGGAATTTTTTTACCGTAATTTCCTGTGAAAACGTTTTTTGAATTATTCCATGGAGCAAAAACTCCGGCGCGGCGGAAGGAGAAGAAGAGCGGACGGATGCAGATGGATACGATCAATGACATTGCTATAGTGCAAATAAGGACACTTTTTTAGACAAAGCGTGTTCTTTTTTTACCACATAAAGTTATCTATAATTAGAGACAGAAAATGGAGGAAGGGTATGAAAAGATATTATTTAGCAATTGATATAGGAGCATCCAGCGGAAGACATATTCTCGGGCATATGGAAGATGGGAAAATGGTTCTCGAGGAAATTTACCGTTTCCCGAATGGAATGCAGAAACAGGACGGTGAGAAGGTGTGGGATATCGAGGCACTCTTTGAAGCCGTGTTGGCCGGAATGAAAAAATGCAGAGAACTTGGAAAGATCCCGGTGAGTGTCGGAATTGATACATGGGCAGTTGATTTTGTCCTTCTGGACAAGGATGATCAGCGGATCGGAAATGCCGTTGCTTATCGCGATGACCGCACGAAAGGAATGGATGAGGAGGTTTATCGCACAGTGCCGGAGGAAGAACTCTATGCATCGACCGGTATTCAGAAACAGATTTTTAACAGTATTTATCAGCTTATGGCGTGGAAGAAGAAAAAACCGGAACAGCTGGAAAAAGCAGAGACTCTTCTGATGATTCCGGATTACCTGAATTTCCTGCTTTCCGGCGTGAAAGCGCAGGAATACACAAATGCAACAACGACCCAGCTCGTCAATCCGGAAACCGGGGACTGGAACAGGGAGATGATTCAAAAACTGGGATACCCGGAGAAAATTTTTCTGCCGATCCGTGAGCCGGGGACTGTGATCGGCCATCTGAAAAAAGAAATCCGGGAGCAGGTCGGTTTCGACTGTGAAATTGTTCTTCCCGCAACACACGACACTGGCTCTGCGGTAGTCGCTGTGCCAAGCAATGAGGAGCACGTGCTCTATATCAGCTCCGGAACCTGGTCTCTGATGGGAACAGAATTAAAAGAGGCCGATTGCGGAACAGAAGCTATGCAGCACAATTTTACCAATGAGGGCGGCTACAACGGAAAATACCGTTTCCTGAAAAATATCATGGGCCTGTGGATGGTCCAGTCTGTGAAAAAAGAAATCGCAGAAGATTTAAGCTTTGGAACGATCTGCGAAATGGCATCGAAATGCACCATCCAATCTATCGTGGATGCAAACGACGACCGTTTCCTTGCACCGGAAAATATGACAGCCGAGGTACAGAAGGCATGTGAAGAAAGTGGCCAGCAGATACCACAGGGAATTGCAGAGGTTGCAGCAGTGATCTATAACAGCCTGGCAGTATGCTATGCAAAGACATTAAAAGAACTGGAAGAACAAACAGGCTGCCGGTACCGAACTATTCATATCGTAGGCGGCGGCTCCAATGCCGACGATTTGAACCGACTGACGGCAGAAAGGACCGGAAGAACCGTGCTGGCGGGACCGACCGAGGCAACTGCCATCGGCAATCTGGCGGTGCAGATGATCACCGGAAAGGAATGCAGCAATTTGAAGGATGCGAGAAACTGTATTTTCCATTCCTTCGAAATCAAACAATATGAGCCATAAAAAATGAGACGAAAGGTTAAAAGGGGCAAAGAATATGTTAGTTGAAACAAAAGCAAAAGTAGGTGTATTTGCAATCGCACTGGGTGCATATCTGCCGCAGTTCCCGACGCTGGTTCCGGAATTTGAGGCACAGTATGATGCGTTCAAAAAGACGATTCCGGATACCGTTGAAATGATCGATGGTGGAATCGTTACAACGAAAGAATTATCCATGGAAGCAGGAGATAAGTTCCGTGCAGCGGATGTAGATCTTGTTATTTTACAGCTTCTGACCTACGCGACCAGCTACAATATGCTCCCGGCAGTCCGTGACCTGAATGTGCCGGTTGTGCTTGTGAATGTACAGAAACGGAAAGCACCGGATTATGCCAATACCGATACACCAAAATGGCTCGGTGAGCTGTATGCCTGTGGCGCAGTCGGTGAGATGGTAGCCGATCTGGAGCGTGCGGGCAAACGTCATGCCGTCATCACCGGTGTTGTAGAAGGCGGAGATGCTTACGTGGCAAAGGAAATCGATGAGTGGTGCCGGGCAGCCCAGGTACGCAGAAGATTCCGCTACACCAATATTGCCCAGATCGGAAGACCATATCCGGGAATGATGGATCTGTATATCGATGAAACCAATCTTTACAACCGGATGGGACTTTACACGAAACAGTTCGACTGGGAGAAAATGTGGGCAATCGCGGATCCTGTCACAGATGAGGACGCAATCCGCGCCAAGGCAGAGGAGATTCTGGATACCTTTGACATCGAGGGCGGTGCAACGGTAGAGACCGTATGGGATATGGCAAAATATGTCGTTGCTTTTGAAGAATGGGTGAAGAAAGAAGAGCTTGGTATGGTGGCATCCCATTATGACGGTTTTGCAAAAGGGGTTGCCGGAAAACTGGACAGCATGCTGATTCCGGCATTTTCCATGCTGATCAAACAGGGTACAGCCTGTGCCGTAGAGGGTGATATGAAAGTTGCAATGGCAATGAGCATTCTGAAAACAATCGCCGGAACCGGTCAGCTTTCTGAGATGTATTCGATCGATTTCAATGAGGATATCTGTATTATCGGCCACTCCGGATCGGGAGATGCTGATATTTCGCAGGCGAAAAAACCGTCCATGAAAATCGTTGATGTTTTTCATGGCAAGACGGGCGGCGGATATCTGACGCAGTTTTATCCGCCAGTCGGAGATGTTACATATCTTGGAATTACGCAGGATAAAGACGGTCATTTTAAATTTGTTGCTGCAGAGGGTGTCAATGAGGATGGTCCGATCTTTACCTTTGGCGATACAAACATGAGAACACGTTTCTCCATTGGGGCAAGAGAATTCTGCAACAGATGGAGTGAAGCGGGACCAACACATCATATGGCAGCAGCTGTCGGACATCATATTGATACGATTCTGAAAGTTGCAAAAATCCTGGATGTGCCGGTAGAGGTTGTGTGCCGGTAAATATCGATAAAAGAAGAGGAAAAGAGAGAAAGAAGAGGGAAAAAACATGAAATTTTTAGATGCAGAATTTGTAAAGGGCTTTATCCGAATGGCAAATGACGGCTGGGAGCAGGGATGGCATGAGAGAAACGGCGGAAACCTTTCTTACCGTGTGAAACCAGAAGAGGTTGAAGAGGTAAAAGAAAACTTTGAGGCCAGAGAGTGGAATTCGATCGGAACCGCCGTTCCAAATCTTGCGGGAGAGTATTTCCTGGTAACCGGAAGCGGAAAATATTTCCGAAATGTCACAATCAAACCGGAAGACAGCATCTGTATGATTGAGCTGGATGAAAAAGGTGAAAATTACCGCATCGTCTGGGGTCTCGTCAACGGAGGACGTCCGACCTCAGAGCTTCCGAGCCATCTGATGAACCTGGAGGTAAAAAAACTTCAGGACGAAAGATACCGCGTTGTGTACCATGCACATACCACCAACGTGATCGCGCTTACCTTCGTTCTGCCGCTGGAAGATAAAGTATTTACCCGCGAACTCTGGGAGATGGCAACCGAGTGCCCTGTTGTATTCCCGTCCGGAATAGGTGTCGTTCCGTGGATGGTTCCGGGAGGCAGAGAGATCGCCGTTGCCACGAGCGAGCTGATGAAGAAATATGATCTTGCTATCTGGGCACACCACGGCATGTTCGCCGCCGGCTTTGATTTTGACCTGACCTTCGGTCTGATGCATACCGCAGAAAAATCTGCAGAAATCCTGGTAAAAACACTTTCTATGCAGCCAACGAAACGCCAGACGATCACACCGGATGAATTCCGCCATCTGGCAAAGGATTTCGGTGTAACACTGCCAGAAGAGTTTTTGTATGAGAAATAAAACTGGAAACTGATAGTGAAAAATGGCCGTCTGATCCTTGCACTGAGGAATGGGACGGCCATTTTTTTGCTGTGCAGAAGAAAAAGTCTATTAATTTCTTTCGGAATTTGATAAACTATAAGATAAGATTATCGATTAGAAAACAGTGGAACATTTCATTATCAGACAGAAAATGCTGGTGTGTCTGCGCTCAGAAAGGAAAGATGAAATATGACTTCAGCGATTAGTATAGGAAAGCAGGATTTTGCTTCCCTTCGAGAAAATCATTATTTTTATGTTGATAAAACCGATTTTATCAGACAATGGTGGGAAAGTGGAGATGACATTACGCTGATCACACGTCCGAGAAGATTTGGCAAAACATTGAATATGAGCATGCTGAATTGTTTCTTTTCCAGACAGTATGCAGAAAAAGGTACCATCTTTGAAGGGCTTTCCATCTGGAAACAGGAAAAATACCGCAGACTGCAGGGAACTTATCCGGTGATTTTTCTGAGCTTTGCGGACGTAAAACAGAATAACTATCAAGATGCAGTGCAGAAGATAAAAAATATTATTGTAGATGCTTATCGCCAACATCGGTATTTGGAGCAGGAAGAATGCTTTACGCAAAATGAGAAACAGCAGATGCTGGAAATTACAGAAAAAATGAGTGATGTGACAGCACAGGATGCATTAAAAAATCTTTCCAGTTATTTGAATCTTTTATATGGAAAAAAAGTTTTGATCTTTCTGGATGAATATGACACGCCCATGCAGGAAGCCTATATTCATGGATACTGGGGTGAATTTGCCGGATTTATGAGAAGCCTTTTCAATGCGACGTTCAAAACAAATCCATATCTGGACCGCGCTGTGATGACTGGAATTACCCGTATTTCCAAAGAATCTGTTTTTTCGGACCTCAATAATCTGACGGTTATTACAACAACATCGGATGCCTATGCAGACTGTTTTGGTTTTACAGAAGAAGAGGTATTTCAATCATTAGATCAATTTGGAATGCCGGAAAAGAAAGATCTGGTAAAGCAATGGTATGACGGATTTTGCTTTGGCACGCATCGTGATGTTTACAATCCGTGGTCTATTACAAATTATCTGAAAGAGAAAAAACTGCGGCCCTACTGGGCAGCTACAAGTTCCAATGGATTGATCAGCAAACTCCTGCAGTCAGCATCGGTAAATATGAAGGAAGAACTGGAAAAACTGATCAACAGACAACAAATTGTAGTTAATTTTGATGAGCAGATTATATTTGGACAATTAGAACAGGATGAAAGTGCGGTATGGAGTCTGTTGGTGGCAAGCGGTTATCTGAAAGTGGAGGAGATTGAATACAGAGGACTGACGCTGGAGCCGTGGTATTCTCTTTCCATCACAAATCTGGAGACTGTGAGCATGTTTTCGAATATGTTCAAAAGCTGGTTTGCAGCGGCATCTGCCAATTATAATGAATTTATCAAAGCATTGCTGAATGGGGATGTAAAAGCGATGAACCTCTATATGAATGATATTGCACTTGCTACATTTAGTAATTTTGATGCTGGAAAACATGCGTCCGAGCGGAGCCAGCCAGAGCGGTTTTATCATGGATTTGTACTTGGGCTGCTGGTGGAAGTGAGAGATCTTTATGAGGTGCGTTCCAATCGGGAAAGTGGGTATGGAAGATACGATGTGATTCTAATTCCCAGAAATTTGGATCGAGATGCTATGATTCTGGAATTTAAAGTAAAAGAAACGGAAGAAAAAACGCTGCAGGAAACGGTACAAAAAGCACTGGCGCAGATTGAAATAAAGAAATACGACGAGGAACTGAAAGAACGGGGAATCCCAAAAGAAAGAATCCGGCATTATGGATTTGCGTTTGAAGGGAAAAAGGTACTAATTGGGTAATAGAAAACGCTGTCAATGCTTCTCTGGAAGGGGAAGCGGGACAGCGTTTTTTTGTTAATTGTGATTAGATTACCATCTGAAGCAGCATTACCATAAGCGGCATCGTCACAATAGAAGCCAGCGTAGTAACAACATTGATGGCACTGGCATAGCGCGAATCGTTGCCGTATACCTGGCACATCTGGGTAACCGTGGAAGCAGATGGCGTGATGATGGCGAGAAAAACGATCAGAATCAGTGTCGGTCCGTCAGCGGAAAGGTCGGCGAGATGGCTGAGTTTTAAGAGAACAAGCGCCATCAGCGGAACGGCGATCAGGCGGAGAAAGGTCACGAAGTAAATCCGTTTATTCGCAAAAATCTGACGGAAGTCCATGCCGGCAAAAAGCATACCCGTAACAATCATACTGGCAGGGCCAACCATGCTTCCGACAGAATGAAACGTATTGTTGACCAGCGCAGGAAGACGGATGCCCGTGAAAAAAAGAAGAATTCCGACGAAAATAGAAATAATATTGAGGTTCAGAACAATCTTCTTCCAGTCATAGGAAGCCTCACGGCTGATCACCTTTTTGCAGTGCGTCCAGAAAAAGACAAGCTGTACGCTCATATAAACACAGCTGTAAAGCACCCATTCCGCTCCTAAAACAGCCGTCACAAGCGGCACAATCAGATTGCCGGAATTGGAGTAGTAAACAGAAGTTATCTCAACCGCATCCAAATGAAACACCCGTCCAAGAGCTGAAACCGCAAAAAGAAGCACAACCTGCATCAGAAGCGAAGCCGCAAACGCAACCAGCAGCCCCCGCACCGTTTCCGGCGTGTAATCGACCTGAAACGCATTCAGAATCACGCAGGGAATGATCAGGTACAGCACAATTTTCGACAGAACTTTGCTGTCCTCATCCTTTAAAAGTCCGGCTTTTACGATTAAAAAGCCCATAAAAATCATAAGAAAAAGCTGCGCGATCTGTTGCGCAAGAAGAATACTGATCGTCATAAAAATCTCCCCATATGTGTGTCTTATAGAAAATATTATAAGGTGGAGGAGAGGGGATTTCAATTTCTTTTTGAGAGATTTGGATCGAAATAATGGTGAAAATATAAGAAAAATGGCTGTTGACCAAAAGAAAGTGCTGTCATATAATATATTCGACAAGAGAGCCGTTGGTCAGTGTACACCTGACCGCCGGATAAAGCTTCTAACTAAAAATAGCGCCTAACTTTACCAGAGCAGGGGCGCTATTTTGATTTGACAAAATTACACGATTGCAATATAATATACTTAACAAGACAGCCGGAAGGTGAGCGCAATCACCCGATCTGGCGAAAATATTAAATAGCTATAAGAAGTGGCCATCCATGCTTACCAGAGAGCAGGATGGCCATTTCTTAATTTCTATAATAAAGGAAGGCTGAATTATAGTCAAGAAATTTTTGCGATTTTAAAACAAAGTAATAAAAAGTGTGATATAATAACCTCATAATGAAAAGTAAAATTCCGCCTATTTTTCAACATTGTAGGCGGCAATTTCACACCTGCCAGTTAGTGAATCCTAATAAAAGTAAGATGGAGGTACCCGCCCATGATGGAATACACCAGCAAATATTGGAACATGCTGACTCCTTTAATAAAGAAAAGTCTGCTAAAACGCTACGGAAAAGAGGAGACCGCAGAGCTTCTCCGCAAGACCAACCAGATCTACCGCGACATGCTTCGCCGCGCCGATGATATCGGAAAGGACAACCCGATGGCGTCGAATCTCTATGAAGGCTCATTTTTCTTGCGCTCTGGGATGCGTCGGACAGACAGATTTCTGTGGATGAACTGCGTACAATCTCAGAGGAGATGATGGCCTTCCCGCTTCTGAAAGCCATGGGCTGATGATTAATGCGAATAAGAAGAGCGGCATGGCGCGGATTGCGAAGATGATGCATAAGGATGCCGCCTGGCTGGAAGCACATCCGCAGTATAAGGCGTATTCGTGGGATTTTCATTTTGATGAGACGAAGCATCAGGACGGTTTTTATTACCACTTCACCCAATGTCCCCTGAACACCTTCGCCCGAAAAGAGGGCTATCTGGAAGTGCTGCCGATTATGTGCGACATTGATTACAAGACAGCAGCCCTGATGCACGCGAAGCTCTACCGTGACCATACGCTGGCAGGCGGCGGTGAGGTCTGTGATTACTGGTTCGTGGGGGACAAGGTGGAAAATCCGAAATAAAACAAGACCGGACCGGAACCGGTGAAATGGATCGAAGAATATAAAACGCAGAAGGGAGATCACCCAGAATGAGCAATGAAAAAATAAAACCAAAACTGAACGGAACCGCCGAGACGATGCTGCAGTGCTTCTACGCCCGCGCCATGCACAGCAGAAATCCGAAAAACAAGTTCCGCGACACCAAAGCAGAAGAGCTGATTGACCGCATCGACTATGATTTCAGCAATGCGAAAAAGGACACAGCAATGAGCGGCGGAATCGTAGCGCGGAGTGTTGTGTTTGATGAGCTGGTCAGCGACTTTATCCGAAAGAACCCGGATTGTACCGTCGTCAACATCGCCTGTGGTCTGGACACACGGTTTTACCGCATGGATAATGGAAAAATCACCTGGTATAATCTCGATCTGCCGGAGACGATTGAGGTACGCGATTCGATCTATCAGGAATCCGGCCGCGTTTCCACGATTGCGTGTTCCGTGCTCGATCCGGCATGGGCCGATCAGGTAAAAGTGCGGAGCAAAATGCTTTTCATTATCGAAGGTCTGACCATGTACATGAAAGCGGATGAGGTCAGAATGATGCTCGCCATCATCCGCGATCATTTCGACAATGCCTACGTCTGCATGGAAACGCTGTGCCCGTACTTTGTAAAGAAAGAAAACATCGAAAAATCTATTCAGGCGACGGGCGCGACGTTTACCTGGGGTGCGAACAGCTTTGCAGACCTGGGCGACATTGCCGCCGGTTTCCGAAAAGTAAAAGACGACAACATCGCCCGCGGTATGGAAACACTGAATCCCATCTACAAGCTGGTGATGTGGATGCCGATCGTCCACAAATTCGCAGAGAAAATTCTGGTGTTTGAGAAAGCGTAAGAAAAAACGAAAAAAATAGAAAGAAACAGGCAGCCCGGCAGCGGAAAAGCTCAAAAAGCTTCCGTGCAGGGAACCTGTTTTTTGTTTGTGCAGGAAATTAACAAATCATTCATCCGGCCACACAAAGTGTGCGTTTCCCGCTTCAAGGCCGTCAATCAGAATATTCTGCCCCGTGCAGAACCGGTTCGTCACGGTCATAAAATACGCCCAGTCCGCCGTTTCCTCGACGGTCATCCACCGTTTCAGCGGCGTCAGATCCATGATCTGATCCCAGAGCTTTTGGTCTTCTGTGACAGGCAGATTCAACTCGGTCAGTACGCCGCCGAAATCAAGGCTGTTGCACGTTCCACCATACGGTGCAATGCGGAGTGCCACGTTTTTCGTGTAGGCGAGCACACCGCCCTTGCTTGCCGTGTATTCCGGAAACTCAGCTCCGGTATGGCCGCTGGCCGAGCCGATCATAAGGACGGCGCGGATGGTGTCATGAATGCCATACGCCTCTGTGATTGCGATGGTTCCCTTTAAATTGATATCAATATCATTCTCGTTCTGCACACCGGCGTTGTTGATGACAATATCGAAAGGCGCAAGCGCCGGATACTGTTCCCTGTCGCGGATATCAAGGCAGAAATGAGTATACGAATCCTGGCTGATTGAAGCCTCCTTCCGGTCAAATCCGGTAACGTCAAAGCCTTCTTTTAAAAATTTCTCCGCAATCGCCTTCCCGATTCCGGAACTGGTTCCTGTAATAAGTACACGCATACGATAACCTCCCGATGAAATATTACCCTCATTATACCGCAAACACAGCATGCGATCCAGAAGAAACGAAAAAGAATGCAGGAAAAGAAAATGTTACGGGAAAAATCACTGCATAAAACAAAAGAGTCTCCCAAACTGCAACAAATAATTGACAGATTTTAGGAGAAGGAGTAGAGTTTTTGAAAGGGGGATTATCCCTGCAAAGAGTGAAAACAAAAGAGGTGCAAATATGCTGAAAGTAGACAATCTTACCTTTGAAGTAAACGAAGAGGGAAGAAAACGCTGCCTCGTCAACCACATCAGTTTTGAGGTAAAGGACGGGGAAATGCTGGTGATTACCGGACCAAACGGTGGCGGAAAATCAACGCTGGCCAAAGTGCTTGCAGGAATTGAGGACGCCAATGGCGGAGAAATCTTCCTGGATGAGGAAAATATTACCGGTTATGATATTGACCACCGTGCAAACGCCGGCATCGGCTATGCATTCCAGCAGCCGCCGCGTTTTAAAGGAATGACGGTGAAAAAAATGCTGTCGCTGGCAGCCGGAAAAGAACTGACGGAAGCCGAGAGCTGTAAACTCCTCTCCGCTGTCGGACTCTGCTCTGCCGATTACCTGAACCGCCAGATGGACGGTACGCTCTCGGGAGGAGAGATGAAGCGTCTGGAGATCGCAACGGTTCTTGCAAAACCGCATAAGGTCAGCATTTTCGATGAGCCGGAGGCCGGCATTGACCTGTGGAGCTTTTCCATGCTGATCAAACGGTTTGAAGAAATCCACAAAGAGAAGAAAGAATGTCTGATCCTCATTTCTCATCAGGAACGCATTATCCAGATGGCAGACAAGATCATGGTGATCGAGGACGGCCAGGTGAAAGAATACGGTACAAAGGAAGACGTACTGCCGACCCTGTTCCAGCAGAAAACAGGCCGGATGTGCGGCCAGGAAGGAGGCATATGCTGATGGTACAGGTAGATGAGACAACCCAGGGCGTATTAAATCAGATCAGCGAGGGATTTGAGCAGAAAGGGGCATACAATCTCCGCCAGAACGGCATTCCGCTCTGCCACGGTGACAGTGAGCATATCAAAATCCGCAAAAAAGAGGATAAGCCGGGCATTGATATTTTGATCGATGGCGAGACGAAAGGTGAAAAAGTATTTATCCCGGTTGTCGTCAGCGTTTCCGGCATGACGGACCTTGTTTACAATGATTTCTACGTTGCGGACGGCGCCGATGTTACGATTGTAGCGGGCTGCGGTATCCACAACGGCGGCTGCAACGACAGCCGGCACGACGGTATCCATACGTTTCATGTAGGAAAAAATGCCAACGTGCGCTACGAGGAAAAGCATTATGGCGAGGGAAACGGAACGGGACAGCGGATTCTGAACCCGGTGACAAATATTGAAATCGGAGAAAATTCCGTTTTTACGCTGGATACCGTACAGATTAAGGGCGTTGACTCAACAATTCGTACGACGAATGTTGTGATGGATGCAAACTCCAAACTGTTTGTGCTCGAACGTCTGATGACAGACGGTGACCAGAAGGCAGAGTCGGATATTGAAGTATGTATGAACGGAAGCGGTTCTTCCGCACAGATTATTTCACGTTCTGTCGGAAAGGGCAATTCCTCCCAGGTCTTCCATCCGAAGGCAGTCGGCAAAAACAAATGCCACGCCCATATCCAGTGCGATTCTATCATCATGGATCACGCCCAGGTCGGATCTATTCCGGAGATCCAGGCAAAGCATGTGGATGCGGCAATCATCCACGAGGCGGCGATCGGACGGATCAATGATGAGCAGCTATTGAAACTCAGAACGCTCGGCATGACGGAAGCGGAGGCGGAAAACGTCATTATTGAAAACTTCCTGAGCTGAAGAAAAAAAGGAAACAAGAGAACAAAAAAGAGGCATTTCCAGTCTGCATAGATGGAGATTCCTCTTTTTGTGCATTTTTCACAAAAGCAGGTAGTAAATTTTACTAAAATAAAAAGTAAAATATTTTGACTTTTAACATATGATAAATTTGTACTGTTGAAAAAAGGAAAGATACAAGATAGAGAAATGGGGAAAGCGAAAATGGGTATTGTGATCAATCATTCCGAAAATATTTTCCTGCTGCAGACCAGATCCAACAGCTATGCGTTCGGCATTGACGATCAGGGACTGGTAAGACATACAGAGTTTCTTCCGTGATATGAAAAAAATACGAAGAGGCGATGGAGGCTCCGGTGAAGAACGAGGTGGCGATCGTGTACGATTACGATTCCCTGGCATCGTTCCGTATCCAGCGCCAGAGCATTCTGCTCGATCCGGCGGAACCGTAATCGTGACGTACCGCCACGCCGTGAAAGATGCGGACAACAACGTTCCGTTCGGCGAGACACTGCCGGTGCACTACAATGCGCTTGCGGGGCTGACCGTAGAAGAGACGGAGAGCCTGCAGGACTATGATGCATTCCCGGTTGTGGGAAGCGGCGTGTTCGAGGGCGTGGAAGGCACAGGCGGAATTTTCTGTGATATAGGCCTTGTGGAGCTCGAGCTCATCCCGGGAACGCGGAACAAAAAGAGGATTCTGCTGACGGATGCCGGACGGGAACTGGAGAAAAATACGACGGACCGGCTGCGCGGGGCGGAGATCCGTGCATATGGAAAACTCTCGGCAGAAGAGCTGAACAGCTATCTTGAGCTGACAAGAAAGCTGACGACAGCGCTGCGCGAGGAGACGGAAAAACTTTAAAGAGAGAGCAGAAATGAATCAGAAAAAAGACAAAATTCAGTTATCCGATCATTTTACATACGGGGCGGTCTATTTCCCGACAGTCCCTTTTCTTTTTGTCTGGAAAAAACTTGTAAATAAGACGCGAGTGTGCAAAAATAGACATAAAACAGATGCGGAGGCATCCTGAAAAAAAGAGGAGAACAACATGGAAAAACAGAAAAAGATAGCACTGATTAACGATCTGACAGGCTTTGGCCGGTGCTCAACGGCTGTGATGGCGCCGATCGTGTCGGCGATGAAGATTCAGGCGGTGGCAGTTCCGACCGCAATTCTCTCAGCACACACGCAGTTTCCGACGTATTACTTTGATGATTATACTGACCGGATGAAGGATTACATTCAGACCTATAAGGATCTGAAGCTCGATTTCGATGCGATCTCGACCGGCTTTTTAGGATCGGAACAGCAGGTGGATATTGTGCTTGATTTTATCCGCCATTTCAAGACGGACCGCAACTTTGTCATCGTCGATCCGGTCATGGGAGACTATGGGAAGCTGTATCGGACGTACACGAAAGAGATGTGCGACAAGATGAAAGAGCTGGTTCACTACGCGGATATCATCACGCCGAACCTGACAGAACTCTGTACACTGCTCGATGCGCCATATCCGGAGAACGGGGCTTCGATTGAGGAGCTGAAAGAAATGTGCGCAAAACTGGCGGAACGGGGACCGAAACATATTGTTGTGACGGGTATCCACTTTAACCAGACACAGATTGCCAACTTTATCTATAACAAAGGCGAGGATTTCCAGATCGTCATGGTAGACCGCATCGGCGGCGACCGGAGCGGTACGGGAGATGTCATTGCGGCAATTATCGCAGGCATGTATCTGAACGGCCACAGCCTGTACGAGTCGGTGAAAAAGGCGGCGGATTACGTATCGAAATGCATCCGCTACTGCGAAGAAAACGAAGTGCCGAGCTACTGGGGACTCTGCTTTGAAATGTTTATGAAGGACTTAACGGAGGAAGCGTAATGTATTTATATACTGTAACCGGAGCCGTCGGCGAGGAAGGGTATCTCGACCTTGCAAAGAGCGGCGATCTTACCGGAAAAAATGTCTATGTCAACATGACAAACAAATGCCCGTGCAGCTGTGTGTTCTGTCTGCGCCAGACGAAACAGCAGCAGGAGGGAAATACACTGTGGTTAAAAGAGGGCGAGCCATCCGTTGAGACGATGCTGGAGCTGTTCGCACAGTACGATCTGAACGTGATCAATGAACTGGTCTTCTGCGGCTTCGGAGAACCGCTTGAGCGGCTTGAGGATGTCTGCCGGGTGATCGATTCCTTAAAAGAAACGTATCCGAACCTGAAAGTGCGTCTGAATACGATCGGTCTTGCCAACCTGATCTATGGAAGAGATGTCACCCCGGAATTAAAGGGAAGATTCGATACCGTCTCGATTTCCTTAAACGCGCCGGATGAAAAAGAATTTCTGGAGCTCACACGGTCGAAATTCGGCATCCAGTCGTACGAGGCGATCAAGGAGTTTGCAGTACTTGCAAAACAGTATGTGCCGAATGTTGTGATGACCGTTGTCGAGAAAGTTATGCCGGAAGAAAAGATTCAGAAATGCCGGGAAATCTGCGATGAATTAGGTGTTACCCTTCGTGTCCGCCCGTTTGAAAATTAAAGTGTGCGGAACGGAATCTTCCGCTTGTATTTCCAGAATATAACGCCTATAATGGGAAGGAAAAACAAAAGAGAGGGAGAGACGTATGAACGAGTCTAATGGAGTCATCCGCGATGCGAGAAAGCTCGGCATTCCTAAAATGCTGATTCTCGGATTGCAGCACATGTTTGCCATGTTCGGTGCAACCATTCTGGTGCCGATTCTGGTAAACAGCTACTTTGTAGACGCATGCGGCGAGGGACCGTCCCGCGGTCTTACCGTATCCGTCACACTGTTCTGCGCCGGCTTTGGAACCCTGCTGTTCCATCTGTGCGCGAAATTTAAAGTACCGGCATTTCTTGGTTCTTCGTTTGCATTCTTAAGCGGTTTCGCCGCTGTTGCAAACCTGAATACCGGAAAATATGCCAGCATGAGTGTCAACGACAAGGCAGCCTATGCCTGCGGAGGTATTGTGGTAGCAGGTCTTCTGTACCTGATTTTTGCCTTGATCATCCGCATGGTCGGCGTCAAACGCGTGATGCGCTACCTGCCGCCGGTTGTCACAGGTCCGGTTATCATCTGCATTGGCCTCAGCCTTGCTGGTTCCGCCATTAATAATGCTTCGACGAACTGGTTCCTGGCACTGGTTGCGCTGGCAGTCATCATCATTTTCAACATCTGGGGAAAAGGAATGCTCAAAATCATTCCGATTCTGATGGGCGTTGTGATTGCCTACGCTGTGGCAGTTGTCCTGAATGCACTCGGCATCAAAAATCCGGACGGATCCGTGATCATCAACTTTGCGCCGGTTGCACAGGCAGGCATCGTCGGACTTCCGCCGCTGCAGCTCTGCAAATTCGATCTGACCAGCATTATGATCATGGCACCGATCGCGATCGCGACCATGATGGAGCATGTCGGTGATATGTCGGCGATCTCTGCAACCGTAGGAGAGAACTTCCTTTCTGATCCGGGCCTGCATAGAACCCTGCTCGGTGATGGTCTTGCAACCGCAATGGCAGGTTTCATCGGCGGACCGGCCAACACGACGTACGGCGAGAACACCGGCGTTCTGGAATTGAGCCGCGTACATGACCCGAGAGTCATCCGTATTGCCGCAGTCTTTGCGATTATTGTCAGCTTCATTCCGAAGGTATCGGCACTCATCAGCACCATGCCGTCCTCTATCATCGGAGGCGTTAGCTTCATGCTGTACGGTATGATTTCTGCCATCGGTGTGCGCAACGTGGTAGAGAATAAAGTAGACCTGACCAAATCGAGAAACCTGATCATCGCGGGCGTCATCTTTGTCTGCGGACTGGGCTTCAGCAACGGTCTCTCCTTTACGATCGGCGGAACGACCGTCACCCTGACTGCACTTGCCATTGCAGCCATCGCAGGAATCCTGCTGAACATGATTCTGCCGGGCAATGATTACGAATTCGGCGTAAACGAGTCCGGGGACGAGAACAGAGGAATCCACGCATAAAGAAAAATGCAAAAGAAAATCCGTTTTTTCTGCATCTGTATTCTGCACAAAGGAATGTGCAGAAACAGAGGGGAAAAAGCGGATTTTCTTTGCATTTCGGTACGGGCAAGTGCATACTGGAGAGTAAGAAGATGTAAGGTTGGTAAAAAATGACACACGAAAGATCGAAAAAGAGGATGATGGGACAGGTCGTCGGATCCTTATATTATCTGGATCCAACGGTGATTCCGCGGCTGAAAAGTCTGCGAAGCGGTGACGATTCGGTGTTTTCATTTGGTGTTTTATTTTACGCGCTCAAACGCAATCCGCGGAGAGTGGTTCAGCACGTAGATGATGCCGCGCCGTTCAAATCCGTTTTTCTGGATCAGATGCTGCATGATTTGATTGTCCGCATGCGTATCGACGCGCAGGTGCGGGATCTGTGCCCAGCAGTAATCGACGATCTGGGAGAAAAATCCGTGGATTGTTCCGTCTGAGGCAACCTGGTGAATCGTGCCATACGGCGCATCGGAGAGCCAGGAGCCGTCGTCGATCTGCAGATACGTCGGATCCTCACCGATGATGAAGGCAAACGCGCCGTGCAGCGTGCCGTTTTCTTCCAGGACAAAAAGCTGTTTGTCACGGATTCTGTTGTGAATCAGCTCCTCCGGCGGAAAATGGTTTCCCCACTGATTCGGATTTCCGGTTTCCTGCATAAAAGAGCGGGCGTACGCATAGATTGACATGATCGAAGTAAAATCCTCCGGGACGGCAAGTCGTATCATGATAAAAATTCTCCTTTTAGTTCAAAATAAGCAGTTTTATTGTAGCACAGCGGACGATGAAGCACAAGAAAGAGAAAACAGGATTTGACTTTTTGAAAAATCCTATGTACAATGTAGTTAGTTACAACTAACTAAAGTAACCAAAACCACAACAAAACGATTTCTGCCGGTCCTGGATGGGCCGGTTCCGTATCAAATTGTCAGAAAGGAAAGAATATGAAACAAAATCGAAAACGAAAAGAGACGGCGGGCATGAATTTTCTCCGCTATCTCGGCCCGGGACTTCTTGTCACGGTCGGTTTTATCGACCCGGGAAACTGGGCATCCAACATTGCCGCCGGATCGGGTTACGGCTACGAGCTTCTGTGGATGGTCACCCTGTCCACGATCATGCTGATTTTTCTGCAGCACAATGCGGCGCATCTCGGCATTGTCACGGGAAAGTGCCTCTCGGAGGCGGCGAGCCTCTATCTGCCTGCGTGGCTGAAAAACACGATTCTTGCGACGGCGATGATGGCAGCGGTGGCGACCGCAATGGCGGAGATCCTCGGCGGTGCGGTTGCGCTCCAGATGCTGTTCGGCATTCCGATCAAGCTCGGCAGCATGATAATTCTCGTGCTGGTTCTGATCTGTGAGTTTACAAGTGCTTACAAACGGATTGAAAAACTGATCATTGTGTTTGTCTCGCTGATCGGCTTTTCGTTCCTCTTTGAGGTCTGGATCGCCGATATCGACTGGGCGCAGGCGGCTGTCGGCTGGGTAAAACCGTCGTTTCCAGAGCACTCAATGCCGGTCATCTTAAGCGTCCTCGGTGCGGTCGTCATGCCGCACAACCTGTTTCTCCACTCGGAAATTATTCAGAGCCGCCAGTGGAATCTTGAGGATGATGAGATGATTGCGCGCCAGTTAAAGTATGAGTTCAAAGACACCCTGTTTTCCATGATCATCGGATGGGCCATCAACAGTGCAATGATCCTGATGGCGGCCGCAACGTTTTTCCAGCCACAGAATGCAAAGCAGGTGGATGATCTCGCAACGGCGGGAAAGATGCTGACACCGCTCCTTGGAAATGCCGCATCGGTGATTTTTGCAGCAGCGCTTCTGCTCGCCGGAATTTCATCGAGCATCACCGCGGGAATGGCGGGCGGAACGATTTTTTCGGGGATTTTTAACAAGCCGTATGAGATCAAGAGTAAGGAGACACGCTGGGGAATCCTTCTTACCATGATCCCGGCCGCAGCGGTCATTCTTCTGATTGATTCCCCGTTCCAGGGCCTTCTCTATTCACAGATGTTTCTTGGAATGCAGCTCCCGATTACGGTATTTACGCAGATTTATCTGACGTCCTCGAAAAAAGTCATGGGAAAATACGCGAACAGTCTGCGGCTGAAAATTGCCCTGTTTGCGATTGCGGTGATTGTGACACTGCTGAATATCGCGCTGCTGTTTGTGCAGTAAAAAGAATGAGAAATAAAAAAAGGAAGTCCGCTGCGCTGATCCCTGAAAAAGAGACCGGCGCAGCGGACTTCTTCTATTATAATATGCTCTCCATGCAGGCATCGACAAAGTCCTGCAGAAGCGGAGAGAGTTTCCGCCCCTTTTTCCAGATCACGGCGATCTGCGTTTCCAGGTCGCTTTCTGCGAGCGGCTGGATGCGGAGTCCCTGGCAGAGAGAGCTCATGGACTGCGGGAAAATGGCAGTGGCAAGGCCTTCCTTTGCCCAGAGCATCGCGCCGCGGGGATCGTCGCAGACGCAGAAAAGATCGGGCTCCATGCCGCGCGAGTGGAACGCATCCATGATGAGCGCCTCATACCGGCGGTAGATGATGAGCGGAATATTCAAAAGATCCGAGAGCTTTAGCGATCCGTTCTTCTCGGGAAGCATATCTTTTGAAGAAACGGCAATCATAGGTTCAGAGCTTAAAATTTTATAGTCGACATCGTCGAGCCGCAGCGGCGTGCGGGCGATGGAAATGTCGATGATGCCGTCCATCAGATAGCGGTACAGCGTGTAGGTGATGCCGTCGTGCACCTCGAAGTTGACATCGGGATTGCGGCGGGAAAAAAGCGAGACGCACGGCATGATCGTCGCAACGGTGGTCGGTGTGATGCCGAGGCGCAGAACCCGCTTTTTGCCGACCTTTGCGACCTCAAGCTCCGTCGATTTCACGTACTCGAGCAGGTTGGCGGAGCGGTCGTACAGCAGTTTTCCGGCTTCGGTCAGGCGGACGCCTGGCGGGTGCGTTCAAATAAAGTGACGTTCAGTTCGGCTTCCAGCTGCTTTAACTGATAACTGAGCGGCGGCTGGGACATATTGAGGCGGCGGGCGGCCTCGTGAATGCTTTCGGTTTCGGCGATGACGCGGAAATATTCAAGCTGGCGCAGTTCCATAAGAGACTTCCTTTCGTGAAATTATTTATGATATTAAAATTGTATCACTAAGCTATAAAAACAATACTATTCGTATTAATCATATGAGATTATACTGTCAATGTCAAGAAACAAAGAAATGGAGAGTGAAAAAGAAGATGAAAAGTCTTGGAGTCTACTTGAAGCACTACAAAAAAGAGAGCATCATCGCTCCTTTGTTCAAGCTTCTGGAAGTCGTATTCGACCTTCTGGTGCCGATGGTTGTTGCCAGATCATCGATGTGGGTATCGCAGGCAATAACCGTCCGTACATCGTCAGCCGTTTTGGAATCCTCGTTCTGATGGCGGCAGTCGGACTTTGCTGCAGCTTCACCGCGCAGTATTTCGCGGCAAAAGCGAGCGTCGGCTGTGCAACCGAGCTTCGCCAGGCGGTCTTTGATCACATCCAGGCTCTGTCCTTTACGGAGCTGGATACCATTGGAACCGATACGCTGATCACCCGTCTGATCAACGATATCAACCAGGTGCAGAACGGAATCAACATGGGTCTGCGTCTGCTGCTGCGGAGTCCGTTTATCGTATTCGGTTCCGTTGTGATGGCATTTACCGTCAACGTAAAATGTGCCATCGTATTCCTGGTTACTATTCCGATCCTATTCGTTGCCGTATTCGGCATTATGCTGGTCAGCATCCCGCTGTTCAAAAAGGTACAGGCGGCACTCGACCGCGTCACCGGAATGACAAGAGAAAATCTGAACGGTGTCCGTGTCATCCGTGCGTTCTGCCGTGAGGAGCAGTCTGTTGCCGATTTCGAAAAGAGCAACGATGAGCTGACTTGTCTGAACGAGTTTGTCGGAAAAATTTCCGCACTGTTAAATCCGCTGACCTATGTCCTCATCAACATCGCAGCCGTTGTCCTGATCTGGCAGGCAGGCTTCAGGTTAACATCGGCAGTATGCAGCAGGGACAGGTTGTCGCACTTTACAACTACATGCTGCAGATCATCGTGGAGCTGATCAAACTGGCATCGCTCATCATCACCTTAAACAAATCCGTTGCCTGTGCAGAGCGTGTCTCCGGCGTACTGGCGGTTCCGACAACCATGAACTACCCGGCAAAAGGCGGCGCTGCAAAGAAAGTAACTGGCGATGCAGCTGTTACATTTAAAAATGTCAGCTTCACCTATGCAGGAGCCGGCGCAGAGAGCTTATCGGATATCAGCTTTACCGCAAAACGCGGACAGACCATCGGAATCATCGGCGGTACCGGAAGCGGAAAATCGACGCTGGTCAGCCTGATTTCCCGTTTCTACGATGCGACCAGCGGTGACGTCATGGTAGACGGCGAGAATGTAAAGAATTACACGAAAGAAGAGCTCTGCAATAAAGTCGGTGTTGTTCAGCAGAGAGCAGTGCTCTTTAAAGGCAGTATCCGCGACAATATGAGGTGGGGCAAAGAGGACGCCACCGATGCAGAAATCTGGGAGGCGCTCACCACAGCCCAGGCGAAAGAAGTCGTAGAAGGCAAACAGGATCAGCTCGATTTTATGCTGGAGCAGAATGGAAAGAACCTCTCCGGCGGACAGAAACAGCGTCTTTCTATTGCGCGTGCGCTGGTAAAAAAACCGGAAATCCTGATTCTGGACGACAGCTCGAGTGCGCTTGACTTTGCAACGGATGCAAAACTCCGCAAAGCCGTCCACAATCTCGAAGGAAACACGACAACCTTCCTCGTATCCCAGCGAATCGCCGGCATCCGTCAGGCAGACCAGATCCTCGTTCTTGGAAATGGTACGCTCGAAGGAAACGGCACACACGACGAGCTGATGAAAACCTGCGAGGTTTACCGCGAGATTTACTTCTCCCAGTTCCCGGAAGAGCGTGCAGCTTATAACAACGAAAGCGGGGTGATCGCATGAAAAAGACAGAAAACAAGTCCGGAAAAAGCGGCATGCAGGTCATGAAAAAGCTGATGGCGTTTATCGGAAATTATAAAATTTTCTTAGGCCTTAGTATTGTCCTAGCTGCGGTTACCGTTATTTTACAGCTTTATATTCCGATCCTGTTCGGCGATGCGATCGATGAGGTTGTTGCAGCCCACCAGGTCAATTTCCCGGAGATGTGGTTCTATCTGAAACGAATCGTATTCTTTACCCTCGTTTCCGCACTTTCCGCATGGATCATGAACCTGATCAACAACCGTATGACGTACCGCATCGTGCGCGACCTTCGTTCCCAGGCGATCCGTCATATCCAGGTGCTGCCGCTGTCCTATCTGGATCAGCACAGCTCCGGAGACATCGTAAGCCGTGTTATCGCAGATACCGATATCTTATCGGACGGTCTTCTGCTTGGCTTTACGCAGCTGTTCTCCGGCATCGTAACCATTATTGTGACACTGTTTTTCATGTTCTCGAAGAACGTATGGATCACCCTTCTTGTGATCTGCCTGACACCTCTGAGCTTCTTCGTGGCAAAATTTATTTCCGGCCGCTCGTTCAAAATGTTCCAGAAACAGAGTGAGACGAGAGGAAAACAGACCGCACTCATCGATGAGATGATCGGAAACCAGAAAGTAGTCAAAGCGTTCGGCTATGAGGAAAAAGCTTCCGAGCGTTTTGCAGAGATCAACAAAGATCTGCAGAAATACAGCCAGCAGGCCGTGTTCTACAGTTCCTTAACGAACCCGTCCACCCGTTTTGTCAACAACGTGATCTATGCCGGTGTTGCCCTTGTGGGAGCTTTCATGATCCCGGGCGGCGCGCTGACCGTCGGCGGACTTTCCGTTCTGCTGTCGTACGCAAATCAGTATATGAAACCGTTCAATGATATCAGTTCCGTTATCACCGAGATGCAGAACGCGCTTGCCTGCGCAGGCCGTATCTTTGCTCTTCTGGAAGAGAAAGAGGAAAGTGCAGACCCGGCCGGAACGATCGATACCGTGACGGGAAATGTGACGATCGATGATGTAGCATTCAGTTATGACAAAGAGAAAAAACTGATCGAGAACTTTAATCTTGACGTACAGCCGGGCATGCGTGTTGCCATTGTCGGCCCGACCGGATGCGGAAAGACGACGTTTATCAACCTGCTGATGCGCTTCTATGATGTCGATGCCGGAAAGATCTGCATCGACGGAAAGCCGATCGACGAACTGTCCCGCCATGCGCTCCGCAGCTGCTTTGGTATGGTGCTGCAGGATACCTGGATCAAACAGGGAACCGTGCGCGACAACATCAGCTTCGGAAAGCCGGATGCGACGGAAGAGGAGATCATCAATGCGGCCAAAGAGGCACACAGCTGGGAGTTTATCAAGCGTCTGCCGAAGGGACTTGACACGGTTCTCAGCGAAGACAGCATCAGCCAGGGGCAGAAACAGCTTCTCTGTATCACCCGTGTCATGCTCTGCCTGCCGCCGATGCTGATCCTCGACGAGGCGACCTCCAGCATCGATACCCGTACCGAACTGCAGGTTCAGGAGGCGTTTGACAAGCTGATGCAGGGCAGAACGAGTTTCGTCGTTGCCCACCGTCTGTCCACGATCCGCAACGCTTCGCTGATCCTCGTCATGAAAGATGGAAAGATCATCGAGCAGGGACGCCATGAGGAGCTTCTTGAGAAGAAAGGCTTCTACTACAATCTGTACAACAGCCAGTTCCAGGCGTCATAAAAGATATTTGGAAAAGAGAACAGCAGATCTGTGCCGCGCATGCGATTTTGAGGCGTGCGCGCTCAGATCTGCTGATTTTTTATATGTTTTTGCAATATTCTGAAAAAAATACGGCATGGGGTATTGACGAATCCTATCACAGGTGCTATAGTTTTACAAAAATAAAAAAAGACGTAGAAGTTTTTAGAAAATGTGCGGAGAGCTTTTGGAAATTTAATTTTCGAAAGGTGCACGACCGAAGAAGTAAAACTTTCAGGTGCTGGTTCTCTTCTTAAAACAAGAACGGACGGGAGACGGCGAGGACTAAAAACGGAGTGGTCTCTGGAGAAGCTCTTGAAAAGAGTGCCGAAGGTGCAATGCAGCGATGCAGAATCTCTCAGGCAAAAGGACAGAGTCAAAAAAGATACAGAAGAAAAACAGCCGCGGAACAAAAAAAGCGGTGCGCAGAAACGAAAAAATTCCGGAAGCGCGGTTTTTTGCTGTATTTTTCAATCAGAGCCATGTTCTGCAGGAAAAATTCCGCAGGAGATGGTATTTTTTTTCTCAAAACGGTGCGGATGTGTGATCCACATCGTTCAGACCATACGTCGAATGGAAAGGGAGAAAAGAAAATGGATGCATTGAATCAGGCAATTGCGCAGATCAGTGATGTGCTCTGGAACAGCGTACTGCTGTTTCTGCTGGTAGGTACGGGAGTTTATTTCTCTGTTCGGACCCGCTTTGTACAGGTAAGAAAGTTTAAGACCGCGTGGAACCGCGTCTTCGGCGGTTTCTCGTTAAAGGGTAAGAAGGCCGGAAAAGACGGCATGACTTCCTTCCAGGCGCTTGCAACAGCGATCGCCGCACAGGTCGGAACCGGAAACATCGCAGGATGTGCGACCGCACTCGTATCCGGCGGCCCGGGAGCCATCTTCTGGATGTGGCTTGCTGCGTTCTTCGGCATGGCAACGATCTACGGCGAGGCGTATCTCGCGCAGATCTCCAAACGCCGCGATGAGAGCGGGGAAATCATCGGAGGACCGGTTTACTACATTACCCACGCATTCAAGGGAACGTTTGGAAAAGCACTGGCAGGCTTCTTTGCCGTAGCCGTTATTCTGGCGCTTGGCTTTATGGGAAATATGGTACAGTCGAACTCCATCAGTGATGCGTTCTACACCGCATTTTCCGTACCGAAATGGGTGATGGGTGTGATTGTAGCCGTTCTCGCCGCATTCATTTTCATCGGAGGTATCTCCCGTATCGCATCCTTCACCGAAAAAGTTGTTCCGGTGATGGCAGCACTGTATCTCGTCGGAGCCCTTGTTGTTATTCTGATCAACATCCAGCATGTGCCGTCAGCGATTGCTTCGATCTTTATCTGTGCATTCCGTCCGGACGCCGTATTTGGTGCAGCAGCCGGTATTACCGTGCGGAAAGCCATGCGTTACGGTGTTGCCCGAGGCCTCTTCTCTAATGAAGCCGGTATGGGTTCCACCCCGCATGCCCATGCGATTGCCGATGTCGAGAACCCGGAGGATCAGGGTGAAGTAGCGATGATCGGTGTCTTTATTGATACCTTCGTTGTCCTGACCATGACCGCTCTCGTTATTCTTTCTTCCGGCGTTCTGGAAGAGATGATGAGTACCGGTGTTAAAGGAACCCCGGTCGCACAGGCGGCATTCCGAACCGGCCTCAAAGGCTTCGGACCGGCGTTCGTAGCGATCTGTCTTCTGTTCTTTGCATTCTCGACCATCGTCGGATGGTACTTTTTCGCAAGACAGAACGTACAGTATCTGTTCGGAAAGAAAGCAGTCGTTCCGTTCTCGCTGATCGTCGTTGTGTTCGTTTTCCTCGGCTCTCTGCTGAAAGTGGATCTCGTATGGAACCTGTCAGACCTCTTTAACGGCCTGATGGTAATTCCAAACCTCATGGCGTTGATCGTCCTCGCAGGAACCGTAGCAAAAGCGGCAAAAGGTGAAAAAGTAGAATTCTAATCATATATACAGAACGGGAAAAAGGAGGAAAGTCTGCTGATGCAGACTTTCCTCCTTTTTGCAATTATTCAGAGCCACATAAAATTTCAAGAAGAACTGTTCGTTCATGCGAGCATGACTCACAGTTCTTCTTGAAATTTTGCATGGCTCTGAATAATTGCAAAAAGAAAGACCGGCAGGGGAGCTACCGATCTTTCAAGGGGAGTATAAATAATTAATAAGGGGTTATTAATTGTAAAAAAATTTATGAAGGGTAAATTCTTTTACAAAATTGATTATAATACAGATAACGGGAAAAAGCAACATCGAAATTCAAAAGTTGGAAAAAATTACCACAATTTGGAAAGCAGTGGTCCGAAAGCAGGAAAAACACTGTATTTTTGGGCTTGCATTCCCCACTTTGGAACAGATACCGTGGAAAAACAGGGTTCTGGATGCATAATCTGCGCGGAAAAAGCGATACTAAAGGATGTCGCAGGACAAAAAAACATTCAGGAGGAAACAAGATTATGACCAGAAACAGCAAAAATGAATACAGCAAAAATGAATACAGCAAAAACGAGTACAGCAAAAACGGATACGAGAAAAGCGAATACAGCAAAAACCAGAAGAACAGCAGAGACTGCAATCATGTGAAAGACCGTGAGATGTCATCCTACGGTCAGCAGAACCGGGAGCAGGACGAGAAGGATGAGTATGAAAAATACTAAGTAAACCTTGGGATTCCGGCAGAAAAAGCCGGCGGAGGGTCCCATACGGACTCTGCCGCCGGTTTCTGCATACATATAAAACAGGAGAGAAAGTCAGATCCGGAGAGGGGGACCAGGATATGGCAGGCATGACACTGCTGGCGGCAGACCAGCTGGACTGGTACGTGGGAAAACCGTGGGCGATGATCATCGATGTGCGGAACCGGCGGGAATACGAAAAAGGGCATGTGAAAGGAGCGGTGAATCTTCCCTATGACCATCTGCTCGAACGGGTCTGTCTGCCGCGGGACAAAATTCTTGTGATCTGCTGTGAGCGGGGTGCCGCGAGCATGGCGGAGGGAAAGCGGCTGGCGGAGAACGGATACGAGGTCAAAACGGTCATCGGCGGAATGCATGCATACCGCGGACGATATCTGGTGGCGGGAGAAGAGCTGTAATGGGGCGGCAATCCAACATTTCTTCTTGTCAAGCGGGAAAAGATACGGTAAGATGAAACAGAAAACAATACAAAACCAAACCACAAAACGAAAGAGAGATCACGATATGAAATACATGTTTGCATCTGATATTCACGGTTCTGCCTATTACTGCAGAAAAATGCTGGAAGCCTTCGAGGCAGAGGGCGCAAGCCGCCTGTTTCTGTTAGGCGACCTTCTCTATCACGGCCCGAGAAACGATCTTCCAAAAGAATACGCACCGAAACAGGTCATCGCCATGTTGAATGAGAAAAAACAGTACCTCACCAACGTGCGCGGAAACTGCGACGCAGAAGTAGATCAGATGGTACTGGAGTTCCCGGTGCTGGCAGATTACGGCATCCTGATCGAGGGAGGCCATACCTTCTATATGAGCCATGGCCACATCTACAATGAGCAGAATCTGCCGCCGCTGATGGATGGAGATATCTTCCTGTACGGCCATACCCACGTCCTGCGTGCCGAGAAAAAAGGCGCACACACCTTTCTGAACCCGGGTTCTGTATCTCTGCCGAAAGAGGGCAATATCCCGACCTATGCAATCCTCGAGGACGGCGTATTTACGATCAAAGGCTTTGACGGCACCGTCGTAAAACAGCTCACATTATAAGAGGGGACGGGAGAGTATGGAATTATATGAACTGATCGCCCCGTGCCACTTCGGCCTGGAGGCGGTGATGAAACGTGAAATCCTCGACCTCGGCTACGAAATCGAGCGCGTGGAGGATGGAAAAGTAACGTTTCTTGCAGATGCAGAGGGAATCGCCTACGCCAACCTGTTCCTTCGCACGACCGAGCGTATCCTGCTCAAAGTAGGACAGGTCCACGCCGAAACGTACGATGAACTCTTTGAAGCGACAAAAGCGCTCCCGTGGGAGAAATTTATCCCGAAAAACGGAAAGTTCTGGGTAACGAAGGCAAACTCCATCAAGAGTAAGCTCTTCAGCCCGTCCGATATCCAGTCGATTATGAAAAAAGCGATTGTCGAGCGATTGAAACAGGTCTACCACATGGAGTGGTTCCCGGAGGACGGTGCACAGTACCCGATCCGTGTTTCGATTTTAAAAGACGAGGTTACGATCGGACTCGATACCTCCGGCGTTTCCCTTCATAAGAGAGGCTACCGCAAGCTGACCGCGAAAGCGCCGATCACCGAGACCCTTGCCGCAGCACTTATCATGCTGACTCCGTGGAAGGGTGACCGGATTCTTGTCGATCCGTTCTGCGGAAGCGGTACGTTCCCGATCGAGGCGGCCATGATGGCGGCCGATATTGCACCGGGTCTCAACCGTTCTTTCCTTGCGGAGCAGTGGACGCACCTCGTGCCGAAAAAATGCTGGATGGATGCGGCGGAGGATGCACGCTACCGGATCCGGAACGATATTGAGACAGATATTCAGGGCTTTGATATCGACGGAGATGTCATCAAGAGTGCCAGAGAGAACGCAAAGCTGGCCGGTGTGGATCACCTGATCCATTTCCAGCAGCGTCCGGTTGCCGAGCTGTCGCACCCGAAAAAATACGGTTTTCTGATTACCAACCCGCCGTACGGTGAGCGCCTGGAGGACAAAAAAGATCTTCCGGCCCTGTATCAGACATTAGGAGAGCGGTACCGCGCTCTCGATTCCTGGTCGATGTATCTGATCACGAGCTACGAGGATGCCGAGCGGTATCTCGGCAAAAAGGCGGATAAAAACCGTAAAATTTACAATGGAATGCTGAAAACCTACTTTTACCAGTACGCGGGACCGAAGCCGCCGCGCCGGGAAAAAGAACAGAAATAATACAAATGGAGGAGCAATGCCGAATGATTTTTGGCGTTGCTCCTTTTTGATAACAAAAATTAAAAGAAGAATTTTAGAAAAGTTTAATATTTTCTTGAAATCACTGCACTACTGTGCTAAACTGTCCTCATGCGAAATTTTTTCATCAAGCGGAGGAAACCATGAACGGACAGGAGATCAGAGACAGGCTGCTGCATTCCTACGAGAGGAGCTACGATATCGTAAAGCCGTCCGAAGTAAACGGCCATACATACGATGCCTGTGCAAGCTACCACGAGAGCGGCGCAAAATACGTGCTCTCAAAGAAAGCAGAGCTGTGGAGGATCAGCTGTCATGAGCATGCGTATTTTAAAGCGGTGGAAGAACTGAACGACCAGGACGTCGAAACATTTCTGACGGACCTGACAGAATGGATAGAGCCAAAGGTGGTTCGCGAGGGGAAGGAAGTACCGGATACCGACCACATGTACACGCTGGTCACCGGTATTTTTTTTGCGGACAAACCGGTTGCGGACAGCGTAAAGAAGAAAATCCGAAAATATAAGTATTATAAAAATTACCGGTTTTCTTTGAGAGGCTACTGTCAGGTGCGGCTGCTCGTCTTTGATACGGCAGAACAGAAAGTGTTTGGAAACCGGGCGGCTTGGGAATTGGTAAAGGGATATGCTAAGATGTTCCGGTCTTAGTTATCTATAAATTTATTCTACCAAAAAGAGGGAGGAAAAAACAAATGAATAGTATTCTTGTACTGGTTGTCGGAATCGGCATTCTGATCGCCGGATACGTATTCTACGGAAAATGGCTTGCCGGGCAGTGGGGCGTTGATCCGAAACGGAAAACCCCTGCATTCACCGAGGAGGACGGTGTGGACTACGTTCCTGCCAAAGCTCCTGTCTTAATGGGACATCACTTCTCATCCATCGCAGGCGCAGGCCCGATCAACGGACCGATTCAGGCCGCTGTCTTTGGATGGGTTCCGGTTCTTTTATGGGTACTCATCGGCGGTATCTTCTTTGGAGGCGTTCATGATTACGGCGCACTGTTTGCATCCCTGCGCCACAAAGGACAGTCCATCGGCGAGGTTATCGCAGACACCATGGGAAGTAAAGCGAAAAAACTCTTTATCGTTTTCGCTTACCTGACCCTGATTCTTGTTGTTGCAGCCTTCGGTTCCATCGTTGCCAATACCTTCAAGGCAGCCTATACCGAGAGCGGCGCTGTCGATGTGGCAGCAAGTTCTGCAAATGCAACAACCGCTATGATTTCCATTCTGTTTATCGTACTTGCTGTTGTGTTCGGCTTCATGGTATACAGAAAAAATGTATCTCTTGGCGTTTCCACCATCGCAGGCGTTGCAGCTATCGTTGTCTGCGTTGTTGTTGGATTAAACTTCCATCCGATCTATCTCTCTGAGACAGCATGGATGGTAATCGTTGGTATCTATATCACCGTAGCTTCTGTTGCACCGGTCTGGATTCTGCTTCAGCCGCGTGACTACTTAAGCTCCTTCCTTCTGTACTTCATGATGATCGTAGCCGCTGTCGGTGTCATCGGAAGTGCTCTGATGGGCCATGCATCCCTGGATATCCCGGCATTCACCGGATTCAAAGATACGCTGGCTCCGACCGGAAGTTCTCTTGGATTTATGTTCCCGGCCCTGTTCGTAACCATCGCCTGCGGAGCAATTTCCGGATTCCATTCACTCGTTGGTTCAGGAACTACATCGAAACAGCTTGACAATGAGAAAAATGCCCGCCCGATCGCATACGGCGGTATGCTGATTGAGTGTGCGCTTGCGATTGTATCTCTGTGTGCAGTCGGCTACATCTGGTCCAGATACGCAGACGGAACCACCGTTGTTCCGACCGCTGTATTTGCAACCGGTATCTCCGAGATGGTAGCAACCATTCCGGGACTTGGCGGATCGACTCATGTACTGTACTCTCTGCTGGTTCTGACTGTATCGGTATTCTGCCTGACTTCTCTGGATACCGCAACCCGTCTGGCAAGATACATGTTCCAGGAGTTCTGGCTTGAGCCGGGACAGACTTACAAAGAGGCAACCGGCTACAAAGCCGTTCTGACCAATCCGGTTGTATCAACCGTTATCACCGTAGTACTCGGCATCGGCCTTGGCCTGACCGGTTATTCCAAAATCTGGCCGCTGTTCGGTGCATCCAACCAGCTGCTGGCAGCCATCGGACTTCTTGCTGTTGCCACCTGGCTCGGAAAAGTCGGCAAAAACAACAAAATGTTCCTGTTCCCGATGGTATTCATGCTGATCGTAACCATCACATCCCTTGTACAGACCCTGATCGCAAACTTCAAGGGCCTTGGCGCAGGCGTTGGCATCGGCTGGTGCGTAGCACGTATCGTGCTGGCAGGCCTGCTTGTCATCCTGGCGCTGATCCTGGCTGTCGATGGATTCAAGACTCTGGCAAATCAGAAAAAAGCAAAATAATGTGTGATTACAAAAAAGGCTCCCGGATAAAAACGGGGGTCTTTTTTTGTGACAGGGTTCTTGTGTTTGCGTCACACATACGGTATAATGATCGCAAGTTATTTCAGCGTGAAAGAAGGAAAACGGTTATGAAAAAAATTGTATTTGCAACAGGAAACGCCGGCAAAATGAAAGAAATCCGTGAAATCCTTGCGGATCTGCCGGTGGAAATTTATTCGATGAAAGAAGCCGGCATTTCGGTTGAGATCGATGAGAACGGCAAAACCTTTGAGGAGAATGCAAAAATCAAAGCACAGACCGTTGCCGGATGCACAGACGGCGACATGATCGTGCTGGCGGATGACTCCGGTCTGGAAGTAGATGCCTTAAACGGCGAGCCTGGTGTCTATTCGGCAAGATATATGGGAGAGGATACGTCCTACCGCATCAAAAATCAGAGCCTCGTTGACCGCCTGGAGGGCGTGCCGGTGGAAAAAAGAACGGCACGATTCGTCTGTGTGATTGCAGCTGCCTTCCCGGATGGAACAGTCTGTACCACCAAAGGAACGATCGAGGGAAAAATCGGTTACGAGGAACGCGGGGAGAACGGTTTTGGCTATGACCCGATTTTCTATCTGCCGGATATGAGCCGCACGACCGCAGAACTTTCTCCGGAAGAGAAAAACGCAGTCAGCCACAGAGGAAAAGCACTGGCGGCGATGAAAGAACAGATTGCATCATATTTGAAATAAGAAGAGGGAAGAGAATGAGTATGAAATTTCTGATAGTGAGCGATACCCATGGACGGATGTATAACCTTGAGGAGGCCATGGAACGTGAGGAGTTCGACGGCATGATCCACTGCGGTGACGTGGAAGGGATGGATGACCTGATCAAATCCAAGGTAAACGGCCCGTGCTATATGGTCATGGGAAATAATGACTGGTTTTCAGACCTCCCGGCGGAGATTCAGGTGAACATTGATGATTACCGTGCCTTTATCACACACGGTCATAACTACGGCGTATCGCTCGGCCTGGAGGGAATCTATGCGGAGGCACTTTCCAGGGGTGTGGATATCGTACTGTTCGGCCATACGCACCGGCCGGTCGCAGAAAAGCGTGGAAATCTCTGGATTGTCAATCCGGGCAGCCTCACGTATCCGCGTCAGATGGGAAGAAAACCAAGCTATGCCATGCTGGCGATCAACGAAGAGCATGAGCTTTCGGTGGAAATCAAGTATCTGGATTAAAAAACGGGTCGAAAAAGGGCGGAAAACAGCCCAAAATCGAATGAATTATCGCAACTAACATGACTATTCCAAAGAAAACAGGGTAGTACCGGAGCAGGTTCTGACTAATCCTTAAAAAGTTTGTCAAAAAAATACAATTTAGGTGTTGACAGATGAGAAAAGATATGATAAGATCTTTTTGTTGTCCGGTGAGAACAAAACAACACAAAAAACATTTTGAAAAAAATGAAAAAAAGTGTTGACAAACCGAAAACAATGTAATATAATAAATCTTGCGTCGAGCGCGAAAGGGTTAAACGCAAATCGGGAAACCTTGTTTACGGGGTGTGGCTCAGCTTGGCTAGAGCGCCTGGTTTGGGACCAGGAGGTCGCAGGTTCGAATCCTGTCACCCCGATGTCGTGCGGGTGTAGTTCAATGGTAGAACACCAGCCTTCCAAGCTGGATACGTGGGTTCGATTCCCATCACCCGCTTGCTGCTACAATTTTGTAGAAGCTGTGTGCTTGTAGCTCAGTTGGATAGAGCAACGGCCTTCTAAGCCGTGGGTCGGGGGTTCGAATCCCTCCAAGCACGCTTCACTAAAATTAAATAGTGAAAAAGACTGTAAGTCGTAATTATGGTGGGTATAGCGCAGTTGGTTAGCGCGCCAGATTGTGGCTCTGGAGGCCAAGGGTTCGAATCCCTTTATCCACCCTGCCAGCAAGGCGAAACATTGGCTATCGCCAAGCGGTAAGGCACAGCACTTTGACTGCTGCATTCGCTGGTTCGAATCCAGCTAGCCCAGTTGGATGCAAAAGTATACGGAGCATTAGCTCAGTCGGTAGAGCACTTGACTTTTAATCAAGTTGTCCGGGGTTCGAATCCCCGATGCTTCACTAAATAACCCATAGAAAACGCCCATGGAGGTTTTCTATGGGGTTTTTCTTTTTTTGAAAAAATAATATGCGGTTATGACGGAATTGGCAGACGTGCAGGATTTAGGTTCCTGTGCCTTTCGGCGTGTGGGTTCGAGTCCCACTAACCGCAGAAAAATCGTTACAGTTCACAGGTTCCCTGCGAACTGTAACATTCGCAGCCCTCATTTAAAGTTTTGCTTCGCAAAAGGAGGGCTGCTCACACCTGAATCACTTTCTTACGCAGCGAAACAGCAAGTGTTTCACTGCTGAGTGAACAGTAACGAAAAATCCACAGCAGTAAAATGATAAAAATCAGATTCTAAATAATTGCAGCAAAAATATTCGCGCATCAAATATCTTAAAAACTCCAAACAGAACCGAAAATCAAATAGAGAATAGATAGAGGAAAAATGGTATGACAAGAGAAAAGTATGAGTCATTGCCTTTGAGCACGCTGAAAGCGCTGGCAAAATCCAGAAACATGAAGGGGATTTCCACCCTGCGGAAAGAAGCGCTGATTGAGCGGATGCTGGAAGAAGATCAGAAAGAAAACCAGAAAAACATGGAAGAGCCGGCGGTTCTAAAAGAGGAAAAAAAGACGGAAACTGTACAGGATCAGAATCAGGAACCGCAGGAAAAGCGGGAGGACGGTATGGAGCGCCAGAATCGGGAAACCTCGGAAAACGGCACCGCGCGTCCGTACCAGAGACCGCGGTATGTCCGCCGGGAAGAGCGCAGTGAAAACGGAGAGCGCCAGGAGTACCGTCCAAGAGCGCCGCGTTTCAATGAGCGTAGATTTCAGGAACCACGAAATTATAATCAGAATAACCGTGAGGAAGAGCAAAGACAGGAGCCGCGTCAGGAAGCAGGGCAGGAAATGAGACAGGAGCCGCTGCGTCAGGAAGCAAGATCAGAGACGAGACAGGAACCGCGTCAGGAAACCAGCACGCTCGACAGCGGCCAGGAGGCCTGCGGCATCCTCGAGGTCATGCCGGACGGATTTGGATTTATCCGCTCCGACAACTATATGCCGGGCGACAGCGATGTCTACGTTTCTCCGTCCCAAATCCGCCGTTTCGGACTGAAAACGGGAGATATCATCCGCGGAAACACGAGAGTAAAGTCCGCAACCGAAAAATTCAGCGCCCTTTTATACTTAAAGAGCGTCAACAATCTGCCGCTCGACCAGATCATGCGCCGCGGCAATTTCGAAGATATGACACCGGTCTTCCCGGATGAGCGGCTGCGCCTTGAGCGCCCGGGCGGAAGCATGGCGATGCGGATCGTGGATCTTGTAAGTCCGATCGGAAAAGGCCAGCGAGGCATGATCGTCTCCCCGCCGAAAGCCGGAAAAACGACGCTTTTGAAGGATGCGGCAAAATCCATCCTGCTGAACAACCCGGAGATGTATCTAATCATCCTTCTGATCGACGAGCGGCCGGAGGAGGTCACCGACATCAAAGAAGCGATCCAGGGCTCCAATGTGGAGGTTATTTATTCCACGTTTGATGAGCAGCCGGAGCACCACAAACGCGTGTCCGAGATGGTCATTGAGCGCGCGAAACGTCTTGTGGAGAGTAAAAAAGACGTTACGATCTTCATCGACAGCATCACACGTCTTGCCAGAGCTTACAACCTGACCGTTCCGCCGAGCGGCCGTACCCTTTCCGGCGGTCTCGATCCGGCAGCACTCTACATGCCGAAACGGTTTTTCGGCGCGGCCAGAAACATGCGCGAGGGCGGAAGCCTGACGATTCTTGCAACGGCGCTTGTGGACACCGGAAGCAAGATGGACGATGTCGTTTACGAGGAATTCAAAGGCACCGGAAACATGGAACTCGTGCTCGACCGGAAACTGCAGGAACGCCGCGTCTTCCCGGCCATCGACATAGCCAAATCGGGAACAAGAAGAGAAGATCTGCTTCTGACACCAGATGAGCAGGAGGCCGTTTACAATATGCGGAAAGCATTAAACGGCATGAAATCCGAGGAAGCCGTGGAAAATATTCTGAACATGTTTGACCGTACCAGAAACAACGGCGAACTGATTCAAATTTTAAAGAAACAAAAAATAGTATAAGGCTTGCAATTTTCAAAATTGTGTGATACAATGAGAAAGCTGTGCAAGGTTGATGAGATTTTGTCAGCCTGAAATACGAAATCATCAGAGTAAATCTGAGAAGATAACAATATTAAGAAGAGGTGAATAAAATGAGAGAAGGAATCCATCCAGAATACCATCAGGCAACTGTTACCTGCAACTGCGGAAATACTTTCGTAACAGGTTCTACCAAGAAAGAGATCCACGTTGAGATCTGTTCTAAATGCCATCCGTTCTACACTGGCCAGCAGAAAGCTGCTGCAGCTCGTGGACGTATCGAGAAGTTCAACAAGAAATACGGCATGAAATAAGAATTGAATCAAGCAAGATGAAAAACGGGCTGAGGTTGGAAGATCTCAGCCCGTTCTTGCGTTACGGATGCAGAAAATCCCCTTTGAGGAGGTAAACGTAAATTATGAAATCATCCAATATTGGCGGCCAGGCCGTGATGGAAGGCGTCATGATGATGAACAAGGACCGCTATTCCGTCGCAGTACGCCGGCCGGACGGGGAGATTGAGGTTAAAGTAGAGCAGCACAAGCCGCTGACGAAGCACAAGGAGCTCTTAAAAGTTCCGATTCTGCGCGGTGTCTTCAGCTTTGCCGATTCGATGATCGTCGGCATGAGTTCCCTTATGTACTCCGCTTCGTTCTATGAGGACGAGGAGGAGGAAAAGAAAAAGCCGGCGACGAAAGAGGAAGAGGAGCAGCAGAAAGCGAAAAAAGAAAAGACAGACAGGCTGATGATGTACGGAACCGTCACATTTTCCGTTGTCATCGCCGTCGTTCTCTTTCTGATGGTGCCGTACTTCCTGTCCGAACTGCTGCACAAAGCGGGAGCCGGAACGACACTGACCGCGGTGGCAGAGGCCTTTGTGCGTGTGGCACTGTTCCTCGGCTATCTGGCAGCCATTTCCCGTATGGAAGACATTCAGCGCGTGTTCATGTACCACGGCGCCGAGCATAAATGCATCAACTGTGTTGAGCACGGTCTGGAACTGAACGTGGAAAACGTCTTAAAGAGTTCCCGGGAGCACAAGCGCTGCGGAACGAGCTTTCTTATGTACGTCATCGTCATCAGCATCATCTTTTTCATGTTCATCCGGGTCGATTCCCCGGTGCTGAAAATCGTGATCCGCCTGCTTCTCATTCCGGTGATCGCGGGCGTTTCGTATGAAATTATCCGCCTGGCGGGAAAAAGTGACAATAAACTGGTCAACCTGATCAGTAAACCGGGCCTGATGCTGCAGCACCTGACGACGCGCGAGCCGGATGCCGAGATGGCAGAGGTTGCGATCGCCGCTGTGGAGGCTGTGTTTGACTGGAGAGCGTACCTGAACGAAAACTTTGGTTATACGTACCCGGCCAAAACCGAAAAGAAAGAACATGAGGAGCCGTGACCGATGAGTGTGCACGATAGAAAAAACTTGAAATCTGCACTGGAATCCGCTATTCTGTACTTACAAAAGCAGGGGGTGGAGGAAGCCCGGCAGGACGCATGGCTTTTACTGGAGTATGTCTGCGGGATCAGCCACAGCACCTACTTTGTACACAGTGAAGATGAAATGCCAAAAGAACAGCAGGAGCAGTACGAAGCGCTGGTCAGAAAGCGCGGCGAACACATTCCGCTGCAGCAGCTGACCGGAGAGGCGTGGTTCTACGGAATTCCGTTTTTTGTGAATGAGCATGTACTGATTCCGCGGCAGGACACCGAGATTCTTGTGGAGGAAGCGCTCCGCGGCCTTCCAAAAGATGCACGGATCCTCGATCTCTGCACCGGTTCGGGATGCATCCTCATATCGCTTCTTGTGACGAGAGAGGACTGCACGGGAATCGGCGCGGATCTCTCCGAGAAAGCCTTACAGGTTGCGGAAAAGAACGGCGCACAGGCGGGCGGACGGGCATCGTTCGTAAAGAGCAACTTATTTGAAAACATCGAGGGAACCTTCGATGTGATCGCAAGCAATCCGCCGTATATCCGCACGGATGTGATTGAAACCCTGATGCCGGAGGTGCGCGACCATGAGCCGCGGATGGCACTCGACGGCAGTGCGGACGGTCTTGTCTTTTACCGGAAGATTACAGAGCAGGCAGGAAGCTATTTAAAAGAGGGCGGAAAGCTCTGTTTTGAAATTGGATACGATCAGGGAGATGAAGTGCGGGAGCTGATGGAAACCCACGGCTTTGCCGATGTACAGGTTCTGAAAGATCTGGCAGGCCTGGACCGCGTGGTGGCCGGTATCTGGCACAAAAAACCCTGACAGAAATGAATTTTAATTTTGACACCATAATGACATCATAAACAGACGAAAACAGTAAAAAGGAGCAGTCATTTTATGTTTGATAAACTTGATGATATCCTCATGCGTCTCGAGGAGGTACTGAATCAGTTAAGCGAGCCGGACGTCGCTGCCGATGCGGCGAAGTTCCAGAAGCTGATGAAGGAGCAGGCAGAACTCCAGCCGATCGCAGACGCATATAAGGACTATAAAACACAGAAACAGACCATCGAAGAGAGCCTGATGCTTCTCGAGGAGGAATCCGACGAAGAGATGCGCGAAATGCTGAAAGAAGAACTCTCCGATGCGAAAAAACGCGTAGAGGAGCTGGAGCAGGAGCTCAAAGTCCTGCTTCTGCCGAAAGACCCGAACGATGACAAGAACGTTATCGTAGAGTTCCGCGCAGGTGCCGGCGGAGACGAGGCGGCACTCTTTACCGCAGAAATCTGCCGTATGTACATCAAATACGCAGAGAGCCGCGGCTGGAAAACAGAGCTGACCAGCGCCGATGAAAACGGAATCGGCGGCTTTAAAGACGCAACACTTCTGATCAACGGAGCAGGCGCGTACTCCCGGATGAAGTACGAGAGCGGCACGCACCGCGTACAGCGTGTGCCGGAAACCGAGTCCGGCGGAAGAATCCATACCTCAACCATGACCGTAGCGATCATGCCGGAGGTGGACGACGTCGAAGTACAGATCGACCCGAAAGATTACAAATTCGATGTATTCCGTGCTTCCGGAAACGGCGGCCAGTGTGTCAATACGACCGACTCAGCAGTCCGTCTGACCCACTTCCCGAGCGGCATCGTCATTTCCTGCCAGGATGAGAAATCACAGTTAAAGAATAAGGACAAGGCACTGAAGATTCTGCGTGCCCGTCTGTACGACTTAGAGCAGCAGAAACAGCACGATGAGATGGCCGAGCTTCGAAAGAGCCAGGTCGGAACGGGAGACCGCTCCGAGAAGATCCGTACGTACAACTTCCCGCAGGGACGTGTGACGGATCACAGAATCAAACTGACCTTATACAAACTGGACGCCATCATGAACGGCGATCTGGATGAAATCATCGACAGTCTGATTGCAGCCGATCAGGCCGCAAAGCTGAGCAGCATGCAGGAAGAAGCATAATAATAAACGCTGCGAATCACGATTGGTCTACAGGATCGATTGTTGATAGAATAAACAAGAGAAAAAAGGGGAAAAGAGAAAGGGAAAACGCTATGAAGAAAACAGCACTTGTGATCATGGCAGCCGGAATCGGCAGCAGATTTGGAAAGGGAATCAAACAGCTTGAGCCAGTAGGACCAAACGGGGAGATCATCATGGATTATTCCATCCACGATGCACTGGAAGCCGGCTTCAACAAAGTAGTCTTCATCATCCGCAAGGATCTGGAGAAAGATTTCAAGGAAGTCATCGGCAACCGCATCAGCAAAATCACAGAGGTGGAATATGCATTCCAGGAGCTCGATGATCTGCCGGCAGGCTTTGCAAAACCGGAAGGCCGTACCAAACCGTGGGGAACCGGCCAGGCCGTTCTTGCCTGCAAAGGTCTTGTAAAAGAGCCGTTTGCTGTTATCAATGCTGATGACTATTACGGAAAAGATCCGTTCGTAAAACTGCACGACTACCTTGTACAGGAGCATGATGTGGATGAAGTTATGCCGATCTCCATGGCAGGATTCGTGCTTGGAAACACCTTAAGTGACAACGGCGGTGTTACAAGAGGTGTCTGCGTCGTTGATGAAAACGGAAATCTGACTGGTGTCAACGAGACGAAAAACATCGTAAAGACCGCAGAGGGCGCAGGCGTTGAAAAAGAAGACGGAACGGTTGATCCGATCGACAAAAACTCCCTTGTTTCCATGAACATGTGGGGACTGCAGCCGGAGTTCATTGATCTTCTGGAGAAAGGCTTTGTTGAATTCCTTTCTGCACAGAAAGAGGGAGATGTAAAAGGCGAGTACCTCCTTCCGATCTACATCGACGAGCTGCTGCACGCAGGAAAAGCAGAAGTAAAAGTTCTTCCGACCGACGCAGAGTGGTTCGGCGTAACGTATCAGGAAGACAAAGCTTCCGTAACAGAAGCATTCCGCAAACTGATTGCGGACGGCGTATACAGCGAGAAGCTGTACGACTAATTACGATATTTTGTTATTTGAGTGAATAACCAGAAAAAGCGTGTTTGAATGATTGCAAAAAATTTCAGACACGCTTTCTGCCCGAAAGGGGAAAGGAGCATACCATGGGTAAATATTTTGGAACAGATGGATTTCGCGGAGAAGCAAACATTGATCTGACGGTTGAGCATGCATATAAAGTGGGAAGATTCCTCGGATGGTATTTCGGAAAAGACCACAAAGCACAGATCGTCATTGGAAAAGACACCAGACGCTCCAGCTACATGTTCGAATATTCGCTGGTAGCAGGACTGACCGCATCGGGAGCAGACGCTTATCTGCTGCATGTAACGACCACCCCGAGCGTTTCCTATGTTGTCCGTACCGAAAACTTTGACTGCGGAATTATGATCTCCGCCAGCCACAACCCGTTCTATGACAACGGAATCAAAGTGATCAACGGCCTGGGACAGAAACTGGAAGCCGACATCGAAGCGCAGATCGAAGCCTACATCGACGACGGAACACCGAAGATCCCGTTCGCAACGAGAGAAGACATCGGACGTACCGTGGATTTTGCAGCCGGAAGGAACCGCTACATTGGACACCTGATCTCGATTCCGACAAAATCCTTTAAAAACATGAGAGTCGGACTCGACTGCTCCAACGGAAGTGCCTCTTCCGTAGCCAAGAGCGTGTTTGATGCCATCGGCGCCAAGACATATGTGATCCACAACGAGCCGGACGGAACAAACATCAACTGCGGCTGTGGTTCCACCCACATCGAAGAGCTTCAGAAATATGTAAGAGAGAAACACCTCGATGTCGGATTTGCCTACGACGGAGACGCAGACCGCTGCATCGCTGTCGATGAGCTGGGAAATGTGGTAGACGGAGACCTGATCATGTATGTCTGCGGTAAATACTTAAAAGAAAAAGGCCAGTTAAACGGAGATACGATCGTGACCACGATCATGTCAAACCTCGGTCTTTACAAAGCGTGTGACCGCGCCGGTATCCGGTATGAGAAGACGGCAGTCGGCGACAAATACGTGTGCGAGAACATGATGGCAAACGGCTATTCTCTCGGCGGAGAGCAGTCCGGCCACATCATTTTCAGCAAGCACGCGACGACCGGTGACGGAATCCTGACCTCCCTGATGGTGATGGAAGTGCTGATAGATAAGAAACTCCCGCTCAGCACCCTGACAGCCGAGGTAGTGATTTACCCGCAGCTCTTAAAGAATGTCCGCGTGGCAAACAAAGCAGCTGCAAAGGCCAACCCGGCAGTACAGAAAGCAGTAGAAGACGTAGCAGAGGCCCTGGGCGATGACGGACGCATCCTCGTAAGAGAGAGCGGCACCGAGCCGGTGATCCGTGTCATGGTGGAAGCACCGGACGACGCAACGTGTGCAAAATACGTAGACCAGGTTGTTTCTGTGATGCATAAAGAAGGACTTGTGACAGAATGAAAAAAAGACTGGTAATCTTTTTTCTGGCGGCGGCAATGGTGCTTGGCGGCTGTGAAAATAAAAATTCAAAGCTTTATAAAAAGGGCATCGAGGCGCTCGAACAGAAGGACTACGTAACGTCGATTGCGATGCTGGAGGGAGCCGTAAAGGCAGGCGACCGACTGGCGGAGAGCTACCGGTCGCTCGGCATCGCTTATCTGAAAAGCCAGGAGTATGACAAGGCAAAAGAGGCTTTCAAGAGCAGTCTTTCGAGCATGAAGCACAAAGACGCGGAGTTTTCGCGCGATGTCATGTATTACGAGGCGGAAACCTGCGTACAGGCCGGAGATCTGGATGGAGCCATTGAGATCTGCACCAATATTCAGGAAGAAAAGGCAGATGCCGATGCGCTGTTCCTTAGGGGACGCGCGTACTTCCTGCAGAAGAATTACGAGCAGGCGAAGGTGGATTTTGATGCGGCAGTGGAGACGAAGGAGAGCTATCAGCTCTGCTTTGACATTTACGAGCTGTATCAGGAGAGCAGTATGAAGGCGGACGGAGACCGTTACCTCGAAGCGGCAGTGAAGATTGAGCCGAAAACGACCGAGGATTATTATAATATCGGCTGTGCATACTACTATCTGGAGGAGCAGGACGAGGCGGTCAAAGCGTTCTCGAAGGCAATGAAGGACGGCAGCAGCGCGGCGATGGAAATGCTCGGCGAGGTTTACCTTTCCAATGGTCAGAACGACGAGGCGAAAGCACTGTTTTCTTCGTATCTTTCGACAGATGGCTTTGCGGCGGCAGCCAACAACGGGCTGGCGCTCTGCGCACTTGCGGAAAACGACACGGACAGTGCACTCTCGTATATCGAGGAAGGACTCAAAACGGCGGAGGATTCCGACCGGGAAAATCTGCTGTTCAACCAGATTGTATCCTATGAAAAACGGGCGGATTTTGATACCGCGAAGTCGCTGATGGCGGATTTTCTGGCAGCATACCCGGAAAACACCGCGGCGCAGCGGGAAAATACGTTTCTCCAGAACCGATAACAGACGGAGGAAGTTGAATTGTTTGATTTAAGAGAAGAACAGGAGCGCGTGATTCTGGTCGGCGTACAGGAAAACGGCGGCGCAAACGCAGAAGAATCGCTCGACGAGCTGGCGGAACTGGCCAGCACCGCCGGTGCGAAGGTGGAGGGCCGCCTGGTGCAGGTGCGAGAGGCCATTCATCCGGGAACGTACATCGGAAAAGGAAAATTAGAGGAGTTGAAAATTCTGGTGCGCGCCTGCGATGCGACGGGCATCATCTGCGACGATGAGCTCTCCTCGATCCAGTTAAAAGGGCTGGAGGAAGCACTGGAATGCAAGATCATGGACCGTACGCTTTTGATCCTGGATATCTTTGCGGCGCGCGCCGTGAGCAGCGAGGGTAAAATCCAGGTTGAGCTGGCCCAGTTAAAGTACCGTGCGTCCCGACTTTCCGGCCTTGGCACATCGCTTTCCCGTCTCGGCGGCGGAATCGGTACGAGAGGACCGGGAGAGAAAAAGCTGGAAACCGACCGGCGCCTGATCCGCACGCGTATTACGCAGTTAAAACGTGAGCTTGAGGAAGTACGCCAGCACAGAGAGCTCCTTCGTGAAGGCAGAAAACGTTCCAAAATCCCGGTAGCGGCGCTCGTAGGCTATACGTCAGCGGGAAAGAGCAGTCTTTTAAATGCACTGACAGGATCGGAAATTCTGGCAGATGCAATGCTGTTTTCCACGCTGGATACGACGACGCGGTCACTGACCCTTCCGGATGGACAGGAAATCCTGCTGACCGATACGGTTGGATTTATCAATAAGCTGCCACATCATCTGATCGATGCATTCCGCAGTACGCTGGAGGAAGCACGGTATGCCGACTATATTCTCCACGTTGTGGATACGTCAAATCCGCAGATGGAGCTGCAGATGCAGGTCGTGTACGATACGCTGCGGGAACTGAAAGTTGAGGACAAAAAGATCGTCACCCTGCTGAACAAGCAGGATAAGCTTCTCGCCCCGATGGTTGTAAAAGATTTCCGGGCAGACGCGAGCCTTGCGGTCTCTGCCAAAACAGGACAGGGACTCGAAGACCTCAAAAATTTACTCTCCTCGTGGATGATGGAGGGAAAAATCTATATCGAGCGCCTCTATCCGTACGATAAGGCGGGAACGATTTCACTGATCCGCGGATACGGAATTCTGCTCGAAGAAGAATATCTGCCGGAAGGCATCCGCGTAAAAGCCTATGTACCGAAGGATATCTATCCGAGGGTATAGAGGTATGGCAAGCGGGCTTAAAAACGGCAGTACATCCCTTTAAGCGCCGTACAGCGCCGAAAAATGGAAGGGACAGAATACAAGTAAAAGTACCATATCTAGTGATGTTAGAAAATTTCACACTAGATATGGTACTTTTTACTATTGACGGGAGAAACATGCTCTGCTATCATATGGTTCAGACACTGCAAAGAGTGGAACCTTAAAAAGGCCTTGCAGAAACGGTTGAATTAACAGGAGGGATTCCATGTTTCAGGTAGAAAAGAGAGACGGAACGATTGCAGAGTTCCAGATGAAAAAGATTACCGATGCGATTGGAAAAGCATTCGGCGCAAAAGATATGCAGTTCAGCGATGACATGCTTCAGATGCTGGCACTGCGCGTAACAGCGGACTTTCAGTCCAAGATCAAAGACGGAAAAATTTCAGTGGAGGCAATTCAGGACAGCGTGGAGAACGTGCTGATCCAGTGCGGCTACGCAGAAGTGGCAAAAGCTTACATTCTGTACCGCAAGCAGAGGGAAAAAATCCGCAACATGAAATCGACGATCGTAGACTACAAAGAGATCGTGGACAGCTACGTAAAAGTAGAGGACTGGCGTGTCAAAGAGAATTCGACCGTAACGTATTCTGTCGGCGGTCTGATCTTAAGCAATTCCGGCGCGATCACAGCCAACTACTGGTTATCAGAGATTTATGATGACGAGATCGCCGAGGCACACCGCAACGCGGATATTCACATCCACGACCTGTCGATGCTGACCGGCTACTGTGCAGGATGGTCGTTAAAACAGCTCATCAAAGAAGGACTTGGCGGCATCAACGGAAAGATTACTTCTTCTCCGGCAAGACATCTTTCGGTTCTGTGCAACCAGATGGTCAACTTCCTCGGCATTATGCAGAACGAGTGGGCAGGTGCGCAGGCATTTTCTTCATTTGATACGTATCTGGCGCCGTTCGTCAAAGTGGACAACTTAAGCTACGGCGAAGTGAAGAAGTGCATCGAGGCGTTTATCTACGGCGTCAACACACCGAGCCGCTGGGGAAGCCAGGCACCGTTCTCCAACATCACACTCGACTGGACCGTACCGGATGACCTCGCGGAGCTTCCGGCGATCGTCGGCGGCAAGGAGATGGACTTCAAGTACAAAGACTGTAAAAAAGAGATGGATATGGTCAACAAAGCGTTCATCGAGACGATGATCGAGGGAGATGCCAACGGAAGAGGCTTCCAGTACCCGATCCCGACCTACTCCATCACATCCGATTTTGACTGGTCCGATACGGAGAATAACCGTCTGCTGTTCGAAATGACTGCAAAATACGGTACCCCGTACTTCTCCAACTACATCAACAGCGATATGAAACCAAGCGACGTGCGCTCCATGTGCTGCCGTCTCCGCCTGGATCTGCGTGAGCTTCGAAAGAAAACCGGCGGATTCTTCGGTTCCGGCGAGAGCACCGGATCGGTCGGCGTTGTCACCATCAATATGCCGCGTATCGCATATCAGTCCAAAGATGAGAAAGAGTTCTACCGCCGTCTCGATCATATGATGGATATTGCCGCACGTTCGTTAAAGACGAAACGTGAGGTCATTACCCGCCTCCTGGACGAGGGACTGTATCCATATACGAAACGGTACCTTGGAACGTTTGAGAACCACTTCTCAACCATCGGTCTGATCGGTATGAACGAGGCCGGCTTAAATGCCGCATGGCTCGGAAAGGGTCTGGAGGATCCGAAGACACAGCAGTTTACGAAAGAAGTTCTGAACCATATGAGAGAGCGTCTTTCTGATTACCAGGAGGAGTACGGCGATCTGTACAACCTTGAGGCAACTCCGGCGGAGTCGACCGCATACCGTCTGGCAAAACACGACCGTGCAAAATGGCCGGATATCAAGACCGCAGGCCATGAGGGAGATACCCCGTACTACACCAACAGCTCCCATCTGCCGGTGGACTATACCGAGGATATTTTCTCTGCGCTTGATATTCAGGATGATCTGCAGACGCTGTACACCTCGGGAACTGTCTTCCATGCGTTCCTTGGCGAAAAACTGCCGGACTGGAAAGCAGCAGCTTCCCTTGTGCGGAAGATTGCAGAGAACTACAAACTGCCGTACTACACGCTGTCCCCGACGTATTCTGTCTGTGCGAACGACGGCTATCTCGCCGGCGAGCACTTTACATGTCCGATCTGCGGAAAAGAGGCAGAGGTTTACAGCCGTATCACGGGATATTACCGTCCGGTCAAGAACTGGAACGACGGAAAACGCCAGGAGTACAAGAACAGAACTGTATATGATATCATCCACTCCAAATCGCCGGAGCAGAAAATGAAATCGTACGGTGCAGCAGAGAAACTGGCAGAGCAGGCCGCTGGAAAAGAAGAGCCGAAAGCCGCTGCAGCAGCAGATAAAATCGAGGAAGACGGCATGTACCTGTTCACGACAAGCACCTGCCCGAACTGCAAAATGGCAAAAGAAATGCTCGCCGAGGAGCAGTATGAGGTGATCGACGCAGAGCGTCACCCGGATCTTGCCGCACAGTACGGCATCATGCAGGCACCGACTCTTCTCGTTGTGGAGGACGGCCAGGCGCAGAAGATTGTGAATGCTTCCAATATCCAGAAATATGTGGATGAATATCTCTCCTAAATCTGTGCGCATATAGTTGCAGGAAAGAACAAACAGAGTTATAATAGGAAAAAGTGATACCCTCGCCCGGGCATCCCGGGTGGGGGTATTATTATGGCGCTGAGCACAGCAGAAATCGGCCCGGTGGACCGGTTTCACTTACAGAAGGGAGAAAAATTATGGGATACAGCCAGGACACAATCTGTGTACAGGGAGGATGGCAGCCGAAAAACGGTGAGCCGCGTGTACTTCCGATTTACCAGAGCACAACATTCAAATATGCAACCAGCGAGGAAATGGGAAAACTGTTCGATCTGGAGGAGGAGGGATATTTCTATTCCCGTCTGCAGAACCCGACGAACGACGTCGTAGCACAGAAAATCTGCGATCTGGAGGGCGGCGTGGCAGCCATGCTCACATCTTCCGGCCAGGCGGCAACGATGCTTGCTGTTACCAACATCTGTGAGGCAGGCGACCACGTTGTCTGCGCGGCAAAGGTTTACGGAGGAACCTCCAACCTGCTCGCCGTTACCTTAAAACGATTCGGCATCGAGACTACTCTCGTGGACCAGGATGCGCCGGCAGAGGAGCTGGAAAAAGCATTCCAGCCGAACACCAAAGCTGTCTTTGCCGAGACGATTTCCAACCCGGCAGGTGTTGTACTTGACATTGACAAGTTTGTTAAACTTGCACATGAGCACGGCGTTCCGATGATCTGCGACAACACCTTTGCAACCCCGATCAACTGCCGTCCGTTCGAGTTCGGTGTAGATATTGTCACCCATTCCACCACAAAATACATGGACGGCCATGCAATGGCGCTCGGCGGAGCGATTGTCGATTCCGGAAACTTCGACTGGGATGCGCATGCAGACAAATTCCCGGGCCTTACTACACCGGACGAATCGTACCACGGCGTGATTTATACGCAGAAATTCGGTAAAAAAGCGTATATCACAAAAGCAACCGCGCAGCTGATGCGTGATATGGGAGCGTGCCAGTCCCCGCAGAATGCATTCCTGACGAATGTCGGTCTGGAGACCCTGCACCTGCGCGTGGAGCGCCACTGCAGAAATGCCGAGAAAGTGGCAGAGTTCCTGAAAAATCATCCGAAGGTAGCGTGGGTTGAGTACGCAGGCCTTGCAGACAGCAAATACCATGCACTGGCAGAAAAATATATGCCGAACGGAACGTGCGGCGTTCTCTGCTTCGGACCGAAGGGCGGAAGAGACGGTGCGATGCGTTTTACGAACGGCCTGAAAATGGTAGCAATTGTAACACACGTTGCCGATGCAAGAAGCTGCGTTCTGCACCCGGCAAGCCATACCCACCGCCAGCTGAACGATCAGCAGCTCATCGAAGCCGGTGTTCTGCCGGATCTGATCCGTCTGTCAGTCGGCATCGAGGATGTGAACGATATCATTGCAGACCTTGATCAGGCGCTTGCGAACGTATAAAGATACAAAAAACAGGATGTGAAAAGGAGCGTATTGGTAAAATGGAAGAAATGGCAAAGAAACGCGTAAAAGATTCTGAGACAGAGCAGTCGTATCTTCTGATGCACCGCCATATCAACGGCTATGGCCGTCTGTTCGGCGGCCAGCTGGTCGCGTGGATCGATGAGCTTGCCGGTCTGGTGGGACGCCGCCACTGCGGCCACGAAATAACCACCGCGTGCATCGACAATCTGAACTTCAAGCATCCTGCTTTTCTGAACGACACCGTCGTACTGGTCGGAAGGGTGACGTATGTCGGACGCACTTCAATGGAGGTGCGCGTCGACACGTACGTGGAAGAGCTTGCGACCGGCATTCGGAAAATGATCAACCGTGCCTACGTGGTGATGGTGGCCATCGACGAGAACGGCCGCGCACTTCCCGTCCCGGGCCTGATTCTGGAATCCCCGGAGCAGGAAGCTGAGTGGGAGGGCGGAAAACGCCGCTATGAACTGCGAAAAGAGCGTCACAGAGAGGGGTTCTAAGTTGACGTTCACCCGCACATTTGCAGAATCCACCGGGGCGTTTACCGGAGCTGTCTTCGTGCATTCTGAAAATTTCATTTAAAAAAATCCCGCCGTGTCCCTTGACAGGCGGGATTTTCCATGTTAAGGTAAAGGCAGTTATACGACTGACGGAAGTGGAAATGACCACAGGGAGTATAGCGTGAGAAGAGGCCGACCGTCTGGGCAGAAGAATGCTTGGGGGAGTGGGTCTGTTTTTTTATCCAAAAACAGAAAATCCCATTCCAGCCACCTTGAAAAGGAGATCAGAAGATGAAAAAAGTATCACTGGAACAGGAATTAAAAGGAAATGCATATCCAGGAAGAGGAATTGTGATCGGCAGATCCAAAGACGGCACAAAAGCCGTTGCCGGATACTTTATTATGGGCAGAAGCCAGAACAGCCGCAACCGTGTCTTTGTTGAGGAGGGTGAGGGAATCCGCACACAGGCGTTTGATCCGTCGAAGCTGGAAGATCCGAGCCTGATCATCTACGCACCGGTACGCGTTCTGGGAAATGATACGATCGTAACAAACGGAGACCAGACCGATACCGTATACGAAGGACTGGAGCAGGGAAAAACGTTTGAGGTATCCCTTCGAAGCAGAGAGTTTGAGCCGGATGCACCGAACTACACTCCTCGTATTTCCGGTGTGATGCACGTAGAGAACGGAACGTACGGCTACCAGATGTCGATCTTAAAGAGCAATAACGGCGATCCGTCCCAGTGCAACCGCTACACCTTCTCCTATGATAACTGTGTAGCAGGGGAAGGCCATTTCATCCACACCTACATGCACGACGGCAATCCGCTGCCAAGCTTTGAGGGTGAGCCAAAACTGGTCGAGATTCCGGATGACATCGATGCCTTCACCGAACTGCTCTGGAGCAGCTTAAACGAGGACAACAAGGTGTCCCTCTTCACACGCTATATCGACATTGCAACCGGCAAGTATGAGACAAGAATCGTGAATAAAAATAAATAAGAAATCGAGTGTTTTGCGAAAGGAGAAAATCATGAAAGAATTAGCGTTAAAATACGGATGCAACCCGAACCAGAAACCTTCCAGAATTTACATGGATGATGACAGAGATCTTCCGATCGAAGTATTAAGCGGCCGTCCGGGCTATATCAATTTTCTGGATGCCTTCAATGGCTGGCAGCTGGTACGTGAGCTGAAAGCAGCCACCGGTCTTCCGGCAGCAACTTCCTTCAAGCACGTTTCCCCGGCAGGTGCAGCCGTAGGTCTTCCGCTGGACGAGATCCTGCGTAAAATTTACTGGGTAGACGATATGGGAGAGCTTTCTACGTTAGCATGCGCTTATGCAAGAGCCAGAGGCGCAGACCGTATGTCTTCTTTCGGCGACTTTATCGCACTTTCTGATGTCTGCGACAAAGACACCGCATCCCTGATCAAACGCGAGGTTTCTGACGGTGTCATCGCTCCGGGATTTACCGATGAAGCACTGGAAATCCTGAAAGCAAAGAAAAAAGGTAACTACTGCGTCATCAAAATCGACGAGAATTACCGTCCGGCTCCGCTCGAGCACAAACAGGTCTTCGGCATTACCTTTGAGCAGGGCCGCCAGGAGCTGCCGATCGACGATGAGCTGCTCTCCAACGTGGTAACCGAGAACAAAGAGATTCCGGAAGCAGCAAAACGCGATCTGAAGATTGCACTGATTACCTTAAAATATACCCAGTCCAACTCCGTATGCTTCGTCAAAGACGGTCAGGCCATCGGTGTCGGCGCAGGCCAGCAGTCCCGTGTGCACTGCACCCGTCTTGCCGGACAGAAAGCCGACAATTGGTTCCTGCGTCAGTGCCCGAAGGTGCTGGATCTGCAGTTCGTAGACGGCATCCGCCGTGCAGACCGTGACAATGCGATCGACGTTTACATCGGCGAGGAGTACATGGATGTTCTCGCAGACGGCGCATGGGAGAAGATCTTCAAAGTAAAACCGGAAGTCTTCACAAGAGAAGAGAAACGTGCATGGCTCGACCAGATGAAGGGCGTAACCTTAGGTTCCGATGCCTTCTTCCCGTTCAGTGACAACATCGAGCGCGCACACAAGAGCGGCGTCCAGTACATCGCAGAGCCGGGCGGATCGGTTCGTGACGACGCTGTCATCGAGTGCTGCAACAAGTACAACATGGCGATGGCATTTACAGGAATCCGTCTGTTCCATCACTAAAAAGAAATGCGTTTTATATTTATATAAGAAGAAAGAATCCGGTCTCTGGGCGGCCGGATTCTTTCTTTTTTTCGCACATGTATCATCAAAGAGAGAGTAGCACTTTCTGAAGAATAAAAAATAAGCAGGAAGAGGGCGGTACCGCCCTTTTTCTGTCGAAAACCCCTGTTCTTTTTCGGAAAAGTGTGATAAAATACCCCATGGGCGTATCTTTTGCCCGCTGCAAAAAGGAGGATGAGGAATATGCGGCAGATGGAATTTAAAATGGAGCGACAGGGACTTCTCGAGGAAGGCCAGGAAGTCAACGTGACAGAAAGCGCACTGCCTACCTCCTATTATTATACGATTACCCCGGCAGTGGCCATGAGCAGGAATTATCAGGCGTATGAGAGGCTGCAGTCCCGGAAGGGAATCGTAAAAGAAGTAAAAGAGACACCGAGAGGATTCTATACGGTAGTGGAGTTTGATGAAGATGAGCCGACCTGACGAGAACAAAAATGAGCACCCGGTGGTGCATCCGATTCCGCCGGTTTACCGCGCCGATTCCCGGATTCTGATTCTCGGCAGTTTTCCGTCCGTAAAATCCAGGGAGACCGGATTTTTTTACGGCCATCCGCAGAACCGTTTCTGGAAAGTGACGGCAGCCGTGTGCGGGGAAGAGGTGCCGCAGACCGTGGAAGAGAAGAAGGCGTTTCTGCTCCGGAATCATATCGCTGTCTGGGATGTGATCGCGTCCTGCGTCATCACAGGCTCGAGCGATGCGAGCATCCGCGATGTTGTGCCGAATCCGCTGCAGGACATTCTGGAATGCGCCGATATCCGGCAGATTTACTGCAACGGGGCGACCGCGTGGAAGTATTACCGGAAGTACCAGGAGAAGCAGCTGGGACGGGAAGCGGTTCGTCTTCCGTCGACGAGTCCCGCGAACGCCGCATGGTCTGTGGAGCGGCTGCTTGGCGAGTGGAGCCAGTGCGGAGAAGTCTTACGAAACGGAGAGTGACAGGATGAAAAAAGAGTACGAGACCGTCTGGGAGATTTTTAATGAGTGTGCCAATAATCAGATGCGGGACGTCTTTTTCGACGAGATCGAGACGGATGACCCGGAGGCGTATATCCGTCAGAAATTTCCGGACAAAAACTTAAAATATGAAAAAACGGTGGAAGCGGACGGATCTCTGGTCTTTGACATTGAGACCTCCGGCATCCGCCAGCGGTTTACGTTTACAGAAATCTGAATCGCGCAGAAAATACCAGAAAAGCGGAGAAAAAAACGATGAGTGAAGAAAAACACACGCATGTGCATGTGCTGGAAGACGGCACCGTGATCGAGCATTCCCACGATCACGCCCACGGGCACCATCATACAAATACAAAAGCAGTCTTAAACCGCCTCTCCCGCGCGATCGGACACATGGAGTCGATCAAGCGGATGGTAGAGGAAGGCCGGGACTGCACTGAGGTTCTGATCCAGCTGTCTGCCGTGAAGGCGGCCATTAACAATACAGGAAAAATTATCCTGGAGGATCACATTGAACATTGCATCGTCGATGCAGTCGAGCATGGGGACATAAAAGCGATTCAGGAGCTGAATAAGGCGATCGACCGCTTTGTCAAATAAGCAAGAAAAACAAGAAAAGAGGAAAGAAACATGGCAAAAGAATGCAGCAATTCGAGCTGTTCCAAAGAAAGCTGCGAAGGATGTCCAAGCAAAGCAGGACAGGGCAAACCGGATTTTCATATTGATCTGAATGCCGATTCTTCGATCAAACATGTCATTGGCGTTGTCAGCGGCAAGGGCGGTGTTGGTAAATCCATGGTAACCGCATCTCTGGCAAACCAGAAAGCAAAAGAGGGCTACAAGGTTGGTATCCTCGATGCCGATATCACAGGACCGTCCATCCCGAAAATGTATGGCCTGAAAGGACCTGCAAACGTAGATGACAAGGGCGTTTACCCGGCAGTTGCAGCAAACGGCGTAAAGGTAATGTCCATCAACCTCCTGCTTCCGGGCGAGGAAGAGCCGGTCATCTGGAGAGGACCTGTCATCGCAGGAACCGTAAAACAGTTCTGGACCGACGTCATCTGGGGCGACCTGGACTATCTCTTCGTCGATATGCCGCCAGGAACCGGTGATGTTCCGCTGACCGTTTTCCAGTCTCTTCCGGTAGACGGCGTAGTGATCGTATCTTCCCCGCAGGATCTGGTGCGCATGATCGTCATGAAAGCCTACAAGATGGCACAGATGATGAGTGTTCCGGTGCTCGGTATCGTAGAGAACTACAGCTACCTCGTATGTCCGGACTGCGGCAAAAAGCTGTCCATTTTCGGCGAAAGCCACATCGACGAGATCGCAGCCGAGATCGGCGTGCCGGTTCTCGGCAAAATGCCGATTCATCCGGAGTTTGCCGAGCTGGTGGACGAAGGAAGATTTGCAGAAGTGGATAACACCGATATTGCAAAGATCAACATCTAATCATTAAATATAGAAGCAAGTAATGGCATGAAAACTCGTTTTTCCTTGATTTTACAAGGAAAAGCGGGTTTTTTTGACAAGATTTTTACGTTTCTTTTGGCAAAAACTATTTTATTTTAAACGGATTTTGTGTAACCGGTTACACACGACTGCGCAAATGAGACAAAAAGCGACAAATATGAAGGGTTAATGAGAAAAACTTGCATAAAAAACATGCATAATATGGCAAAAACAAGGAAATAAATTCAATATTGACATTTAAAGAGAAAAAGTGCATAATCTACCTCAACGATAGGAAAACAAACAGCTATTGATTAAGAAAGAGGTGAATCGTATGTCACACTGCGTAGTAAGACTCAATGGAACTGAGGAAGTAGAGGAGTTTGTAAAAGCAGCTTCCAAATGTGATTTTGATATTGACATTTTTTACAACCGCGTTATTATTGATGCAAAATCCATTCTTGGCATCCTCAGCATGGATCTGAACCGTGATCTCACCGTACACTGCTATGGTGACAGCCCGGCATTCAATAAAACCCTGCAGAAATTTGCTGTAGCATAAATTTTATTAAGGGAAACGAAAAAAAATTCAGCCTGCGCCGCCAGCGAGAGTAGAGACAGAATTTGCGCAGGGGACTTTCTGAAGAAAAACTAATCACACGAGACACATAACTTCAGAGAGAAAAAAAGGAGACTGTTGCGGCAGTCTCCTTTTTTCTGTATAATGATAACTATTCAGAGCCATGCGAAATTCCAGAAAAGGACACGAATCATGCTTGCATGAATGAGCGTTCTTTTCTGGAATTTCATATGGCGAGAAGCCACATCGAGATGCAGCGCAGCGGAATCGAGATGGGGCTCTGAATAGTCTGGTTAGAAAAGGAGCGGGCTAGTGGAAGAGAAGAAGAAAGAGATCCGGATTTCCGTGCGGAATCTGGTGGAGTTTATTCTGCGCAGCGGGGATCTGGACAACTCGTCGGGCGGTTTTGGCGAGCGGGATGCCATGCAGGCGGGAACGCGGGTGCATCAGCAGATTCAGAAAAAACGGGGCGCCGATTACCGTGCGGAGGTTCCGCTGGTTCACGAAAAAGAATATGAGCATTTCATCCTGCGCGTCGAGGGAAGAGCGGACGGCATGTACGAGGACGGAACCACGACCGTGATCGAGGAGATCAAGGGAACGTACCGTGACCTCGAAACGATGGAAGAGCCGGTTCTGGTACATCTGGCACAGGCGAAGTGCTACGCTTACATCTACGGCCTCAGAACCGCAAAGAGGAGATGGGCGTGCTGATGACGTACACCCTGCTCTCCTCCGAGGAGGAAGGCCTTCTGCGCCCGCTCACCAAAGAAGAGGTAAAGCCGGAGCACTCCAACTGGCGCATCCGCCATTTTCTGCAGACGTACAAGCTCCCGGAACTGGAGCAGTGGTTCGATGAGCTACTCGACGCCTGGTTTATCTGGGCGGAATTCCAGTACCAGTGGCAGAAAGCGCGAGATGCCTCAATGCAGCACCTCGAATTCCCCTTCCCGTACCGGAAAGGCCAGCGGGAACTGGTGAGCGGCGTCTACCGTACCATTCTGCGGAAAAAAGAACTCTTCGTCCAGGCGCCGACCGGCATCGGAAAAACAATGTCCACGGTCTTTCCGGCCATCCGCGCGATCGGAGAGGGCTGCGGCGACCGTCTTTTTTATCTGACTGCGAAAACCATCACCCGTACCGTGGCAGAGGAGGCGGTCTCCATTCTAAAAGAGAAGGGACTGCAGTTCAAAGCAATCACGCTGACCGCAAAAGAAAAAATGTGCATCCTCGATGAGCCCGAATGCGATCCGATCCACTGCCCGCGCGCGAAAGGTCATTTTGACCGGATCAACGCGGCGGTGTACGAGATGCTGACGGAATGCGATTCCTACACAAGAGAGGAAGTCCTGCGCCAGGCGGAAAAATGGAACGTCTGCCCGCACGAGCTCCAGTTTGATGTGGCTTCGTGGGTGGACGGTGTGATCTGCGATTACAACTATGCGTTTGATCCGAACTCGAAATAAAACGCTTTTTCGCAGAAGGAACGAAGGGTGACTACATCTTTCTGATCGACGAGGCGCACAACCTGGTCGAGCGGGGCCGCGATATGTTCAGTGCCACGCTCGTCAAAGAGGAAATTTTAAAGGTCCGCCAGCTCCTCCGCCCGTATGCACCGGGCAAAAAGCTCGAGAAGGCGCTGAACCGCTGCAATCACCAGATGCTCGTCTACAAAAGAGAGTGCGATTCCTGCACGGAGCTGGAAAGCGTATCGACGTTTCTTATGATGGTCAATCAGCTGCTGGAAGAACTGGCGGGCTGGCTGGAAGCGCATAAGACAAGCGAAATCCGGAAGCAGGTTCTGGAATTTTACTTTAACTTGCGAAATTTTTCCGAGATTTACAATTTAGTGGATGAAAATTATCTGATCTACACGAGTTATCTCGATAACGGCGATTTTGCACTGCGCCTGTTCTGCGTCAACCCGGCGGAGAATCTGCAGCAGTGTATCAACCAGGGGCGGTCGGCCGTCTTCTTTTCCGCGACGCTGCTGCCGGTGCAGTATTATAAGAAGATGTTCAGCACGAATACGGACGATTACGCGATTTACGTGGAGTCCCCGTTTGATCCCACGAAGCGGTGTCTGGCGATCGGAAGCGAGGTCAGCACGAAGTATCAGCGGAGAAACCGCGCAGAGTTTGAGAAGATCGCCGCCTATCTGAACGAGATGATCCAGAGCCGGAAGGGCAACTATATGGCGTTCTTCCCGTCATACCGCCTGATGCAGGATGTCTATGCGGTCTATGAGGAACTGTATGCAGATGAAAACGTGACCTGCCTGATCCAGGAGTCGGCGATGCGGGAGCAGGAGAGAGAAGCGTTTCTGGAAGCGTTTGCGAAAGACAACGAGAAAACGCTGGTGGGATTCTGTATCATGGGAGGCATTTTCTCGGAGGGAATTGATCTGGACGGGGAAAAGCTGATCGGCGCGGCCGTTGTGGGAGCCGGAATCCCGCAGGTGGGGCCGGAGAGAGAACTTTTAAAGCAATATTTCGACCGCAGCGGAGAGAACGGTTTCGACTACGCGTACCGCTATCCCGGCATGAATAAAGTATTGCAGGCGGCAGGGCGCGTGATCCGTACGACGGAGGACACGGGTGTGATTCTGTTGCTCGACGAGCGGTTCCGAAACCGGGAGTACCGCGAGCTGTTCCCAAGAGAGTGGGAGGACTGCCGGATTGTGCAGCGCAGCAGCCTCCCGGAGGTAATCCATTCGTTTTGGGAGAGGGTGGATTGTGAGAGCGGATCAAAAGCCGGGCAGCAGGAAATGAAATCTCGGTGCAGCGCTGAACGTTACGTGTGATCCGCACGGTTCCGGTATTCGCTCGGTGAGCAGCCCATCTGCTGCCGGAAAATTTTAGAAAAATAGGCAGGACTGGAAAATCCGGTCTGTTCCGCTACGGAAGTGATACTGGCCTGGCGCTCGAGAAGGAGCGGCAGGCTTTTTTCAATACGGTGATCGAGAAGATAGTCAAACAGGGATTCGTTCATGCATTTCTTGAAAAAACGGCAGCATTCACTGCGGCAGATGTGGATCTGTGCGGCGAGATCCTCGAGCGTCAGATGCTCCATATAATGGCGGTGGATGTAGTCGAGCAGAATGCGGAGCCGCTCAACATCACGCGCTGCCGCCGTGTTCTGGGATTCACCGGAAAACGATGCGTGGCGGTAAATCTCAATCCAGATCGACAGCAGAAGCTCCTGGATTTCCATCTCAAACGCGGACGGCTGTGAAAGCGAGAGGTCGTAGATGCGGTGCATACAGGCAAGTACCTGGTTCTGCCAGTCGATCTCCGGCGAAAAGACGATGGAGGCGAGCTGCATATCCGTCAGCACCGGTTCGACGTAGCGCGTCTGGATCACACTGTTTGAAAAACCATAGAGAAAGCGCGGGGCGAACGTGGTTGAAATATAGACGCAGTCCATCCCGTCGATCATGTGGCCGCTGTGAAGCGCATTCGTGTTGCAGAAAATGCCGTCCCCTTCTTTTAAGACATACGATTTGCCGTTGACCTGATATCCGATCTGTCCCGAGAGGACAAACGTCAGCTCAATTTCCGGGTGCCAGTGCCAGGAAAAGGAGCCGCGCTCGTAGCGGGAGAGCTGTTCGTAACTGATGTTGACAGGAAATTCATAGCTGCCGTGGGCCTTCAGCTCACGGTTTTCTTTATCCATGCGGATCTGCATGAAACGTACCTCCAATCCATAAAATCCATTAAAAATCATACGATAAGTAAAGTATGCGGCAAAAAGGGAAAAAAAACAAGAAAAAATCGAAGATCACCTCAATATAATTATCGTTTGCCCCAATATTGTTGTTGCAGATGGGCGTACGGCTCACTATAATGATACTTAAGAAGATAAGAAAAAACACACAAACACACAATACACACACAACACACAAAACGAAACCATGAAAACAACACACCAAAAAGAAAAGGAGACAACAAAATGAAACAGCAGGTACTGGATTGTTTTGCAAAACTGTTCGGGGGAGAGGGCGACATCCGCACCTACTTCGCACCTGGACGTGTGAACCTGATCGGTGAGCACACCGATTACAACGGAGGCCACGTATTTCCATGCGCACTGACCATCGGAACCTACATGGCAGCAAGAAAACGTGACGACAGAAAGCTTCGTTTTTACTCTATGAACTTTGAAAAACTCGGCGTGGTAGAATCTTCTCTCGATGAATTCCTGATGGGAAAAGAAGGCAACTGGACCGCATATCCGAAGGGAATGATGTGGGCATTTTGCCAGAAGGGCTTCCCGGTAGAGCAGGGCTTCGATATCGTGCTCTACGGAAACATTCCGAACGGCTCCGGCCTTTCCTCTTCCGCATCCGTTGAGACCGTAACCGGCGTAATGCTGCGTGACATGTTCGGCTACGACACCATCTCCATGATCGACATCGCTCTGTACGGCCAGTTCTCCGAGAACAACTACAACGGCGTCAACTGCGGTATCATGGATCAGTTCGCCATCGCCATGGGCAAAAAGGACTGTGCGATCTTCCTTGACACCAGCGATCTGAAATATGAGTACGCACCGGTTAAACTGGAAGGCGCAAGAATTGTCATCTCCTGCAGCAACAAGAAACGCGGCCTTGGCGACTCCAAATACAACGAGCGCCGCAGCGAGTGCGAGACTGCTCTGGCTGAGATCCAGAAAGTCAAAGACATCAAGAGCCTTGGTGAGCTGACCGAGGAAGAGTTTGAGGCAGTGAAAGATGCCATCAAAGATCCGGTCCGCCAGAAACGTGCAAAACATGCTGTTTACGAGAACCAGAGAACCGTTCAGGCCGTTGCAGCTTTAAAGGCAAACGACATCGCAAAATTCGGCGAGCTGATGAACGCATCCCACGTTTCCCTGCGTGATGACTATGAGGTAACCGGCATCGAGCTGGATACTCTTGTGGAAGAAGCATGGAACTGCCCGGGTGTCATCGGATCCCGTATGACAGGCGCAGGCTTCGGCGGATGCACCGTCAGCATCGTAAAAACAGAAGATATTGACAACTTCATCGCAAAAGTAGGCGCAGCTTACAAAGAAAAAATCGGCTATGCCGCAGACTTCTATGTCGTAGACATCGGAGACGGCGCAGGCGTATTAAAATAAGAAATAAAAAAGCTGGATCGGCAGCAGGGAGGAAGCTACAGTGATTAACGAGAGTATTGCAAAACTGGTAAAATATGGAGAAAATGCCGGTCTTGTTTCGGGACTGGATAAAATCTATGCGACAAACCGGATTCTGGAAGTCATGCAGATTTCCGATTACGAAGAGCCGGAGCAGATTCCGGAGACCCCGGATCTGGAAGAGACTTTAAATGAACTGCTTGATGATGCAGCTAAGCGCGGTCTTCTCGAACACAACAGCGTCGTTTACCGCGATCTGTTCGATACGAAACTGATGGACTGCCTGATGCCGCGCCCGGGAGAGGTGGTAAAGAAGTTTGAGGAACTCTATGCGAAGAGCCCGCAGGAGGCAACCGATTACTTCTACAAACTGAGCCAGGATTCCAACTACATCCGCAGATACCGCATCGCAAAGGATATCCGCTGGAGCGTACCGAGTGCCTACGGCGATATTGATATCTCGATCAACCTCTCCAAACCGGAGAAGGACCCGAAGGCGATCGCGGCTGCAAAACTGGCAAAACAGAGCGGTTATCCGAAATGCCTGCTCTGCAAGGAGAATGTGGGCTATGCGGGACGCGTCAACCACCCGGCGCGCCAGAACCATCGCATCATTCCGCTGACGATCAATCAGACGGAGTGGGGATTCCAGTACTCGCCATATGTGTATTACAATGAGCACTGCATCGTGTTCAATTTCCAGCATAACCCGATGAAGATCGAGCGCGCGACCTTTGTGAAGCTGTTTGACTTTATCAAGCTGTTTCCGCACTACTTCATCGGTTCTAATGCGGATCTGCCGATCGTGGGAGGCTCCATTTTAAGTCACGATCATTATCAGGGCGGTCACTATACCTTCGCAATGGCGAAAGCGCCGATCGAGCGCCATTTTACCATCAAAGGATACGAGGATGTGGAAACCGGCATCGTCAAATGGCCGCTGTCCGTCATCCGGATCCGCCACAAAGATGAGAAACGGCTGATCGATCTGGCAGAGCATATCCTGAACTGCTGGAGAGGTTACACGGATGAGGATGCGTTTGTATTCGCCGAGACTGACGGAGAGCCGCACAACACGATCACACCGATCGCAAGAAAAGTGGGCGATACGTTCGAACTCGATCTGGCACTGCGCAACAACATCACGACGGACGAATGCCCGCTCGGTGTTTACCATCCGCATGCACAGTATCATCACATCAAAAAAGAGAACATCGGCCTTATTGAGGTTATGGGACTTGCGATTCTGCCGGCGCGCTTAAAAGATGAGCTGGAAGAGCTTTCCAAATGCCTTGTAGAGGGAAAAGATGTCCGCGCTGTCGCAGAGCTGGAGAAACATGCCGACTGGGTAGACGAATTCCTGCCGCGCCATCCGGAGCTGAACAGCGAAAATGTGATGGATATCCTGAAAGAGGAAGTCGGAAAAGTCTTTGTCGGCGTACTCGAGGATGCCGGCGTTTACAAGTGCACCGAGGAAGGCAGAAGTGCATTTGCAAAATTCATGGAAACGTTGTAGAATAAACTAAATGCTTCAATTAACCCGCTGCGGCAAAAAAGCAGCAGCGAAGGAAAACATGGAGGATACCAAAATGAAAATCTTAGTTACTGGCGGTGCAGGCTATATTGGAAGCCACACCTGTGTGGAACTGCTGAACGCAGGCTATGACGTTGTTGTCATGGACAACCTTTACAATGCAAGCGAGAAAGCCATCGAGCGTGTAGAACAGATTACCGGAAAGAAAGTAACCTTCTACAAAACCGATATGCTGGACCGCGAAGGCGTAAAGAAAATTTTCGACAACGAGAAAATTGACGCTGTCATCCATTTCGCAGGCTTAAAAGCAGTCGGCGAGTCCGTACATAAACCGATTGAATATTATCACAACAACATGACCGGAACCCTGATTCTCTGCGATGAGATGAGAAACCATGGCGTAAAGAACATCATCTTCAGTTCTTCTGCAACCGTATACGGCAATCCGGCACAGATTCCGATCACCGAGGAGTGCCCGAAGGGAACCCCGACCAACCCATACGGCTGGACAAAAAGTATGCTCGAGCAGGTTCTGACCGACATCCACACCGCAGATCCGGAATGGAATGTTATCCTGCTTCGTTACTTCAACCCGATCGGAGCGCATAAGAGCGGCCTTATCGGAGAGGATCCGAAGGGCATCCCGAACAACCTGCTTCCGTATGTCGCACAGGTTGCCATCGGAAAACTCGAGTGCATCGGCGTTTTCGGTGATGACTACGATACTCCGGACGGAACTGGTGTCCGCGATTACATCCATGTTGTTGACCTGGCACGCGGCCATGTAAAAGCCATCCAGAAACTGGCTGACAACGAGGGCGTTTCCATTTACAACCTCGGAACCGGCAAAGGCTACAGCGTACTCGATGTGATCCACGCATTCGAGAAAGCATGCGGCCATCCGCTGAAATACGAAATCAAACCGCGCCGTGACGGTGATATCGCAACCTGCTACTCCAAATGCGACAAAGCAAAAGAGGAGCTTGGCTGGGAGGCTGAGTACGGCATCGAGGAGATGTGTGCCGATTCCTGGAACTGGCAGCAGAAGAATCCGAACGGATATAACGACTAATGTAATGTGAGTGTTATCTGGCGGTCCGCCGATACTTGAAAGAGTGTCGGCGGGCCGTTTTTGTATAGATAAATTCAGTCTTTTTTCACAAAGTCCGGCTTGCTAATTAAGAGGGAATCCGATATAATGTAAGAGTTAAAGTGTCCGTAAAAAAAGAGGGGCGGTTTGACATACAAGGAGGAAAAGCATGGACGATAGAAAAAATCAGAACCGGGAACCAGAAAACGGCTCCGGGGGAGGACCGAAAAACAGACAGACGATACTCATTATCCTGATCTGCCTCCTCGTCAGCCTGATGGTGATGGGACTTCTGAACAATGCCCTTGGGGGAATTACTTCCGAGGATCTTGACTATAGCAAATTCCTGGACATGGTAAACAACGATGAAGTGCAGGAAGTTGTCTTGAAATCGGGAACACTGACCGTAACGCCGAAAGACCAGAAATCGGAGGGAATCACCTATCAGGTAACGATGATGGGAGATGAGCAGGAACTGGTCGATCTGTTACAGGAGAAAGGCATTACGTACCACAAAGATCCGCCGGATTCTACCGGAACGATCATTTACACATTGCTGACCGTCATTCTGCCGGTTGTGATGCTTGTCGCTGTCATGGTATGGGTGATGCGCAGCATGAACAAAGGCGGCGGAGTCATGGGCGTAGGAAAGAGCAGAGCAAAGGCCTACGTACAGAAAGAAACCGGCGTGACATTCCGCGATGTTGCGGGACAGGACGAGGCAAAAGAATCGCTCCAGGAGGTTGTGGATTTCCTGCATAACCCTGGAAAATACACGACAATCGGTGCAAAACTTCCGAAAGGAGCGCTTCTTGTAGGCCCTCCTGGAACCGGAAAAACACTGCTTGCCAAAGCCGTAGCCGGTGAGGCGCACGTACCGTTTTTCTCGATGTCCGCTTCGGAATTTGTCGAGATGTTCGTCGGTGTCGGTGCATCGCGTGTGCGTGACCTGTTTGAGGAAGCAAAGAAAAACGCACCGTGCATCATCTTTATCGATGAGATCGATGCGATCGGAAAGAGCCGTGACAACAGCTACAACAGCAACGACGAGCGGGAGCAGACGTTAAACCAGCTCCTCGCCGAGATGGACGGATTCGACAGCTCCAAGGGTATTCTGATCCTTGCGGCCACAAACCGCCCGGAGGTTCTTGACCCGGCGCTGCTGCGTCCAGGCCGTTTTGACCGCCGGATTATCGTAGAAAGACCGGACCTGAAAGGCCGTGTGGAAATCCTGAAAGTACACGCCAAGAACGTATCGCTCGATGAGACGGTTGATCTCGACGGCATCGCACTTGCGACATCGGGAGCCGTTGGTTCTGATCTTGCAAATATGATCAACGAGGCAGCGATTCTTGCGGTCAAGAACGGAAGAAAAGCCGTTTCCCAGAAGGATCTTCTCGAGGCAGTCGAGGTTGTCCTCGTCGGAAAAGAGAAGAAGGACCGCATCTTAAGCCAGGAAGAGCGAAAGATCGTTTCCTACCACGAGGTAGGCCACGCACTTGTTACTGCACTGCAGAAGGATTCCGAGCCGGTACAGAAAATCACGATTGTGCCGCGTACGATGGGTGCGCTCGGCTACGTCATGCAGGTGCCGGAGGAGGAGAAATACCTCAACACGAAGAGCGAACTCGAGGCGATGATCGTCGAGTGCCTCGGTGGAAGAGCGGCAGAGGAGATCGTATTCGGCAACGTGACAACGGGAGCTTCGAATGATATCGAGAAAGCGACGAAGATTGTCCGCGCGATGATCACGCAGTACGGTATGTCGGAAAAATTCGGTCTGATCGGTCTTGCGACCCAGCAGAATCAGTACCTCGACGGAAGAATGGTCTTAAACTGCGGCGATGCCACAGCAACCGAAATCGACCACGAGGTCATGAAGATCTTGAAAGAGTCGTATGAGCAGGCAAAAGAACTTCTGGCAGCTAACCGCGATGCGATGGATGAAATCGCAGCTTACCTGATCCAGAAAGAGACGATCACCGGAAAAGAATTTATGGAGATTTTTCATCAGGTGATTGCAAAACGGAATGGAAACGCGGAAGAAGCAGTTGAAAATCCAGAAAATACAGAAACAGAAAATACAGCACTTCCGGAGGCGGATTTTACCGTAAACCCAGAAGTATAAAAAGAAAGCGAAAAGGCCCGGCGGGAGCAGAGAAAACGATCTCTGCACGCTGGGCATTTTCAACATTACAGTCCCAAAAAGAGGAGGGTCATATGGCGTTTGATATCCAGGAAGAACTGAAAAAACTGCCGGGGAAACCCGGCGTCTATCTGATGCACGACGCGGACGATACAATTATCTACGTAGGAAAGGCGATTTCGCTGAAAAACCGTGTCCGCCAGTATTTCCAGACGAGCCGCAACAAAGGGCCGAAGATTGAGCGGATGGTCACGCATATCGCCCGTTTTGAGTATATTGTGACGGATTCCGAACTGGAGGCGCTCGTGCTGGAGTGCAACCTTATCAAAGAGCACCGTCCGAAATACAATACGATGCTGAAAGATGACAAGGCGTACCCGTACATTAAGGTGACCGTGAACGAGGATTTTCCACGCATTCTGTTTTCCCATCAGATGAAGAAGGACAAGGCGAAATATTTCGGCCCGTACACGAGCGCCGGAGCTGTGAAAGATACGATCGAACTGTTGCGGAAGCTGTACGATATCCGTTCCTGCAATAAGAGCCTGCCAAAGGAGATCGGCAAGGACCGCCCGTGTCTTTACTATCACATCCACCAGTGTAAGGCACCGTGCCAGGGATACATTTCCAAAGAAGAGTACGGCGAGCAGATCAAAAAGGCGATCAGTTTTCTGAATGGAAATTACAATGACATTATCAAAGAGCTGACTGGAAAAATGACGGAGGCGGCTGAGGAGATGCGGTTCGAGCAGGCGGCGGAGTACCGTGATCTGATCGACAGCGTGCGCAGGATCGGCGAGCGGCAGAAGATTACGAACAGTGACGGCGAGGACAAGGATGTCATTGCGCTTGCGATGGACAAAGAGGATGCGGTGGCGCAGGTCTTCTTTATCCGGAACGGAAAGCTGATCGGGCGGGAGCATTATTATCTGCGGATCGGCGAGGAGGAGCAGAAAAGCGAGGTGCTGCTCACGTTTATGAAACAGTTCTATTCCGGCACGCCGTTCATCCCGCGGGAAATCATGATTTCCGAGGAGATTGCCGAGCAGGAGCTGATGGAAGAGTATTTAAGCAGCAAACGGGGCCAGAAGGTCCGCATCCGCGTGCCGAAAAAGGGCAGCAAGGAAAAAATGGTGGAACTGGCAGAGCGGAACGCACAGATCGTTCTCGACCAGGACCGCGAGCGGATCAAGCGGGAAGAGGGTCGGACGGTCGGTGCCGTAAAAGAGATCGCCAGATGGCTGAACCTGCCGTCGATCGACCGCATCGAGGCGTACGATATCTCCAATATCAGCGGTTTCCAGTCGGTCGGCTCGATGATCGTCTACGAGAAAGGAAAGCCAAAGCGCGCCGATTACCGAAAATTCAAGATCAAATCCGTCGAGGGACCGAACGATTACGCCAGTATGAAAGAGGTCTTAAGCCGCCGTTTTCTGCGCGGCATCCAGGAGGACAGCGGTTTCGAGCGGCTGCCGGACCTGATCATGATGGACGGCGGACGCGGCCAGGTCAACATTGCGCTTGAGGTGCTTGAAGAAATGGATCTTGCGATTCCGGTCTGCGGTATGGTAAAGGACGACAAGCACCGCACGAGGGGTCTGTATTTCCGAAACGTGGAAATTCCGATCGACCGGAATAGCGAGGGCTTCAAACTGATCACACGCGTGCAGGACGAGGCACACCGCTTTGCAATCGAATACCACCGCCTGCTGCGGAGCAAGGGCCAGGTCCACTCGATTCTCGACGACATCCCGGGCATCGGGCCGACAAGAAGGAAAGAACTGATGCGCCACTTTCAGGGAATTGATGATATCAAGGCGGCAACCGTGGAAGAACTTTCCGGACTTCCGGGCATGAATAAAAAGGCGGCGGAGCAGGTTTACACATTCTTTCACGCACCTGCACAGGAGGAAAATGAGGATTCGTCAAAATAGTTAAATTTCTAGGTTGCCCGTGATGCTTTATTGTGCTAAAATCATAGAAGAGACGGATTTAAAAAGACGTCGAATGAAGTCGGAGGACAGGAAAATGAAAGAAATTGAAATGACCAAAATGGTGGAGGAAATGGATCTCCGCAACCTGACACCAGAGGTTGATATGACAGATCTTGTCATTGCCACACCGGATATCAACCGTCCTGCACTGCAGCTGACCGGTTACTATGAGCATTTTGCCAATGAGCGTGTGCAGATCATCGGTTATGTAGAGTTCACGTATCTGCAGCATCTTGAAGAGAGCGAGCGCGTCCGCGCGTTTGAAGAGTTTGTAAGCCGCAAGATCCCATGTGTCATTTTCACCACGAAGATGATTCCGGGACCGGAAATTCTGGAGCTGTGCAATCGTTATCAGGTACCGGCCTTTGCGGTAGACAAATCGACTTCCGTTTTCATGGCTGAAATCATCCGCTGGCTGAATGTCCAGCTTGCCCCGATGATCTCCATCCACGGCGTGCTGGTCGATGTATTCGGCGAGGGCGTTCTGATCATGGGCGAGAGCGGAATCGGAAAGAGCGAGGCTGCACTGGAGCTGATCAAACGAGGCCATCGTCTCGTCAGCGATGATGTGGTTGAAATCAGCCGTGTCAGCGACATTACGCTGGTCGGAACGGCACCGGATATCACGCGTCATTTTATCGAGCTGCGCGGTATCGGTATCATCGACGTCAAGACGCTGTTTGGTGTCGAGAGCGTAAAGGATACCCAGTCTATCGACCTTGTTATCAAGCTTGAAGAGTGGGACAAAGAGAAAGAATACGACCGTCTGGGCCTGGAAGAAGAGTATATTGAGTTCCTTGGAAACAAGGTTGTCTGCCATTCCCTTCCGATCCGTCCGGGCCGTAACCTGGCGATCATCGTAGAAACCGCTGCTGTCAACCACAGACAGAAGAAGATGGGCTACAATGCCGCACAGGAGCTGTACCGCCGTGTACAGGCTAACTTAGTGAAAAAAAGAGAGGAGAAGTAAGAAAATGGCAAACTATGTATTTGGAATCGATGTTGGGGGTACTTCAGTAAAATGCGGACTGTTCCAGACAGACGGAACTCTGTTGGAAAAATGGGAAATCCCGACCCGCACCGAAAACGGCGGAAGCGAAATTCTGCCGGATATCGCAAAAAGCGTAAAAGCAAAAATGGCTGAGAAGGGTATCGCAGCAGATGATGTTGCCGGTGTCGGCATTGACGTACCTGGCCCGGTTAATGACAAAGGTGAGCTTTCCATCGCAGTCAACCTGAACTGGGGATATAAAAATATCGTAAAAGAGCTTTCCGACGAACTCGGCGGAATGGCAGTAAAAGCAGCAAACGACGCAAACGCAGCAGCTCTCGGTGAGATGTGGGCAGGCGGCGGAAAGGGAAGCAAGAACCTGGTTATGGTTACCCTTGGAACCGGTGTCGGCGGCGGAATCATCGTGGACGGCAAGATCGTAGCAGGTGCTCACGGCGCAGGCGGCGAGGTTGGTCATGCATGTGTTGAGCCGGAAGAAGAAGCGGTCTGCAACTGCGGAAACCACGGATGCCTCGAGCAGATGACATCTGCAACCGGTATCGTTCGTCTGGCAAAGAAATATCTGGCATCCCATGATACTCCGTCTTCTTTAAGAGAAAGAGGAGAGTCCATCAGTGCAAAAGCTGTCTTTGATGCATTAAAAGAAGGCGATGCAGCAGCAGAAGCAATCGTTCAGGAGTTCTCCGAGTACCTCGGAAGAGCACTTGCAGTATTCGCATGCGTTGTTGACCCGGAAGTTATCGTAGTCGGCGGCGGTGTATCCAAAGCAGGCCAGATCCTGATCGACGGCGTAGCTAAATACTACCGTGAAGCAGCATTCATCGCATGCAAAGATACCCCGATCGTACTCGCTTCCCTTGGAAACGATGCTGGTATCTACGGCGCAGCAAAAATGCTGATTGACTAATTGATTCAGATGGAAAAAGAAGTATAGAAAAACCGGTCCTGCTGGCATATGCCAGAGGGCCGGTTTTTTGTGTATAGACTGACTGAAAAAGTTATTCGGAAGAGCCGCTCTCTTCGGACTGCGGCTGTACTTCCGATATCTCCGCCGGGGTATCCGGTTCTGACGGTGCATCAGGGGTATCCGGTGTGTCAGGAGTCTCCGGTGTATTAGAAGGCGGATCGGCAGGTGTTTCGGGCGGAGCCGGAGTTTCCTGCGGTGTCTCCGTCGGTGTCGGGGTTGCCTGCGGAGTTGATGCTGCAGAAGGGGTTCTGGTCGGCGTCGGTGTTGAGGCCGGCGCGGTGTAGTGGCCCTTGCAACGCTCGGTCGGCAGATCGGATACCGCAAAGTATTCGGTGATGGACGGGCAGCTTGAGCGGGCGAGCAGGCCGGTCTTCGTACAGATCGTTGCCTCCTGTACTGTTGCGGAAGTTTCGAAATCCATATCGGCAAGGCCTCGTGGATTTCATTCATGACCTTTGCCCAGAGACGTTTGTGGAATTCACGGTCGCTCTCCGGAAACTCCGCGTGTGTATCATACGTTGCCCAGATGGCAGCGGTATAATATGGTGTAAAGCCTGCAAAGACGAGATCCTTGGCCTCGTTCGTCGTACCGGTTTTTCCGGCTGCGTGCATATTGTCGAGGCGGGCGGCAACACCGGTACCTTTTTCCAGAACATCCTCCATGACATTGGTGAGGAGGGAGGCAGTGCTTGCCTTGAAGACCTGCGTTGCCTTGTTTTCTGTGTTGTCAATTAAAACATTTCCCTTGCTGTCGGTAACCTTTGTGTAGAACACCGGCTTGCGGTACTGGCCGCCGTCTGCGATTGCCGCGTAGGCTGCCGTCAGTTCGAGATCACTGACACCGTAGGTGATACCGCCGAGAGCCAGCGGCTGGATCACATCGTATTCCTCGGAGAGTTTGGAAAAACCAAGCTTCTTCAGATAATCAAAGCCGACCTTCGGCGTAAGCTCGGTCAGTACCTTGACGGCCGGGATATTGATGGAATTGATGATCGCCTGGCGGACGGTAACATCACCATGGTAGGTAAGATCCGAGTTCTGCAGCGGTGTGCCGTCACTGTAGTTGAACGGCTCATCCTTAATTACCGTAGCCAGTGTAATCTTTCCAAGGTCGAGTGCCGGTCCGTACGCAGAAAGAATCTTGAATGTGGAACCCGGCTGGGAATAATTATCGGTTGCGCGGTTGAAGGTAAGACTTGCTGTTTTTTCGCCGCGTCCGCCGACGATGGCTTTCACGTAGCCGGTGCGCTGATCCATAACGGTCATGCACGCCTGCGGCTGCGGGGTGAAGCTGCTGCGCTCGGCAACAATCGTATCGCCCTCCTGCATGATAGCGGCTTTGTACTGGTCGATATAGCTCTGTGCCTCCTCCTGGGAGTCAAAGAGCAGATCGAAATTCGGATCGCTGTTGCGGAAGTAGAGCTGCAGCATCTCTTTGCTGTAGTTCTGTACCTCGCCGTCTGCCTGCTCTACGGTGAGCGCCCAGTCGAGACCGATCTGCGTGTTCGCCGGGAAGTTCTCCGGATTCTGGAATTCCGTATCGAGGATTGACTGCATGTAGGAATCCTGTGTGGTATAAATTTTGAGGCCGCCGCTGTAGACAACGTTCTTTGCCTGCACTTCGGTGTAGCCTTTCTGTACCATCAGATCGTTGATCAGGTTGGTGATGACTTCATCGATAAAGTAGGAGTACGGCGCGCTCTCCGCCTGGGACTGCGTGTGCATGGCGATGCGGTCGTAAACGTTGTCGTTCATGGCAATGGTGTGTTCTTCTTCGGTGATGTAGCCCTGCTCTTTCATGTTGTTCAGGATCTTGTCGCGGCGCTGCTGGTTTTTCTCCGGGTGGTTTTTCGGATTATATGCCGTCGGCGCCTTTGGAATTGCGGCAAGAACGGCGCATTCAGAGAGCGTCAGATTTTTTGCATCCTTTCCGAAATACGTCTGCGCTGCCGTCTGGACACCGTAGCAGCCGGAACCCAAGTTGATCGTATTCAGATAATTTTCCAGAATAACGTCTTTGGCGTTTTCACCCTCTGCGGTCAGTGTTTTTTCCAGCTTCAGCGCCAGGTACTGTTCCTGGATCTTCCGCTTGAAGCTCTGAATCCGCGTCTCTTCCATCCAGTCAGTGAAAACATTGTTTTTTAAGAGCTGCTGTGTGATCGTGCTGGCGCCCTCGGTAAAATGAAAGCCGTGGCTGACGCCGACAACGAAAGCACGGATGATACCGCTCGGATCAATGCCGTTGTGCTCATAAAAACGGGCATCCTCAACCGCGACGATCGCGTGCTGCATATCGAGCGGAATCTCCTCAATCGAAATCGAGACACGGTTTCCCTGAGCCCCGGTCAGCTTCTGTACCTGGTTGCCGTCAGCATCGTAGATAAACGACGCGTTGCCGAGCGGCATGATATTTGCCTCCGAGATATCAGGGGCACTGTCAATCACGCCGCGGACAGCGCCGATCACAAGCCCGGCACCGCAGACGAGAACGACAAGAAGAAGACAGAACGCGATGCGCAGCGCCGTCACGCCGGCCGTCTTTTCAATCTTTCCGTAATGGGACCGCAGATCTTCACGTTTGTCTTCCAGATGACTTTTTCCAAAGTGCATATAGAAAATCCTCCTTATGTCATGTTCCTGCAAAACTGATTTAGTTCAGTAATCAATGGTGTTCCTGCCCTGCAAAAAGCAGGGTATACATATTTTTATTATACCAAACAAAGGGCTGGAATAAAAGTATTTCTGAAAAGAATGCTGATTTTTCAGAAATGATATGGTAAGATAGGTACATATTTGGATGAAGGAGTAAGAATATATGATCGATCAGTTTCGGACGGTTTACCGGGGTGGAACCGGGGAAATCGTGGAGAAGAAATCACGTTTTATTGCGACGGTGCGTCTGGTGGAATCTGAGGAGGAGGCACTTTCCTGCCTGGAAGCTCTGCGGAAAAAATACTGGGATGCGCGGCATAACTGTTTTGTGTATATTATTGGAGAAAATCAGGAGACGGTGCGCTGCAGCGACGACGGGGAGCCTTCCGGCACGGCAGGGCGGCCGATGCTCGATGTGGTACAGGGAGCAGGCCTCCGCAATGTGCTTGTTGTGGTGACGCGGTATTTCGGCGGTACGCTGCTGGGAACGGGCGGCCTGGTGCGCGCGTACTCGCAGGCGGTGCAGGAGGGGCTGGCAAACAGTGTTCTGATTGACGAGATCTGCGGCGTGCGGCTGTTGATTGAGACGGATTACAACGGCATCGGTAAAATCCAGTATCTGCTCGGCCAGCGGGGGATTCCGATTCTGGAATCCGAGTACACCGATCAGGTGAAAATCCGCGTTCTCGTTCCGAAAACGGAGGTGGACCGTCTCTGCGCGGAGATTACCGAGGGGACGAACGGAAAGGCAAAACTGGAAAAAGAAGAGGAGCTGTACTTTGCGCAGAACGACGGAGAGCTGATCTTCGGGGATGAGCTGACGCAGTATAAGAATCTGGAGGCAGAAGAATTAGGATAAAGGAGGATGCGACATGAGGTTTCCGGAAAATCTGAAAAAGGGCGGAACGATCGGCTTTGTGGCACCATCGTTTGGATGCACAACAGAGCCATACAAGTCCGCGTTTGCAAATGCACAGAAAAAATGGAAAGAGATGGGATATCGGCTGGATCTTGGGCCAAACTGCTATGCAGAGCACGGCATCGGAATCAGCGCGGCACCGGAGGAGTGCGGAAAAGAGCTGACGGAATATTATGTCAGTGAGAAGAATGACTGTCTGATTTCCTGCGGCGGCGGAGAGCTGATGTGCGAGGATCTCGATTACGTGGATTTTGAAAAGATCAGAAAGGCACCGGCGAAATGGTATCTCGGCTATTCTGACAATACGCATTTTACATATCTTCTGCCGACCCTCTGCGATACGGCGGCTGTTTACGGCCCGTGTGCGAGTGATTTCGGCATGGAGCCGTGGCATAAATCCGTAGCGGATGCGTTTGGCGTACTGACGGGAGAAGTGCGTACCGTCCGCGGCTATGAGGGATGGGAAAGAGACGATGCGAAGGGCAGAAGCGAGGAAAATCCGTATCTGCCGTACCAGATTACAGAACCGCGCGTTCTGCGCCGCTTCCCGGATGCGGACAGTGCATTTGAGGGACGACTCATCGGCGGCTGTCTCGACTGTCTCGTCAATATTCTTGGAACGAAGTACGACGGAACGGTTGATTTTGTGGAAAAATATAAAGAGGACGGTTTTGTCTGGTTTCTGGAAGCGTGCGATCTGAACGTCTTTGCGATCCGCCGCGCAATCTGGCAGATGGAGCACGCCGGCTGGTTCCAATATGTGAAAGGCTTTTTGATTGGCCGCCCGCTGCAGTTCGGACAGAAATTCGGGGAACTCGACCAGTACCGCGCCGTGACGGATCTGCTTGGAAAATACAACGTGCCGATCGTGATGGATCTCGACATCGGACACCTTCATCCGGCGATGCCGCTGATCGTCGGAAGTTATGCGAAGGTGGCCGTGGAAGGAAATGAGATTGAAATTAAGATGGAGTGCCGTTAGAACGCTTTTGAAAAATATTTTCTCGAGCGGCAGGGCAGAACCTGTGGGAAAATGTCTGCGCGCGTAGAAGAACTATCGGCGCATCCGGCAGATGCCGCGGAGCTTTTTGACATCGAGAATCGTGACCGTGCCGCGGGAGAGTGCGACGATGCCGTCTTTCTCGAACGACTTTAAGGTGCGGGAAACGACCTCTCTGGCACTGCCGAGGTTCCGCGCGATCTGCTCGTGCGTGGTGGAGAGCACCGGGGAACCGGTGCGGATGCGTTCATCCTCGAGATATCCGGCAAGGCGCTGGTCAAGCCGCGTAAAGAGAAGCTGGCCCATCGCCCACATGACTTCGGAAAAATGCTCCGTTGTTTCCCGGTAAATGTAGTTTTCAACGTAAATATTCTGATTTAACAGTCTGCGGAACGTGCTGGCCGGAGTGATGAGAACTTTCGTCTCCTCCTCGGCCTCAATCAGAATATCAAAGCTGATTTCCTGCATCGCACAGGAGGCAGACAGCGTGCAGACTTCGCCGGGACCGGTGGTAAACAGGGTAATTTCCCGCTGCTCGCCGGACTGGATAAAGATGCGGAGCTTGCCGGAGAGGACAAGCAGAACGCCGAGACAGTCATCGTCGCAGCTGTAGAGAAAATCGCCGCGCTGATACGTCGTCAGGACGGAAGAGAGCACGAGTGTCTGCTGTTCATCGGCGGTAAGCTTTGAATAAAATGGATAATGCTCCTGAAAACAGGATTCCAGAAAAGATGACATAAATAAAACTCCTTTCGGAAGAAGATCATTCTTTTGTAAACTACGGCAGCAGCCGTTTCTTCCATGATAGAAAAGAACAGAAAGAAATGCAAGAAAAAACGTATCGGTTTTGTGCCGATACGTTTTTTCTTGCATTTCCAATATTACGCTGTTTATTTTACAGAGTTAATCAGCTCTTCCAGCTCCTCATAGGAAACGGCGCCGACGTTTTTCTTTACGAGCTCGCCGTTTTTGAAGAAAGCGAGGGTCGGAACGCTCATGACTTTAAAGGATCTTGCCAGCTCCGGTGCTTCGTCAACGTCTACTTTGTAGAACTGGATCTCCGGCATATCCTCAGCGGCCTCTTCGATGACCGGGGCGAGCATTTTGCATGGTCCGCACCAGGTAGCAAAGAAATCAACAACGGCAACGCCAGGTGCTGCCTGCAGAGCTTTTTCGAAGTTTTTGGATGTAACATGAATTAATGACATAATAGAAGTCCTCCTTTTTATTGTACGGGTAATTCCCGGTAAGTGTTTTCCTGTTATGTCTGTAGAATACCACAGCGGAACGGGAATTTCTGTGACTAAGTCACAAAACTATCTGGGTTCTTTTCCCTGGCGGAAACATTCGATCATTTCGCCGGTCAGGCTGATGAGATTTGGCGTTTCGGGCAGGAACCGCGGTCAAACCATTCGGCAGTGGAGAGCTCGTCGCGGTCGAGGGTGATGGATGGATCGCCGTCTACATCGCAATAGAAGCCGGCAAGCAGCGAACCGCTGAAGGACCATGGCTGACTCTTATAGTATCTCAGATTTTTGACTTTCAATCCGACTTCCTCCATAACCTCGCGGTGCACCGTCTGTTCCAGTGTCTCGCCGACTTCTGTATAACCTGCGACGAGGGCATAGGAACGGTGGCTGCTGTGGGATGGCGCATACTTCGTGAGCAGCAGGCGGTCGCCATCAGTGATGGCGACAATGACGCTTGGGCAGATCACCGGATAGGAGAGTGCGCCGCAGGACGGGCACTGCATCGCACGTTCATTTCCGGGCGCGTGCATCTTGGTTCCGCAGCGGCCGCAGTAGGTGTGGTCTGTGTACCAGGTGTGGATCTGGTAGCCGGTGATGCCGGCGAATCCGAGCCATCCCGGAACGGCGCGGCGCAGAATCAGTGTGTTTTCATATTTCCAGATATCAAATTCCGAAAGCTGCGGGCGGCGCAGTTCATAGTAATTGGTTTCGTCGATACGGAACAGAAATTTTGCTTTTTCCCGGATTTCCGGGAAAACAGGTGCAATTTCTGCAATCGAAGGATAGCGGATCTGCGGATCTTCAAAATTGCACAGAATTGTGTGATGACCGTAGATGAAAACGAGATCGGTATCGTTCGGTGTGGAAGGGTGGTAATCTACATAATATTTATGCGGAGCGATATCCTGAATCATAAGAACTCCTTTCCTTGGTAAAAAAGTTTTTGATAAAACAAAAAACCGAAATTCCTGTGAAGAAATTTCGGTAATAAAAAGAGCGCGAGACGGGATTCGAACCCGCGACCCCAACCTTGGCAAGGTTGTACTCCACCCCTGAGCCACTCGCGCATATACATCCTTTTGGATGAAGCGGGTGATGGGAATCGAACCCACGTATCCAGCTGGAAGGCTGGTGTTCTACCATTGAACTACACCCGCAGATGATGGGCACTGATTTTTTTTTCTCTGTCTTGTTGACTGCCGTGCCTCACTGACAAAACGTATTCTACAGGAAAGCTGAGAAAAAGTCAACCCCTTTTTTGAAAAAAATTAAAAAATTTTCAAAACACTGAAAAAGGAGAAAATTCAGGGTGAAAGGGGCGTGAAAATGTCCGCAAAGATCAGCCTTGTTCCAGAACGGGAAATGTACTATAATAGAAAAATGGAAAAGCAAAAAAGGGGGAATTTCCCTATGCAGGAAAATGGAACAGAACTTCTGGTTTGCTGCACCGGTTGTCAGAGCTGTATGCCGTGCATGGTAAAAATCAACATCCCGGGTTTGTTTGCGCTTTACAACCGGACAGCGACGGAAGGCGTCGAAGCGGTTCGTGCAGAGTATGAGCGTCAGGACAAACGTGCCGATGACTGCATCAACTGTTATCGCTGTGAAAAGCAGTGCCCGCAGCACCTCGGGATCGGCATTCTGATGCAGGATATTGCAGAAACCTTCGAAGAATAGAAAAACCGGTATCTGTGCAATTTAAAGAAAAATTCTAATCTTTCTATAAAATATTTTGGGAAAAACTGGACTTATCTGAAAAATTTGATATAATAGAAAGGTAGTGACAGGGAAATTTTATGCTAAAATCTGGAAAGAAGAGCCCTGTCAATTCTTATGGGAGGAAAAATACATGGATGCCATTGATTATAAGATTCTGAAGATATTGCAGAAAAATGCCCGCGAGACGGCTTCCAATATCAGCAAAGAGATTCATTTATCGGTTTCTGCAGTCATCGAGAGAATCCGTAAAATGGAAGAAACCGGAGTGATTAAAGAATACACCATTATTGTAGACGAAAAGAAAACGGGAAATGAGATGACCGCGCTGATGGAAGTCAGCCTGGAGCATCCGAAGTTCTTTGACAGTTTTGCAGATGCGATCCAGAAACTGGAGTACATCGTATCCTGCTATTATCAGACCGGAGATTTTGATTTGATTATCCGCATTTCCTGTCACTCATCCGACGAACTCGAAGAAATCCACCGCCAGGTGATGAGCCTTCCGGGCGTCGATGCGACAAGAACGCATGTAGTGCTGAAAAATGTAAAAAATATCTATTCCGCCATCCGCAGACCGGACAAATAAAAACCGGCACAGCCGGAATCTGATACGAGAGCGTGTCTGAAAATAATCCGAAAGAGTTTTCAGGCACGTTTTGGCGTCTCAGAAAAAGTACGGAAAGAAAGAAGGAAAAAAGTGAACAGATACTTACGCTGTTATGCAGAGATTTCACTCGAAGCGATCGGGCATAACATCAGAGAAGTGAAAAAAAGACTACCGGAGGGCGTGAAACTCCTTGGCGTTGTAAAAGCGAACGCCTACGGCCACGGTGCCGTTCCGGTAGCATCCTATCTGGAAAACCAGGTTGATTATTTTGCAACCGCAACCATCGAGGAGGCTGTCGAGCTCAGAGAAAACGGCATTTCCGCGCCGATCCTGATTCTCGGCTACGTGTCCCCGTCCCAGTATGGCGACCTTGTGGAATACGACATCACTCAGACGATCGACAGCTACGCACAGGCGCTTGCCCTCGAAAAAGAGGCAGCACGCCAGAACCGGAAAGCAAAAGCACACCTTGCGGTCGATACCGGCATGACGCGGATCGGCTTCCAGGTGACGGAACACGATGCGGATGAGGCGGCAAAAATCGCGGATCTTCCGCACATCGAGCTGGAAGGTATGTTTACGCATTTCTCCTGCGCCGATCAGGAAGACAAGACGTACTGTTCGATGCAGATGGAAAAATATGATAAGATGACGGCACTTTTAGCAGAGCGCGGCGTGACGATTCCGCTTCGCCATATTTGCAACTCCGCCGGAATCATGGAATTTGACGATCACCGCTTTGAGATGGTGCGTTCCGGTATCATCACCTACGGCATTTACCCATCCGAGGAGGTAAAAAAAGAGCGCCTCGATCTGATCCCGGCGCTTTCCTGGAAGAGTCATGTCATCCATGTGAAGGAAGTCGGCCCGGGCATCGGCGTCAGCTACGGTGCCACGTATGTGACCGAGAAACCGATGACACGGATCGCAACTGTTTCAGCCGGCTATGCAGACGGCTATCCGAGAGCTCTCTCGAACCAGGGCTGTGTGCTGATCCACGGGAAAAAAGCACCGATCATCGGAAGAATCTGTATGGATCAGATGATGGTGGACGTGACCGACATCCCGGATGTGCAGGTGGAGGACGTTGTAACGCTTGTCGGAACCGACGGGGATGAGACCATCACGATCGAAGAGATCGCCAACCCGGCGGCACGTTTCGATTACGAAATGCTCTGCGATATCAGCAGCCGTGTAACAAGGGTTTATAAATAGTTATCCAAAATAGAAAAATCAAAGTCTCCGAAGACGGAAAAAAGCAGAATCTGCTGACCGTTTCGGAGACTTTTTTGTGTTGGAACAGGTTTTCTGGATTATTTAACCGGTGCGGGTTGACAGGCGGTGCCGGAGTATGGTAGGATACCAATTAGTTTAGCGTAGTACAGTGATAACATGATCACGTAGAAAAGGAGAAGATTATTATGAAAAAGAAAATGGTTAGCATTTTGACAGCAGCCTTTTGTGTATCTGCCCTGCTGGCTGGCTGCGGCTCTGCAGACACAGCAAAAACATCTGCCTCATCAGCAGGAGCAGCATCCTCTTCCGCAGACGGAACGACAACCTTTACCGTAGGCTTCGATGCAGAATACCCGCCGTACGGCTACATGGACGATGAGACGGGCGATTACACCGGATTTGACCTGGAGCTCGCTGAGGCAGTCTGCGAGATTTACGGCTGGAAGCTGGTAAAAACCCCGATCAACTGGGATGCGAAAGATACCGAGCTGAATTCTGGTGCGATTGACTGCATCTGGAACGGCTTTACCATGAACGGCAGAGAGGACGATTACACCTGGTCCGATCCGTACGTGGACAACAGCCAGGTGATGGTCGTATCCGAGAATTCCGGCATCAACAGCCTGTCCGATCTGGCAGGAAAGACGGTTGGTGTGCAGGCAGCATCCGCAGCACTCGATCTTTTACAGAGTGAGGAAGAAGGCGGTCAGAAAGAACTCGCCGATACTTTCGCCGCTCTGCAGCAGTTCCCGGATTACAACAATGCGTTTGTAGAGCTTCAGGCAGGTTCCATCGATGCGGTTGCCATGGATATCGGCGTTGCCAAATATCAGCTGGAAAGCCGCGGAGAAGGATACAAAATCCTCGACGAGCACCTGAACTCTGAGAAATATGCGATCGGATTCAAAAAAGGAAATACCGAGCTCTGCGATAAAGTAAACGAAGGCCTGCAGCAGGTTCTGGCCGACGGAACATTCGGCAAGCTCGCAGAAAAATACGGAATCGCAGACATGGTGTGTCTGGAGAAAAAAGGAGAGTAAAGCAGCATGAAGTTGTCCATGATTCTATCACAGCTTAGTACCGGAATGGCGGGAACGATTTCGATATTTGTCCTGACGCTCGTATTTTCCCTGCCGCTCGGTCTGCTAATCGCCTTTGGGCGTATGTCGAAAAACCGGATTGTGAGCGGAATTTTCCGGCTCTATATCTCCCTGATGCGCGGCACGCCTCTGATGCTGCAGCTCATGGTGGTTTACTTCGGACCGTTCTATCTGTTCGGTATGAACATCGGAAAATGGCGCTTTCCGGCGATTATCACCGGATTTGCCTTAAACTACGGCGCCTATTTTGCAGAAATCTACCGCTCCGGCATCGTTTCGATGGATCGTGGACAGTACGAGGCAGCAAAGCTTCTTGGTTATTCGAAGGGACAGACGTTTGTCCGCATTATTCTGCCGCAGGTTGTGAAACGGATTCTGCCGGCGATCACTAATGAGGTGATTACGCTGGTCAAGGATACGTCGCTGGCCTTTTCCATTTCCTATGTGGAAATGTTCACGATCGCAAAACAGATCGCGGCGGCCAAGACCACGATGGTTCCGTTCGTCGCCGCCGGTATTTTCTACTACATCTTCAATTTTGTCGTGGCGTGGGTGATGGAACTTTTGGAAAAGAAATTTTCTTATTATCATTAACTATAGAAGAGAGCGGAAAACGATATGATTTATCTGGAAATGAACCATGTAAGAAAGAGCTTTGGGGATCTCGAAGTGTTAAAAGATATTTCCCTCAAAGTAGAAGAGGGCGAGGTGCTCTCGATCATCGGCCCGTCGGGATCGGGAAAATCGACGCTGCTGCGGTGTGCGGCGATGCTGGAGACGATGGAGGGCGGTGACCTGACATATCTTGGCGAGCAGGCAGTCACCATGCAAAATGGAAAATCCGTTTATGCAAAGCCGGCCGTGCTGCGGAAAATTCAGGAAAACTTTGGAATGGTATTCCAGAGCTTCCACCTGTTTCCACATTATGATGTGATGAAAAACCTCTGCGATGCGCCGATTCATGTGCAGAAACGCAACCGTGCGGAGGTGGAAGCACAGGCAGAAGAGCTGCTGCAGAAAATGGGACTCACAGGAAAAGAAAAGGCGTATCCGTGTCAGCTTTCCGGCGGTCAGTGTCAGAGGGTTGCGATTGCGCGTGCGCTGATGCTGAACCCGAAGGTGCTCTTTTTTGATGAGCCGACTTCGGCGCTCGACCCGGAGCTGACAGGCGAGGTGCTGAAGGTCATCAAATCCCTTGCGGAGATGAATATGACCATGGTGATCGTTACCCACGAGATGAATTTTGCCCGGGAGATTTCCAACCGCATCATCTTTATGGACCAGGGCGTGATCGCCGTGGAAGGAACGCCGGACGAAGTCTTCGATTCCGAAAATGCCAGAATGCAGGGCTTTTTGGGAAAATTTCGTGAGAAGTAACGACGTTGCACTTGCCTAAAAAAACAACATGCGTTATACTAGAGCGTGGTTGAAACGTATTTCAAACACGCTCTTTATACGCCCCGTTCTGTTTTTGGGGATGAAAAAGAGCGGGGATAAAAGAGAAACCGAATACACATTTTGACAAGAAAAGGAGAATCGTGTCTATGAGCGGAACTGACAGATATGTAAGCCCTCTTTCCGAACGTTATGCAAGCAAGGAGATGCAGTACATCTTCTCCCCGGATATGAAATTCCGTACCTGGAGAAAGTTATGGATTGCGCTGGCTGAGACAGAAAAAGAACTGGGACTTTCTATTACAGATGAGCAGATCGAAGAACTGAAAGCAAATGCCGAGAACATCAACTACGATGTGGCAAAAGAAAGAGAGAAAGTCTGCCGTCATGACGTAATGTCCCATGTGTATGCCTACGGCGTACAGTGTCCGAAAGCAAAAGGAATCATCCATCTGGGAGCAACCAGCTGCTACGTAGGCGACAATACCGATATCATTGTCATGAACGAAGCCTTAAAGCTGGTGAAGAAAAAACTGGTGAACGTTATCGCTGAGCTGGCAAAATTTGCGGATACCTACAAAGACCAGCCGACCCTTGCCTTCACCCACTTCCAGCCGGCACAGCCGACCACCGTCGGAAAACGTGCAACCCTGTGGATGCAGGAGTTCTTAATGGATCTTGAAGATCTCGAGTACGTACAGAGCACCTTAAAGCTGCTCGGCTCCAAAGGAACAACAGGCACACAGGCAAGCTTTTTAGAGCTGTTCGACGGAGATCAGGAGACCATCGACAAGATCGATCCGATGATCGCTGAGAAAATGGGCTTCAAGAACTGCTATCCTGTTTCCGGACAGACGTATTCCAGAAAAGTCGATACGAGAGTATTAAACGTTCTGGCAGGCATTGCGGCAAGCGCAACAAAATTCTCCAACGACATCCGTCTTCTGCAGCACTTAAAAGAAGTTGAGGAGCCGTTCGAGAAAGGACAGATCGGATCTTCCGCCATGGCATACAAGAGAAATCCGATGAGAAGCGAGCGTATCGCATCCCTGTCCCGTTATGTGATCACCGATGCATTAAATCCGGCCATCACCTCTTCTGTACAGTGGTTTGAGAGAACCCTCGATGACTCTGCAAACAAGAGACTTTCCATTCCGGAAGGCTTCCTTGCCATCGACGGTATCCTGGATCTGTGCATGAACGTCGTAGACGGACTTGTGGTTTATCCAAAGGTTATCTTAAAACACATGATGGCAGAGCTTCCGTTTATGGCAACTGAGAATATCATGATGGATGCGGTAAAAGCAGGCGGCGACCGTCAGGAGCTGCATGAGAGAATCCGCGAGCTGTCCATGATCGCCGGAAAACATGTCAAAGAGGAAGGCCGCGACAACGATCTTCTGGATCTGATCGCAGCGGATGAGATGTTCCATCTGACCAAAGAAGAGCTGGAAAAGACGATGGATCCGTCCAAATACACAGGCCGCGCATCCGTACAGGTTGACGCATTCCTGAAGAACGTAGTTAATCCGGTGCTTGAGGCAAACAAAGAGGCACTTGGCATGACTGCGGAAATCAACGTCTGATGCGTTTGATAAACAGAAATAATAAAAAAACAAATTTTATAAGTAATAATAAGTTTTACTTATGAAGAAAACATGGTATACTATGCATGAACGGCCGAAACAAAGAGGCCGCAAGTATACGTTGAATTAGGAGGATGTCACATGATTAAGGCAGTAGTAGGAGCAAACTGGGGAGACGAGGGAAAAGGTAAGATTACCGATATGCTCGCAAAAGAGGCAGACATTATTGTCCGTTTCCAGGGTGGTGCGAATGCAGGCCATACCATTGTAAACAACTATGGAAAGTTTGCACTTCATACCCTTCCATCCGGCGTATTTTACAGCCACACAACAAGCGTAATCGGAAACGGTGTTGCACTCAATATTCCGGTTCTGATCAAAGAGTTAAATGAGATCGTTTCGAAGGGAGTGCCGGCACCGAAGATCAAAATTTCCGACCGTGCACAGATGGTAATGCCGTACCACATCCTGTTCGATCAGTATGAGGAAGAGCGTCTGGGCGGAAAATCCTTTGGTTCCACCAAATCCGGTATCGCTCCGTTCTACTCAGATAAATATGCAAAAATCGGTTTCCAGGTAAACGAGTTGTTCGACGATGAGCACCTGAAAGAGAAACTGAAATCCGTATGCGAAACCAAGAACATTCTGCTCGAGCATCTGTATCACAAACCGCAGTTAAATCCGGATGAGATCTATGCAGAGCTGATGGAATACAAAAAAATGGTTGAGCCATACGTATGCGATACTTCCGCATTCCTGTGGAACGCGATTCAGGAAGGCAAGGAGATCCTGCTTGAGGGTCAGCTTGGTTCCTTAAAAGACCCGGATCACGGAATTTACCCGATGGTAACTTCTTCTTCCACACTGGCCGGCTACGGCGCAGTAGGAGCAGGTGTTCCGCCATATGAAATCAAGAAAATCGTAACCGTATGCAAAGCTTACTCCAGCGCAGTAGGAGCAGGTGCTTTCGTTTCCGAGATCTTCGGCGATGAGGCAGATGAGCTCAGAAGACGCGGCGGAGACGGCGGAGAGTTCGGTGCAACCACAGGCCGCCCGAGACGTATGGGATGGTTCGACTGTGTTGCTTCCCGTTACGGCTGCAGAATGCAGGGTACCACCGATGTAGCGTTCACCGTACTTGACGTACTTGGCTATCTGGATGAGATTCCGGTCTGCACAGCATACGAAGTAGACGGAAAAGAAATCCACGATTTCCCGAACACCAGCATTCTTGAGAAAGCAAAACCAGTTCTGAAAACCCTTCCGGGATGGAAATGCGATATCCGCGGCATCAAGAAATACGAGGATCTGCCGGAGAACTGCAGAAACTACATCGAGTTTGTAGAGAAAGAAATCGGATTCCCGATCACCATGATCTCCAACGGACCGGGAAGAGACGATATCATTTACCGCAATAAATAATTCAGGCGGTTTTTAGAGGATTTTTATGAAAAAAGCAGGACAGCTTCTCGCAGTTCTGACAGCGGCTTCCGTGCTGCTGTCGGGCTGTGAGAAGTTAAAAGATGTGACAACGACATCTGTCTATGTGAGCAAAAATGGTGTTGTGACAGAAGCTATTGTGGAAGATTACAGCAAAGACGATGATTACACGGAAGACGAACTGAAGGTCTTTGTGGAGGATGACATCAAAAAATTCACAGAGGAGCGCGGCGATGCGGATTCCGTGAAGCTGGAAAAATGCCAGATCAAAGAGGACAAGGTGGAGATCCGGATGGAATACGGAGATTACCAGTCTTACGCGGATTATCACGGAGCAGAATTTTTCGCAGGCACGCTGGATGAGGCAGAAGAAGCGGGATATGATTTTTCCGCTTCCTTTGTCGATTCTAAAGGCAATGAGGTTTCAGTCGAAGATGCGGTCAAAGGCGTTAAGCATGTACGCGTGATTGTCTGCGAGGAGCCGCTGGAAATCGTAACGGAAGATCCGGTGCTCTGCGTTTCCGGTACAGCCGTGATCAAAGGAAAAAACACGGTGGATACGGCCGGCGAGTGGACCACAAAGTCCACAGAGAGTGCTTCTGCGTCATCATCAGAGCAGACTAAGACAGAAGAAACAGAGCAGGAATATGAGCAGGACGTTCTTCTTGCCAGTCCTGTTATTGTTGTTTATGGTAAGTAAACAAATAAAATAGAGGAGTAACTAACTATGGAAAAGACAATGGACAAAATTGTGGCAGTAGCAAAATCCAGAGGTTTTGTATATCCGGGTTCCGAAATCTACGGCGGCCTGGCAAATACCTGGGATTACGGCCCGCTCGGTGTTGAGCTGAAAAACAACGTGAAAAAAGCATGGTGGCAGAAATTCGTGATGGAGAGCCCGCACAACGTAGGTGTTGACTGCGCGATCCTGATGAACCCGCAGACATGGGTAGCTTCCGGTCATCTCGGCGGATTTTCCGATCCTCTGATGGACTGTAAAGAGTGCCACGAGCGTTTCCGTGCAGACAAGCTGATCGAAGACTTCTGCGAGGAAAAAGGCATTGAAATCGAAGGCGGCAGTGTAGACGCATGGTCCCAGGAAGAGATGAAGAACTTCATCGAGGAGCATCAGATTCCGTGTCCGTCCTGCGGAAAACATAACTTTACCGATATCCGTCAGTTCAACCTGATGTTCAAAACCTTCCAGGGTGTTACAGAGGATGCGAAGAACACCGTATATCTTCGTCCGGAGACTGCACAGGGTATCTTCGTAAACTTCAAAAACGTACAGCGTACTTCCAGAAAGAAAATTCCGTTCGGAATCGGTCAGATCGGTAAATCTTTCCGTAACGAGATTACACCGGGTAACTTCACCTTCCGTACCCGTGAGTTCGAGCAGATGGAGCTGGAGTTCTTCTGCGAGCCTGGCACCGACCTTGACTGGTTCCAGTACTGGAGAGGCTTCTGCATCAACTGGCTGAAGAGCCTCGGCATGAAAGACGAAGAGATGCGTGCAAGAGACCATTCTCCGGAAGAGCTGTGCTTCTACAGCAAGGGAACAACCGATATCGAGTTCCTGTTCCCGTTCGGATGGGGCGAGCTGTGGGGAATCGCAGACCGTACCGATTACGACCTGACCCAGCATCAGAATGTATCCGGACAGGATATGACCTATTTCGATCCAGAGAAGAACGAGAAATACATCCCGTATGTTATCGAGCCGTCTCTTGGTGCTGACCGTGTCGTTCTGGCATTCCTGTGCAGCGCTTATGACGAGGAAGTTCTCGACGCAGAGAAGAATGATGTTCGTACTGTGATGCATTTCCATCCGGCACTGGCACCGGTAAAAATCGGTGTGCTTCCGCTTTCCAAGAAGCTGAACGAGGGCGCTGAGAAAGTCTTTGCAGAGCTGTCCAAGAAATACAACTGCGAGTTTGATGACCGTGGAAATATCGGAAAACGGTATCGCCGTCAGGATGAGATCGGTACTCCGTACTGCATCACCTACGACTTCGATTCCGAGACCGATGGTGCTGTTACCGTCCGTGACCGTGACACCATGGAGCAGGAGAGAATTAAAATTGAGGATCTCGATGCTTACTTTGCAGATAAATTTACTTTCTAATCTGGCTTTTTAGTCCGAAAAAAGAGTAGAAAAAAGGATTCCCACTCGCGGGAATCCTTTTTTCTATACTTTGTATTACTCGATAATCGTACCTGTTTTTCCCTGGAATCCGGCGAGTGCAGAATCAATGGAAGTGATGACTGCGGTACGGCCGATGCCTTTCTCGAGGAAAGAAACAGCTGCTTCCATCTTCGGCAGCATGGAGTTTTCTCCAAACTGGCCTTCTGCGATGTATTTCTTCGCGTCAGCAACGGTGATGTGCTCCAGCGGTTTTTCGTCCGGGGTACCGTAGTTGATGGAAACGTTTTCCACGCTGGTCAGGATCATCAGCATGTCTGCGTTCAGCATTTCTGCCATCAGGCCGCTGGTGAGGTCTTTTTCGATGACTGCGGATGCACCCTTTAACTCTTCATTCTGCGGGAGAACCGGGATTCCGCCGCCGCCTGCTGCGATGACAACCTGTCCGGCATCGAGAAGAAGACGGATGGAGTCGATCTCTACGATATCCTGCGGCTTCGGAGCAGCAACGATTCGGCGGTAGCCGTCCTCGGTTTTCGTTACGTAGTTTCCTTTTTCTTCCTCTGCGTCAGCCTCCTCTTTGGTAAGCGTACGGCCGATCAGTTTGACCGGATTGTTGAAGGCATCGTCGTACGGATCTACTTCAACCTGTGTAAGAATCGTGGATGTAGTTTTGAAGATTCCTCTGCGGAGAAGCTCAGCACGGATGGCGTTCTGCAGGTCGTAGCCGATGTAGCCTTCGCTCATAGCGGAGCAGACAGACATCGGGGCTGCGCTGTAGTCGGTGTGCATTTTGCCGAATTCATTCATCGCCATGTGGATCATGCCGACCTGCGGCGCATTGCTGTGGGTGATGACAACATCAGCACCGGCAGCAACGAGATCTGCGATTACTTTTGCGGAACGTTTTACGGCTGCTTTCTGTTCCGGCAGCGTCGTTCCAAGAGCTTTGTGTCCCAGTGCAACAACTATTTTTTTTCTTTTCATTGGAAGATACCTCTCTTTGCAGTTCATAGATTTTGATACGAAAAAACCAGGCATCAATATAGAACTATTATAAAGTTTATGGGAGCAAAAATCAAGAAGAAACCGACATTGCGCACATTGAAATGTTTTTCGGACTATGGTATTCTATAAAAGTATCTGAGTCGTAGGGATTTGAAACGTGAAAGGGAGGTCCCGGCATGAAAAACATGCGCACGTTACAAAAGCGGATCGCATATCAGCTCCAGCAGGGCAGTCTGGATGCGGAAGTTACAGGAATCACATGCGACAGCAGAAAAGTACAGCCGCAGAACGTGTTTGTCTGCATCCGCGGAAACAGGATGGACGGGCACGTATATGCAGAAGAAGCAGTCGAGAGGGGCGCTGCTGTTCTGGTTGCGGAGCGGGAACTGGAAGGGATTCCGGAAAAGGTAACCGTACTCGTAGTAAAGGACAGCAGAGAAGCACTCGCACAGCTTTCCTGTGCCTGGGAGGACGATCCGGCGCAGCACCTTGTGACAATCGGAGTGACCGGCACGAAGGGAAAGACGACGACTGCATATATGATTTACGAAATCCTGCGAAAAGCAGGGATCCGCGCAGGACTCATCGGAACGATCGAGACGAGGATCGGGGAAAAAAGCATTCTGTCAGAAAATACAACGCCGGAGCCTGTTGTGCTGCAGAAGCTGTTTTCTGAAATGATGCGGGAGGGCTGCACCCATGTTGTGATGGAGGTTTCCTCGCAGGCGGAAAAACAGCACCGGTGTGATGGAATTACGTTTGATTACGGTGTGTTCACCAACATTGGAAACGACCACATCGGCGCCGGGGAGCATGCATCGTTTGCAGAATACCTGTCCTGCAAAAAGAAGCTGCTTCGCACCTGCAGAACCGGAATTGTAAACCGGGATGACAAAAGGTTTCCGGAGATCATAAGGCAGAGCACCTGCCGTCTGGTGACATTCGGATGCAGGGAAAAAGCTGATTTTATGGCAGCAGATGCAGCACTCGATCAGGCGCCCGGCGTGCTCGGTGTCTCATACCGGGTGCAGGGCGCAGCGGATTTTCCGGTACGGGTAGATCTGCCGGGTCTGTTTTCCGTTTCCAACTCGCTTGCCGCCATTGCGGTCTGCGCGCAGATGGGAATCCCGGAAAAGGCGATGCAGGAGGCACTTTCCACAGTCCGCGTCCGTGGGCGGTGTGAGGCAGTTCCGGTGTATCCGGAAATGACGCTTCTCATTGACTACGCACACAATGCGATGAGCCTCGAAAGCCTGTTAAAGACACTGCGGAAATACCATCCGAAGCGCCTGATCTGTCTCTTCGGCTGCGGCGGAAACCGCGCGCGGGACCGGAGATTCCAGATGGGAGAGGTGTCGGGGCGTCTGGCGGATCTGACCGTCATCACCTCAGACAATCCGCGGGATGAGGAACCACAGGCGATTCTGGACGATATCCGGACGGGAATCGGGAAAACAGAAGGCGCTTTCGTTGAGATTGCAGACCGTAAAGAGGCGATCCGGTATGTGATCGAAAACCGGCAGCCGGGCGATCTCGTGGTGCTCGCGGGAAAAGGCCACGAAACGTATCAGATCCGGAAGGGGAAACGGTACGAGATGGATGAGCGCGCGCTGATCCGGGAAATACTGGAAGAAAGTAAGGGGAATGTATGAGCAGCGTTTACGCTGATGTAATCGTAGATATCACAAATGAAAAACTGGACCGGACCTTTCAGTACAAGGTTCCGCCGGAACTGACAGGGGAGATCGGTCCGGGAACGGCGGTACAGATTCCGTTTGGAAACGGAAACCGCACGATCACCGGCTATGTGCTTTCCGTCGGAAACGAGCCGAAATGTCCGCAGGACCGGATGAAGGCCATCCTCGCGGTACAAAAGGATGCGGCGACTGTAGAGACGAAGCTCATCGCGCTCGCCGCGTGGATGCGTCATACGTACGGATCGACGATGATCCAGGCGTTAAAGACGGTGCTTCCGGTCAAAGTAAAGGCGCGCGGGAAAGAAACCCGCGAAATTGCGCTTCTTGCAGATCCTGCGAGATGTGAGGAGCTGCTGGAAAACTACAGAAAGAAAAATTATAAAGCGAGAATCCGTCTCTTAAACGCGCTGCTGGCCCAGCCGGTTCTTCCAGGGCCGGTTGTGAGCAAGAAACTAAAAATCACGGCAGATACGCTGCACGTGATGGAAGAGCAGGGCGTGTTGGAAATCCGCCGTACGAGCACCTGGAGAAATCCGGTATCTGATGCGGCAGGAAGAACAACTGCGGGAAAACCAAACGAACAGCAGCAGGCCGTGGTGGACGGCATTCGAAAGGAATGGGAAGGGCAGAACCGCCCCTGCCTGATCCGCGGTGTGACGGGAAGCGGCAAAACGCTCGTCTATATGGAGCTGATGGAGCGAGTGCTGAAGGAAGGAAAACAGGTGATCGTGCTGATCCCGGAGATTGCGCTGACGTATCAGAACGTGGAGCGGTTCTGCGCACGGTTTGGAACAAGGGTCACGGTAGTCAACTCGCGGATGACACCGTCCGAGCGCGCCGACCAGATGGAGCGCGCGCGGCGCGGGGAGGTCAGTATTATGATCGGTCCGCGTTCCGCACTCTTTGCACCGTTTCCGGATCTGGGGCTGATTGTAATCGATGAGGAGCATGAAACCTCCTATAAAAGTGAAGTGACGCCGCGCTACCATGCAAGGGAGACCGCCGTGCGCCGTGCCGGGCTGGAGCATGCCCATGTGGTGATGGGTTCGGCAACGCCGTCGGTGGATGCTTCTTACGCCTGCGAGACGGGAGCGTACGCGCTGTTCCGGATGGATGCGCGGTACGGAAATGCAGCACTTCCGTCCGTATGGATCGCGGATATGCGGGAAGAATTACAGATGGGAAACCGTTCGATTCTGTCCGGAAAGCTGCGGGAAGAGATCGAAAAACGGCTTGAAAAAAAGGAACAGGTTGTACTGTTTCTGAACCGCAGAGGCTATGCGGGCTTCGTCTCATGCCGTGCATGCGGCCATGTGATGAAATGCCCGCACTGCGATGTATCACTGACAGCACACAATAACGGAAAGCTCATCTGCCATTACTGCGGTTATGAAACACCGCAGGTACATGCGTGCCCGTCGTGCGGTTCCCCGTACATCGGCGGCTTCCGTGCCGGCACACAGCAGATCGAGCAGAACGTGAAAAAGCTGTTTCCAAAGGCACGCGTTCTTAGGATGGACGGCGACACGACAAAAACGAAAAACAGTTATGAAGAAATCCTGTCCTCATTTGCGGCGGGGGAGGCCGATATCCTGATTGGAACCCAGATGATCGTAAAAGGCCACGATTTCCCGAATGTCACGCTGGTGGGAGCGCTGGCGGCGGATCTCTCCCTGAATGCAGTCGATTACCGTGCCGGGGAGCGTACGTTCCAGCTGCTGACGCAGGCAGTCGGCCGCGCCGGAAGAGGCGAAAAGCCGGGAATGGCAGTCATTCAGACGTACCATCCCGAACATTACAGCATTCAGACGGCGGCAGAGCAGGATTACGGGACATTTTACGAGAAAGAAATGGACTACCGCCGTCTGATGGGATATCCCCCGGCGGCGGAGCTTCTGGCGATCCACGGAGCCGGGGAGAATGAAGCGCATCTGGCGCAGGCGATGGAATACATTCGCAGATATCTCATCCGCATCCGGGGAAACCGCGAAGTCCAGATCATCGGCCCGGCAAGTGAGGCAGTGTCGAAAATCAATGACCTGTACCGCATGGCCGTGTATGTACGCGCGCCGCAGGAAGAGGTGCTGGCAGAGCTGCGGGAAAAACTGGAGCGGTATATCGAGATTAACAAAGGCTTCCGTACCGTTTATTTACAGTTTGACTTCAGCAGAAAGTATTAGTTTTTTCATACTATTTACACATAGATTATTTATAATAGAAGAGCAAAAGAAAGGAAAAGAATTATGGCAATCAGAGAAATCAGAGTCGTAGGCGACCGCGTATTAACGAAAAAATGCAGACCGGTGGAGAAGATGACACCAAGAATCAGCGAGCTGATCGACGACATGTTTGACACCATGTATGAGGCAAACGGTGTCGGCCTTGCCGCACCGCAGGTCGGCATCTTAAAGAGAATCGTAGTCATGGATGTGGACGGAACCCCACATCTTCTGATCAATCCGGAAATCCTGGAGACTTCCGGAAGCCAGACAGGAGCAGAAGGCTGCTTAAGCCTTCCGGGAAAATCCGGTACAGTAACCCGTCCGAATTACGTAAAGGTAAGAGCGCTGGACCGCGACATGCAGCCGTTTGAACTGGAGGGAACCGAACTTCTTGCCCGCTGCATCTGCCACGAGTGCGATCACCTTGATGGACATATGTATACAGAAAAAGTAGAAGGTGAACTCTGGGACAACACGTACGATGAGTATGAGGAGTACGAGGACGAAGAGTAAGTCTTAAAATAAAGGAGATGACTTCAGATGAAAGTGGTATTTATGGGAACCCCGGATTTCTCCGTGGGAACACTTGAGGCACTCGTGGAGGCCGGTTATGAGATCACAGGCGTTGTGACCCAGCCGGACAAACCGAAGGGCCGCGGAAAACAGATGATGCCGACACCGGTGAAAGAGGCAGCCGAAAAACACGGCCTTCCGGTCTATCAGCCGCGCCGCGTGCGGGATGCAGAGGCGATCGAGGAGATCCGGAAAATGGAGCCGGATGTGATCGTTGTCGTTGCATTCGGCCAGATTATTCCAAAAGAGATTTTGGACATGCCGAAATACGGATGCATCAACGTTCATGCATCCCTGCTTCCGGCTTACCGCGGAGCAGCGCCGATCCAGTGGGCTGTCATGAACGGCGATGAAGTGAGCGGCGTAACCATTATGAAGATGGATGAAGGCCTCGACACAGGCGATATGCTGACGAAAGTGGAAGTTCCGCTTGCAGCAGATGAGACCGGCGGCAGTCTCTTTGACAAGCTCGCCGCAGCCGGAGCAAAACTTCTGGTGGAGACACTTCCAAGACTTGAAAAAGGCGAAGTGACACCGGAAAAACAGCCGGAGATAAGCACTACAGAGTATGCGCGGATGATCAAAAAAGAAGACGGAAAGATCGACTGGACGAAGAGTGCCGTTGAGATCGAACGTCAGATCCGTGCGATGAGTCCGTGGCCGAGTGCTTTTACAAAAGTAAACGGAAAGAACCTGAAAATCTGGGATGCCAAAGTCATTGCCATGTTCGGCGGCGATCTGTTTTCGAAAATTCCGGGACAGAATCCGACGAAGAGTGCCGGAAAAGTCTGGGTGGCAGATGAGACAGGTCTCCATGTAAAGACGGGAGACGGCATTCTGGTGATCGAGGAGCTGCAGCTCGAAGGAAAGAAACGGATGAAAACCGCCGATTTCCTGCGCGGCTATGCGATCGAGCCGGGTACCAGACTTGGCGAATAAAAGAGAAAAAGCAACCTGAAGTTAAGGCGGGGAACTGCACAGCGGTGTGATGGCTGCTGTGCCTGAGAAAAAAGGAGAAAAACGATATGGGACTTTTTTATGACAGTACGTATCTGCTGGTGATTCTTGCCGCACTGATTTCCATGGCGGTATCCGCCCGCATGAACACGATTTTCAGCAAATATCAGACCGTCCGCTCGTACAGCGGCATGACGGGACGCGAGGCGGCGATGCGCATTCTGCATCAGGCCGGCATCTACGATGTGACCGTCCGCCACGTATCCGGTAAACTGACCGACCACTATGATCCGCGGACAAAAACCGTGAATTTATCGGATGCGGTTTACGATTCAACCTCGGTCGCAGCGATCGGCGTCGCAGCGCATGAGTGCGGCCATGCCGTACAGCACAATACGGATTACGTGCCGCTGAAAGTAAGAAGCGCCATTGTTCCGGCAGCGAACCTTGGATCCCAGCTTTTCTGGCCGCTGTTCCTGATCGGACTGATTTTCAGCCTTCCAATGCTGGTGAAAGCCGGTATCTGGCTGTTTGTGCTGGCACTGGCATTCCAGGTGGTAACACTTCCGGTCGAGTTCGATGCGTCGAGAAGAGCATTAAAAATGCTCAGTGAGGGCGGTATGGTGACAGAGACGGAACACGACGGAGTCAAGAAAGTACTCTGGGCTGCAGCCATGACATACGTGGCAGCGGTGATCGGTTCTCTGCTGCAGCTGCTCCGGCTGCTGATTTTATCCGGAGCATTTAGGAGAAATGATGACTGATACAATCAATACAAGAGAGCTGATTATGAACATTCTGCTTGAGATGGACAGGGAGAAAACGCCCTGCCATCTTGCTGTAAGGGACGCCCTCGATAAATACCAGTTCCTGCCGCGGCAGGACCGTGCGTTTATCAAGCGGGTCTGCGAGGGAACCGTGGAATACGGCATCCAGAATGACTACATCATCAATCAGTATTCCAAAATCAAGATCAACAAATGCAAGCCGGTGATTCGTGCGATCTTACGGATGTCGGTGTACCAGATCCGTTTTCTTGACGCAGTACCGGATTCGGCAGTCGTCAATGAGGCGGTGAAACTGGCGGAAAAGAAGCATTTTTACAACTTAAAGGGCTTTGTCAACGGCGTTCTGCGCACGATCGTGCGGGAAAAAGATCATCTGCCGATGCCGAAGGAGAACAATACTACGCAGTATCTTTCCGTGAAATACTCCATGCCGGAATTTCTGGTTGAGGAGTTCGTATCCCAGTACGGAAAAGAAACGGCAGAAACGATGATGGCGGATTTCCTGAAAGAAAAACAGGTGACGATCCGTATCAACCGCTGGAACAATACGATCGAGGAGACGAAGAAAAGCCTGGAAAGCCAGGGGGCAGAGCTGGAAAAAGCGCCGTATCTTGGCGAGGCGTTCTATCTGAAAAACTTTGAGACGATCGCATCACTGAATGCCTTCCAGGAAGGCCGGTTCCAGATTCAGGATGTGAGCTCCATGATGGCGGCGCATCTGGCGGATCCAAAGCCGGGTGACCAGGTGCTGGATCTCTGCGCGGCACCGGGCGGAAAGAGCCTCCATGCAGCAGATAAAATGAGAAATCAGGGATGCGTGGAAGCGCGTGATCTCACCGAATACAAGGTCGATCTGATCCGGGAAAATGTGCAGAGAGCAGGTGTTTCCTGCGTCGTGCCGAAGGTAAAAGATGCGGAACAGCTCGATGCGGAATGGATCGGAAAAGCGGACGTTGTGATTGCGGACCTGCCGTGCACCGGATACGGTGTCATCGGCAGAAAGCCGGATATCAAATATTATGCTTCAAAAGAAAAAGAAGAGGAGCTGGTACGGATTCAGCGGGCAATCCTTGCAAATGCCGCATCGTACGTAAAGCCGGGCGGCACACTGCTGTACAGCACATGTACCGTCAACAGAAAAGAAAACGGCGAGAATGCCGCATGGTTTCTGGAACAGTTCCCGTTTGAAGCAGTCAGTCTGGATGAACTGCTGCCGGATGAGCTGAAAAGCGGAGAAACGGCCAAAGGACAGCTGCAGCTGATCCCGGGGGTACACAAGACAGACGGATTTTTCCTTGCAAAATTCCGGAAAACAGAGGAAGGACGGGCGTAACAGATGGATATTAAATCAATGACCTTAGACGAATTAAAGGACGCTTGCCAGCAGATGGGAGAAAAGCCGTTCCGTGCCAAACAGTTATACGACTGGATGCATCATCGTCTGGCGGGCAGCTACGATGAGATGACGAATCTCTCGCTTGCCTTCCGGGAAAAATTAAAGGAACAGTATCCGCTTACCTGTCTCGAAAAAGTGCAGGTGCAGGAGTCTAAAATCGACGGAACGAGAAAATACCTGTTCCGCCTTAGCGACGGTAACGTGATCGAGAGCGTCTGGATGAAGTACCACCACGGAAATTCCGTCTGCATCTCATCCCAGGTCGGCTGCCGGATGGGCTGCCGCTTCTGCGCGTCCACAATCGGCGGACTCGTGCGGTGCCTGACTCCGTCGGAGATGCTCGACCAGATTTACCGGATTTGGGAGGACACCGGGGAGCGGGTCTCCAATCTGGTTGTCATGGGAACGGGTGAGCCGATGGACAACTACGACAATCTGGTGCGCTTCGTGCGGCTGCTTTCGAGCCAGGAAGGACTCAACATCAGCCAGAGAAACATCACCGTTTCCACCTGCGGAATCGTGCCGAATATGTACAAATTGGCAGATGAGGGACTCCAGATCACCCTGGCACTTTCCCTTCATGCGCCGAACGATGAAAAGCGCCGCGAGCTGATGCCGATTGCCAATAAATATTCCATTGATGAAATTCTCGATGCATGCCGCAATTACTTTGCAAAAACAGGCCGTCGGATTACATTTGAGTACTCTCTCGTTGGCGGGAAAAATGACAGCGAAGCCGATGCAAAAGAGCTTTCCGCGCGGATTTCGGATATCAACTGTCATGTAAATCTGATCCCGGTCAACCCGATCAAAGAGCGCGATTACGTGAAATCAACGAAAAAAGTCGTAGAGAATTTCAAAAATAAACTTGAAAAATACGGAATTAATGTTACTATTAGAAGGGAAATGGGCGCCGATATTGACGGAGCCTGTGGACAGTTAAGAAAAAGTTTTATCGATAAATCAAACGAACAGCCGTAAAAAGCGGCTGTCAATACAGGAGAAAAAAGCATGAAGGTATTTTCTGCAACCGATATCGGACAGAAACGGACGATGAACCAGGATTTTGTGTTTGCCTCCGCCTCTCCGGTCGGAAACCTTCCGAACCTCTTTGTCGTTGCAGACGGCATGGGAGGCCATAACGCGGGCGATTTTGCTTCGCGTTACGGTGTTTCTGTACTGGTGGAATCTGTAAAAAGGGATACGAATTTCAACCCGGTGCGGATCATTCGGCATGGAATTGAAGCAGCAAACAGCCAGATTTTTGAGCAGGCAAAACGAGATATATCCATGGAAGGCATGGGTACGACGATGGTAGTAGCTACGGTTGTCGGCAACTATGCCTACGTTGCAAACGTAGGAGACAGCAGGCTGTATCTGGCAGCAGATGGCACGTTTGACCAGGTGACGCAGGACCATTCCCTGATCGCAGAGATGGTGCGCCTTGGAGAACTCACTCCCGAGCAGGCGCGGAATCACCCGGACAAAAACATTATTACCAGAGCAGTAGGCACACAGGATACCGTAAAGATTGATTTCTTTGACATTCAGCTTGAAGAGGGCAATCAATTGGTGATGTGCTCGGACGGCCTTTCCAACATGGTAACGGATGAAGAGATTTTCGAACTCATCTGCCGAGAAGACGGTGAGGACAAGGCGAAACGTTTAATTGATAAAGCAAATGCAAATGGCGGCAGAGACAATATCGCAGTCATTGTCGTTGAACCATTTACAAACGAGGTGAAAGAATGTTAAAAGAGGGCGTTATTTTAGGAGAACGATATGAGATCATAAGCCGGATCGGTTCCGGCGGTATGGCTGATGTCTACAAAGCAAAAGACCACAAGCTGAACCGCATGGTGGCCGTCAAGGTTTAAAACCGGAATTCCGGGAGGATAAAACCTTTATCCGCAAGTTCCGCACGGAGGCACAGGCCGCAGCAGGACTGTCCCATCCGAATATTGTAAACGTGTACGATGTCGGGGAGGACCGCGGCGTTTACTATATCGTCATGGAGCTTGTCGAGGGAATTACTCTGAAGGATTACATTGACCGCAAAGGAAAACTGAGCGTAAAAGAGGCAACCAGCATCGCCATTCAGGTTTCCCTTGGTCTTGAAGCAGCACACAACCGCAATATTGTACACCGCGATGTCAAACCGCAGAACATCATCATTTCCACAGACGGAAAAGTAAAACTTTCCGACTTTGGTATTGCAAAGGCAACTTCTTCCAATACGATCAGTTCGAACGTTATGGGAAGCGTACATTACAGCTCTCCGGAGCAGGTGCGCGGCGGATATTCGGACTATAAGAGTGATATCTATTCCCTTGGTATCACCATGTACGAGATGGTAACCGGAAGAGTGCCGTTTGACGGCGACACCACCGTTGCCATCGCAATCAAGCATCTGCAGGAGGAGATTGAATCTCCATCCAAATATACCCCGAACCTTCCGTTCGCACTGGAGCAGATTATCTTAAAATGTACCCAGAAGAGCCCGGACCGCCGTTACAATAACATGGCGGAGCTGATCGACGACTTGAAGCATTCGCTGATGGAGCCGCAGGGCAATTTCGTAAAGGTAACTCCGTTAAGCTCTCACGCCGAGACTGTTATGGTATCCGCAGAGGAGTTAAGCCAGATCCGTTCCGGCGCAGCAGCAAAGGCAAATGCGCAGACGGCAGAGGAGCCGGCCCGCAAGCGCTACAGCAAGATCGAGGATGAGGAAGAGGACGAAGATTACAGCTACGAGGACGAAGAAGACGAGGATGAGGACGAAGAAGAGGATGACCGCGATTCCTACGATGAGGATGACGACGATTCCTACTACGACGATGAGGATGACGATGACAAAGCCGGAAACAAACTCGAGAAGATCATCACGATCGGCGGTTTTGCGATTGCAGCCATCATCATCTGCATGCTGATCTACTTTATCGCGCAGGCAGCCGGCATTGTCGGCGGAAAAGGACCGACCGCAGCTTCTTCCGGTTCCGCATCATCATCGAGCAGCACGGAAGTTGTTTCTTCCAGCAGCAAAGAAGAGGAAAAAGTAACCGTTCCGAATCTGACCAATAAAACCGAGGCAGATGCCGTCGATCTGGCAAACAGCCTGAACCTTGGTGTAGTCAACGGCGGAACCGAGGCATCGGATGTCATTGAGGCAGGAAAGATCTGCCGCCAGGATCTGACACCGGGAACGAAAGTCGATAAAAATGCAACGATTACGTATTATGTAAGCTCCGGAAAAGAAACCGTAACGATTCCGACCGGCATTGTGGGAACACAGAAAGACGCTGCAAGCGCTGCTCTGACCCAGCTTGGACTTCGGGTTTCTACCACAGAGGATTTCAGCGATACCGTTGCCGAAGGATACGTAATTTCCGTTGATCCGGCCGAAGGAAGCCAGGTTGCACCGGAATCCACCGTTACCCTCGTTGTCAGCAAGGGATCAAAGGACGCGGAAGAAATTGCAATCCGTGATGTGATCGGTCTGGATGAGGAAACTGCAAAATCAATCCTGAGCGATTTCAATATTATTGTAAAAACAGGAACCAGCAGCAAGGTGGCCGAGGGTGAAGTCATGGAGGTTGACCCGGCAATCGGAACCAAAGTGAAGAAAGGTTCGGACGTTACGATTTATGTCAACAGCCCAAGTGCACAGCCAACAACGCCGGATGAGAATACACCGACCCCGACACCGGCCGAGCCGGGCGCAAATACCGCTACGGATGTTACCTGGTCCTGCAGCCAGACCTTAAGTGCGCCGGATCAGTATCAGGGTGGTATTGCAAAATTGAGCTGATCCAGGATGATGGAAACGGAAACGAGACCTCCATCACCATCATGGATGGACAGGCCATTACGAGCTGGCCGTATTCTGTCAACACCAACTGGAGTGCTTCATCGTCTGCTTCTTCTACCGGAAGAATCGTCTTCTATGAGATGGATTCGAGCGGAAGTTATCAGGCAATTGCACAGTACCCATCGGTTCCGTTGAGTGAAGGGTGAGTATGACAGGAAAGATTATGAAAGGAATTGCCGGATTCTACTACGTAGACGTAGAAGAATCCGGCATTTATGAGTGCAAAGCAAAAGGAATTTTCCGAAAGGAAGGCCAGAAACCGCTCGTCGGAGATCTTGTGGAAATCGAGATTCTGGATGAAGCGGAAAAAACAGGAAATATGACCCGGATTCTGCCGCGAAAAAATGAACTGATCCGTCCGGCAGTGGCCAATATCGATCAGGCGCTTGTGATTTTTGCGCTGGAAAATCCGACCCCGAACCTGACGCTTCTGGACCGTTTTCTTGTGATGATGGAACAGCAGAACGTTCCGACGGCAATCTGTTTCAATAAAAGAGATCTTGCGGGGGAAGATTACACAGACCATCTGCGAAGCGTCTATGAGAACTGCGGTTACCGTGTCTTTACGGTGAGTGCAGCGAAAGAGCAGGGCATGCAGGAAGTGGAAGCATACCTGAAAGGGAAAACAACGGTGGTAGCCGGTCCGTCCGGCGTCGGAAAATCTTCGATCACAAACCGGATGCAGAAAGAAATTCAGATGGAGACCGGAGAGATCAGCAAAAAGCTGAAAAAAGGAAAACACACGACGCGCCATTCCCAGATGATCCCGATCGACCATGAGACGTATCTGTGCGATACGCCGGGGTTCAGCTCGCTTTATACAACCGATATGGAAAAAGAGGAGCTGAAAAACTTTTTCCCGGAATTTCATCCGTACGAAGGAAAATGCCGTTTCCTCGGCTGCATCCACGGAAAAGAGCCGGGCTGTGCCGTCAAAGAGGCACTGGAACAGGGAAATATCAGCAAAGAAAGATTTGAAAACTATACCATGTTCTATGAAGAACTGAAAGAACAGGAAAAGAGGAGATACTAGCATGAGCCGAGTATATCAGTTGGCACCTTCTATTTTATCCGCAGACTTCAACCGTCTCGGAGAACAGATCCAAAGGGTAGAGAAAGCAGAGTGCCGGTGGCTTCATATCGATATTATGGATGGAATGTTTGTACCATCCATTTCGTTTGGAATGCCGGTGGTAAAGTCGATCCGAAAAGAAAGCAGTCTGTATTTTGATGTTCATATGATGGTAAAGGACCCGGAGCGGTACGTAGAAGAATTTCAAAGATGCGGGGCGGATATGATCACGGTTCACGCGGAGGCATGCCGCGATCTGGCAGAAACCGTGAAAAAGATTCATGAAACAGGCGCAGATGCCGGAGTTGTCGTAAATCCGGATACGCCGCTTTCTGCGGTTACGGACGTGATGGATCAGGTAGAAATGATTCTGATTATGAGCGTTTATCCTGGCTTCGGCGGCCAGAAGTATATCCCGGAGTCGACGGAGAGGATCCGTACGCTCCGCAGAATGCTGGATGAAAAGGGACTGGAGCATGTGCACATTCAGGTCGATGGCGGCATCAACCGCGCGACCATCGATGAAGTCCTTGCGGCAGGTGCCAACATCATCGTGGCAGGCTCTGCTGTATTTGGCAGCAACATCGAGCAGAACGTGCGCGAGCTGCAGGAAAAAATTTCTTCATACAGCAAAAAGGCAGAATAAGATACAAAAAGACAGAAAAAAGAGGCAGGGAAACGTGAGAACATGTATTATTTCGGGAGGGATGATCGAACCGGATTTTGCCTTCCCATATCTTCAGAAACAGCAGTTTGATATTATCCTGGCAGCAGACCGGGGACTGGAGTTCTGCTACCATTACCAGATTATGCCGACGTATATTCTGGGAGATTTTGACAGTTTATCCCCGGAGATTTTAAATTATTACAAGGAGAACCATGTCGCACCGATCCGGGAATTTAATCCCATGAAGGACAATACGGACACGGACATCGCATTTCAGCAGGCGATTGTTCTGGGAAGCAGTGAAATCACGATCCTCGGAGCAACAGGGGGAAGACTCGACCATTTCTTAAGTATTGTGCAGAACCTGAAAACGGCATGGGAGAAGAAAATTCCGGCTTACATCGTGGACAGCCGCAATCTGATTACGATTCCGGTGGAAACTTCGTTTGAAATCCGGAAAGAAGAGCAGTTCGGAAAGTACGTTTCGTTCTTCCCGCTGGAAAAGGAAGTCGCATCCATCACCCTGGAGGGCTTCGCCTACCCGCTCGACCATCACTATCTGCCGAATACTTCGGGTGGTCTGTGCGTGAGCAATGAGATCGTCGAGGAGACCGCGCATGTATCGTACGAGGGCGGCATTCTTCTGATGGTACAGTCAAGAGATTAAAATCCATTGAAATCAAAGAGCCCGTGTGCTATAATTTATAGTTGCATTGGGCTCTTTTTGTGCATAAAAAGAACCCGAACAGAAAAAGAAGCGAAAAATAAAAACAAAGGAGATATAGATTACTATGAAATTAGGTATCGTGGGCCTTCCGAACGTCGGAAAAAGTACACTTTTCAATTCCCTGACCAAAGCAGGAGCAGAGAGCGCAAACTATCCGTTCTGTACCATTGACCCGAATGTCGGCATCGTGCCGGTTCCGGACAAGCGTCTGCAGCAGCTCGGAGATTTCTATCAGTCCAAGAAAGTAACACCGGCTGTCATCGAGTTCGTTGACATCGCAGGTCTTGTAAAAGGTGCATCCAAAGGAGAGGGACTTGGAAACCAGTTCCTTGCCAATATCCGTGAGGTAGATGCTATCGTTCACGTTGTCAGATGCTTTGAGGATCCAAACGTTATCCACGTAGACGGCAGCATTGATCCGCTCCGTGATATCGAGACCATCGACCTTGAGCTGATCTTCGCCGACCTTGAAGTACTCGAGCGCCGTATTTCCAAAACTGCAAAATCTGCAAGAATGGACAAAGAGGCGGCAAAAGAGCTCGAATTCCAGGAGCGTCTGAAAAAACTGCTGGAAGACGGAAAAGATGCCATCCTGATGGAGCTGCAGAACGAGGACGAGGAAAAATGGATCGCAGAGTACAACCTTCTGACCAGCAAACCGGTCATCTACGCAGCGAACGTAGCAGAGGATGATCTCGCAGACGACGGCGCAAACAACTCTTATGTACAGTCTGTCCGTGAGTATGCAAAAGAGCACAACAGCGAAGTGTTCGTCATCTGCGCCGAGATCGAGGCAGAAATTTCCGAACTCGAAGAGGATGAGAAAAAAATGTTCCTCGAGGATCTTGGTCTTACCGAGTCCGGCCTGGAAAAACTGATCGCAGCAAGCTACCGTCTGCTCGGCCTCATGAGCTTCCTTACAGCAGGAGAGGATGAGACCCGTGCATGGACCATCAAAGTCGGAACAAAAGCACCGCAGGCAGCCGGAAAAATCCACACCGATTTCGAGCGCGGATTCATCAAAGCCGAGGTTGTCAATTATCAGGATCTGCTCGACTGCGGTTCCTACGCAGGAGCAAGAGAGAAAGGCCTTGTGCGTATGGAAGGAAAAGATTACATTGTCCGCGACGGCGATGTCATCCTGTTCCGTTTCAACGTTTGATAAGTAATAATAAGAGAGAATATAAGTTATGGATATGGAAATTAATTTTCCCAATCTCGGGATCTATCTCGACCATGTGGGAAAAAACATCAGTATTTTCGGATTTTCCATCGCCTATTACGGCATCGTGATCGTAACCGGTATGATGATTGCGATCTGGATTGCCCAAAGAGAGGCAAAGCGGACGGGGCAGAACCCGGAGCAGTACCTCGATCTTGCGATGATCGGCATCGCAGCCGGTATTCTCGGGGCACGGATTTACTACGTTATATTTGCCTGGGACTATTATAAGGATGATCTTTTGAGTATTTTCAACATCCGCCAGGGCGGACTTGCCATCTACGGCGGCATCATCGGTGCCTGCATTGCGGTGGTGATTTACAGCAGAAAGAAGAAACAGAACTTCAGCCTTCTGATGGATACCGCGAGCATGAGCATCGTGTTCGGTCAGATTATGGGACGGTGGGGAAACTTCTTTAACCGTGAGGCATTCGGTGACTACACTAACAACCTGTTTGCGATGCAGCTTCCGGTTTCCGCGGTCCGTGCCAATGAAATCACACAGAAAATGTGGGATCATGTGGTGACGGTAAACGGCGTCGAGTATATTCAGGTGCATCCCACCTTTTTATATGAAAGTTTATGGAATGTGGGTGTCCTGCTTTTTCTTTTCTGGTTTCGGAAAAGAAAAAAATTTAACGGCGAAGTGTTCCTGATGTATCTGATAGGATATGGCCTTGGAAGAATCTGGATCGAGGGACTCCGCACCGACCAGCTTCTGCTTCCGGTGGTGGGACTTCCGGTTTCCCAGCTCCTTTCGGGGTGCCTTGTGGTGGGATGTACCATCCTGGTGGTATGGAAACGAAAAAAATTATCATCCGGTGGGGAGACAGCCCATTCTTAAGGATAAAACCAGTGAAAAAAACAGAATAAAAATACAGAAAAGGGGAAAACCGGCAAAAAAGGTTTTCTCTTTTTTGATACAAAATTGGTATAAAAAAGGCGGAAAATGCGCATAAAAATGTTGCATTTTGGGAAAAATCTTAAAAATGAAATAGAAAAAAGACCTTGCTATTTTCCCTGAGTTGATATAGAATAAAAATATAAGTGGTAGAAAGTGGTGAAAAGTGGTGCGTTGTGGAGCGGATGTGGCAGTCCGGCTGCGGCGCGATACATGAAGTGGTGCGTGGGGAGACCGCCATTTCAGGTGATAAGAGGGTTTTCATTATGTTCATGGGAGAGTACAGTCATACGATTGACGCGAAGGGAAGATTGATCATACCGTCCAAGTTCAGAGAACAGCTGGGAGAAGAGTTCGTACTGACGAAGGGATTGGACGGATGCCTTTCCATTTACCCAAACGACGAATGGGCTGCCTTTGAAGAGAAGCTGAGAGCCTTACCACTTACAAACAAAAACGCCAGAACTTTTTCCCGTTTCTTTGTAGCAGGTGCTACGTCATGTGAACTGGACAAGCAGGGGAGGATTCTCGTACCGGCAACGCTGCGGGAATTTGCTGGTCTGGAAAAAGATGTAGTCCTTACCGGAAATATCAACCGGATTGAAATCTGGAGCAAGGAAAAATGGAACGAAAACAGCAATTATGATGATATGGATGCCATCGCCGAATCAATGGAAGAGATGGGCATTGTGATCTGATCTGTTTCGTTGGGATACAGGAGATGACCATGGAATTTTCGCATACATCAGTATTACTGAAGGAAACCATTGAAAACCTTAAGATAAAACCGGACGGAATCTACGTGGACGGGACGTTGGGAGGCGCTGGACATTCCAGTCATATATGTGAGCGCTTATCTGCCACGGGGAGATTAATAGGCATAGATCAGGACGAAGCTGCGATAGCTGCTGCGGGTAAACGCCTGGAACCATTTCAGAACCAGGTCACGATTATCCGCAGCAATTATTGCGATATGGTTCCGCGTCTTGCCGAAATCGGAGTCACCGGGGTAGACGGAATCCTGCTGGATCTTGGAGTTTCATCCTATCAGCTGGATAATGCAGAGCGTGGATTCACATACCGTGAGGATGTTCCGCTGGATATGCGGATGGATCAGAGAAATGCTCTTTCCGCGTACGAAGTCGTGAACGATTACAGTGAAGAGAATCTTTCGCGTATTCTCCATGAATATGGAGAAGAGCGTTTTGCAAGAAAAATTGCACACAATATATGCGTAAGCCGGCAGCAGGCGCCGATTCGAACAACTGGGGAGTTAATCGAAATCATCAAGCGCTCGATTCCGGCAAAAATAAGGGCGACGGGCGGCCATCCGGCCAAGAGAACCTTTCAGGCAATCCGTATCGAAGTGAATCAGGAACTTACCGTTCTGTCGGAGTCACTGGACGGCATGATTGATCTCTTAAATGACGGTGGAAGACTTTGTGTCATCACCTTTCATTCTCTGGAAGACCGTATCGTAAAAAACATTTTCAGAAAAAACGAGCATCCATGTACGTGTCCGCCGGAATTTCCGGTCTGCGTATGCGGAAAGAAGTCCAAGGGAACCGTAGTAACTCGGAAACCGATCTTGCCGGGAGAAGAGGAAATGGAAACAAATCCCCGTTCCAAGAGCGCAAAACTGCGCGTCTTTGAACGAAAAGTGTGACGGCTCGGCACGAAGGAGACAGAGAAGTTATGGCCAGACGGGCAGATGGAAGGGTAAATTCGACAGATAGAACGAAACGTTATACGCCAGATACGTTTGAGGACGGAAGTGCGGTACGGCGTCTTGCAGCACAGCCGCAGGAAGCACCAAAAGAAGCACGGCCTCTGAAATCGGGTGTGAGCAGCCAGACAAGAAGAAACCGGGCACGGGCGACACAGATCAGCGCGGGCTACGCTGTTTTTCTTGCCATTGTCTGCACACTGTGTATCGCGGCGTGTGTTGCGTATGTCAAGTTGCAGACCGTGGTTACCACGCAGGCGGAAGACATTACCAGCAAAGAAAAAGAATTGAGCGATCTGAAGGCGGACAATGACGCCTATTACAATACAACGGTTGCCTCCGAAGATCTTGAGGCAGTCAAAGAAGTAGCACAGAACCGGCTCGGCATGAAATATGCAGATGAGTCCAGGTAATTTATTTCGATGATTCAGAAAACAGCTATGTGAGACAGTATCAGGATGTTCCGGATGCGAAATAGGTGAAAACGTGAGTAAACAGAAAAAAAATAAAAAACGAAGCGGGGCATTCCGGAGACGGAAGACAAGTGGGCGTATGAGCAGAAAACTGGTAGCACTCTTTTTGGGAGTGATGCTGGTTTTTGTTGCTTTAGCGATTGACATTACGTATGTGAATGCCACAAAGGGAGAAAAATACGAAAGACAGGTTTTAAGCCAGACGCAGCAGTCCTACGACAGCAGGACAATTCCATTCCAGCGGGGAAGTATCACCGACCGGAACGGAACGATTCTGGCAACGAGTGAGAAGGTTTACAACGTTATTCTCGACTGTAAACTTGCCAATACGACGGTAAAAGATGAAGAAAAGAACGATACCCATCCGTACGTCGATCCGACCGTAGCAGCACTGGTTGAATACTTCGGACTCGACGAGACGGATATCCGGGATCGTCTGACCGGCGAAACGACAAAAGAAAGCCAGTACCAGGTTCTCGCCAGAGAGGTCTCGATGGACGCGAAAAAAGCGTTTGAGGCCTATGTGGACGAGTACGCGGACAAAAAGAACAAGGAGCTCGATGAGAACGAGCAGGCGGAAAAAGCATACCGTGCCAACATCCGCGGCGTCTGGTTCGAGGAATCCTACCACAGAACGTATCCGTTAAATTCACTTGCCTGCGATCTGATCGGCTTTACGTATTCAGGAGACACGGCAGACTGGGGAATCGAAGGGTATTATTCCAGTATCTTAAATGGCGTGAATGGCCGCCAGTTCGGCTATTACAACGAAGATGCGGATATGGAACAGACGATCATCGAGCGCAGCCGGGCAAAAACGTGGTTACGACGATTGATGTAAATATTCAGAAGATCATCCGCACGGCGATCGAGAATTACAATGAGCGGATTCATGTCCAGAACGGCGCGGACGAATCGGACACTGAGACGAACCGTCAGACAAAAGCGGCAAAGAATATCGGCGTTGTCGTGATGGATCCGAACAATGGAGAGATTCTTGGTATGGATTCTTCCGACTGGTATGACCTGAACAATCCAAGAGATCTGACACCGTTCTATTCGCAGGAAGAAATTGATGCGATGAACGATAACGAGACAATGGAGGCTTTGAGTGCCATCTGGAAAAACTACTGTATTTCCGATGCATATGAGCCAGGTTCCACGGCAAAACCGATGAACGTGGCGGCGGCATATTCCCTCGATGTAATCGATGATGATACCCTGTTTGACTGTGAGGGGTTTGAGACGATTGCAGGGCAGATGATCCGCTGCGGAGCTTATCCGGGAGCACATGGCGTACAGACACCGGCCGATGTACTGAAAAACTCCTGCAACGCTGGTATGATGCAGATCGGACAGAAGATGGGAGCAGCGGAATTTCTCCGCTATCAGGATATTTTCGGTTTCGGCAGTCTGACAGGAATTGACCTGCCGGGTGAGGCGTACGGCCTGGTTCACACGGAGGATACCATGGGACCGACCGAGCTTGCAACGAGTACATTCGGACAGGGCTATACCGTGACGATGGTACAGCAGGCAGCTGCGTTTTCCTCTCTGATCAACGGAGGCAATTATTACCAGCCGCATGTGATGAAGACGATCACGGACAGCACAGGAGCCGTTGTTGAGAGCAATGAGCCGAATCTGGTGCGTCAGACGGTTTCCGCGGAAATCAGCGATAAAATGAGAAGTTTCCTCCAGGGAGTCGTGACCGATGGAAGCGGCCAGAGTGCAAAGGTTGCCGGTTACACGATGGGAGGAAAAACAGGTACTGCACAGAAGTATCCGCGAGGCAATGGAAAATATCTCGTTTCCTTTATCGGATTTGCACCGGTAGAAAACCCGAAAGCTGTTGTTTACGCGATTGTGGACGAGCCGGATGTAGAAAATCAGGCGAACAGTGTGCTGGCACAGGAGATCGTAAAAGAGATCTACACAGAACTGCTGCCGTATTTGAACGTATTCCCGGATGATACGGACGGTGTGACGGGCGAAGGCTCCGAGACCGGAACGGATGATCCAAACGTAGCGGCACCGGTACAGGAAGACGATACGGAAAACAGTGCTGAAAACAGCAATATCGAGAACGGCGGTCTGACAAACGCCGAGCTGGATCTCATCAATGAAGAGTAAAAAAACATAAAAAACAAAAGACATAACCCCATAGCAGTTTCCATATAGTGTTATCATAATGGATTCGGCTATGGGGTATTCTATGCGTAAAAACAAAACGTATCACCGGAAAAAGACGGTTCTTCTGTGGGTACTCTGCATGGGAATGATGGTCGGACTTGCCGGGCGGCTGGTGTATCTGTGTGTGTTCCGGTCCGTCTATTATTCCGAGAAGGCGGATGATCTGCACGAGCGGGAGCGCGGGATCAAGGCGGCGCGCGGCCGGATTCTTGATGCAAACGGGGAAGTTCTCGCGGCAAACCGCACGGTCTGTACGATTTCCGTGATCCACAGCCAGATCGAGGAGCCGGAGGCGGTGATTGCGATGCTGGTAAAAGAGCTTGGAATTTCGGAGGAGACGGCGCGGAAACGCGTGGAGAAGCGGTCTTCAATCGAGCGTGTTAAGACGAATGTGGACAAGGAGACGGGTGATACCATCCGGTCGTACGGATACGCGGGGGTAAAAGTGGATGAGGATTTCAAGCGGTATTACCCCAAAGGGAAGCTGGCGTCGCGCGTTATCGGCTTCACCGGAGGCGATAATCAGGGCATCATCGGACTGGAGGTGGAATATGAGGAAATTTTAAAAGGAATCAACGGAAAAATCCTGACGACAACGGATGCGCGCGGGATTGAGCAGAACGGCATCGGGGAGAGCCGCCAGGAGCCGGTGGCGGGAAGGGACTTAAAGGTCAGCCTGGATGTCAATATCCAGGAGTACTGCCAGCAGGCAGCGGAAAAGGCGATGGCAGAAAAACAGGCGGACAGCGTCTCGATTCTTCTTATGAATCCGCAGAACGGAGAAATCTATGCCTGTGTCAATGTGCCGGAGTTCGACCTCAACGATCCGTTCACGCTGCAGCAGGATACAACGGGACTTTCGGAAAAAGAAATTCAGGATCTGCTGAACCAGATGTGGCGGAATGCCTGCATCAACGATACGTACGAGCCGGGATCTACCTTTAAGATCATCACGATGTCGGCGGGACTTTCGGAGGGCGTTGTGTCGCCGAACGATTCGTTTTTCTGTCCCGGCTACAAAATCGTGGAGGACCGCCGGATCCACTGCCACAAGCGGACGGGACACGGAGCCGAAAACTTCGTGCAGGGCGCGCAGAACTCGTGCAACCCGGTGTTCATTGAAGTGGGGCTGCGGCTCGGTGTGGAAAAGTTCTGTGATTACTTCCGGAATTTCGGTCTGATGGAAAAGACGGGGATCGATCTGCCGGGCGAGGCATCGACGATTATGCACAAGGAGGAAAACATCGGAGATGTTGAGCTTGCGACGATGGCATTCGGCCAGTCCTTCCAGATCACGCCGATCCGCCTGGCGGCGACGGTCTCTGCGCTTGTCAACGGCGGAAAAATGGTGACGCCGCATGTCGCAACGGATGTGCTCGATGAAGAAGGAAATGTTGTAAAGCATCTGAATTTTCCGGAAAAGAAGGGGTTCTTTCGGAAGAAACTTCCAGGACGGTGCGCGAAATTCTGGAAAGCGTTGTTTCAGAAGGGTCTGGAAAGAATGCGTACCTCGAGGGATATTCCATCGGCGGAAAGACGGCAACTTCGCAGACACTTCCGCGGAGCGCCAACCGCTATATTTCCTCATTCCTCGGCTTCACCCCGGCGGAGCATCCGACGGTGCTGGGGCTTTGCATTATCCGCAATCCGCAGGGCGTCTACTACGGCGGAACGATCTGCGCGCCGGTGATCCGCGATATCTTTTCCAATGTACTTCCGTATCTCGGTATTGGACACAATTCTCAGGAAACCTGAGAACTGTGTCCTTCGCAGCCCTCATTTAAAGTTTTGCTTCGCAAAAGGAGGGCTGCTCACACCTGAATCACTTTCTTACGCAGCGAAACAGCAAGTGTTTCACTGCTGAGCGAACCGTAACTTGGATTATAAAAGAAGGTTGCGAAACAGAACAAAAAGCTATATACTGAATAGGCTGGAGAAAATATTTTGACATGCCTGTTCCGTACACAATCCGTACAAAAAGGAAGAGGTGCGTCTATGAAAAGAGAAATGATCCTGCCGGTTCTTCTTTCCTTTGGCATCAGCCTGGCGCTGGGGCCGGTTCTGATCCCGTTTCTGCGAAAAGTCAAAGCGGGGCAGAAGGAGCGGGAAGAAGGTGTGCCGAGCCACCAGAAAAAAGCGGGAACCCCGACGATGGGCGGCGTGATGTTTCTGGCGGCGTTTACCGCAGTTTCCCTCCTTTTCCGGAAAGAGGGAGCGGAAGTGGTTCCGGTGCTGTTTCTGACGCTTGGTTTTGGCCTGATCGGCTTTCTCGATGACTATCTGAAAGTCGTGCTGCACCGCAGCGACGGGCTGTACCCGAAGCAGAAAATGGCACTGCAGGCAGTGATTACAGCAGTCTTTCTGTGGTATTTGGCGCGTTTTTCCGGAATTTCCCTCCGGATGCGCATTCCGTTCCTTCCAGGCAAAGAGCTGGACGCAGGGATTTTTACGATTCCGTTTTTCGCCTTTGTGATTCTTGGAACGGTCAACGGTGTCAACTTTACCGACGGCCTTGACGGACTGGCGGCGAGTGTGACGATTTTAAATGCTGTTTTCTTTTCCGTGGCATCGATCGGCCTCGGAAACGGTGTTTCCCCGTCCCCGCTTGCGGTTATCGGGAGTCTGCTGGGGTTTCTGGTATTCAATGTATTTCCTGCCCGCGTCTTTATGGGCGATACCGGAAGTCTGGCACTCGGCGGTTTCGTCTCGGGAATGGCGTGTTTCTTACGTCTCCCCTTATTTCTGCCGCTTGTGGGATTCATTTATATGATGGAGATTCTCTCTGTGATCCTGCAGGTGTCATTCTTCAAACTGACGAAGGGAAAACGGATCTTCAAGATGACGCCGATCCATCACCATTTCGAGCTGATGGGCTGGTCGGAGACACAGATTGTGACGGTGTTTGCTACAATCACAGCGATACTATGCCTGATCGCATTGATGGGGCTTTAAAATATGGAGGTAATCAAACATGATTTTCACAGGAAAAAAAGTACTGGTTTTCGGAACCGGAAAGAGTGGAATTGCAGCGGAGGAGCTGCTGCACAAGAAAGGTGCTTCTGTCGTTCTTTACGATGGAAATGACAAACTCGAAAAAGAAGAAATCTTAAAAAAAATTAGAGAGCCGTGACAGCGTGGAAGTTGTCTTAGGCGAGCTCCCGGAGGAGATGCTCGACAGCCTTGATCTTGTCGTTTTAAGCCCGGGTGTTCCGACGGATCTGCCGGTTGTCCTTAAAATGAAAGAAAAAGAGATCCCGGTCATCGGTGAAGTGGAGCTGGCGTATCAGGTAAGCCGCGGAAAAGTGCTTGCGATTACCGGTACTAACGGAAAGACCACCACAACATCGCTGCTCGGCGAGATCATGAAAGCATATCAGCCGGAAGTAAAAGTGGTCGGAAACATCGGAACCCCGTACACATCCGCGGCACTCGACACGACAGATGATACCGTAACGGTTGCCGAGATCAGCAGCTTCCAGCTGGAAACCATCAAAGAGTTCCATCCGGCGGCAAGTGCGATCACAAACATTACCGAGGATCATCTGAACCGCCATCACACGATGGAAGAGTATATCCGCGTGAAAGAGTGTATCACCGAAAATCAGACGATGGATGATCTCTGTGTGCTGAATTATGAGGACGAAATCCTGCGCCCGTTCGGCGAGAAACTGATGGCAGAGAAGAAAGTACAGGTGATGTACTTCTCGAGTCTGCGTGCGTTAAAGGACGGCATCTATTATCAGGACGGCGAAATCCGCATTGCAAAGAACGGCGAGACGGAGCTTCTGACCAGAACCGACGACTTAAAACTGCTCGGCCTACATAATTTTGAAAACGTCATGGTTGCTTCTGCGATGGCACTTCATGCAGGCGTGCCGATGGAAACTGTCCGCAAAGTCATTCAGGAGTTTGCAGGGGTAGAGCACCGCATCGAGTATGTCTGCGAGAAGGACGGCGTGGCATATTACAACGATTCCAAGGGAACGAATCCGGATGCGGCCATCAAAGGCATCCAGGCGATGAACCGCCCGACTCTGCTGATCGGCGGCGGCTACGACAAGCAGTCCACCTACGAAGAGTGGATTCAGGCATTCGATGGAAAGGTACGTTTCCTGGTTTTGATCGGAGATACGAAAGAGAAGATCGCAAAAGCGGCAAGAAACGTCGGATTCAACGACATTATCATGGCAGACAACTTAAAAGAAGCCGTACAGATCTGCCACGACAAGGCAAATGCAGGGGATGCGGTTCTTCTTTCCCCGGCCTGCGCAAGCTGGGATCAGTTTAAGAGCTATGAGCAGCGCGGTGAGCTGTTTAAGGAGTACGTAAGAGCACTGTAAAAACGTCATATCAGGAAACTATCCCGCATAAGCTGAAAAAGAGCGAACGGCGGGTGTGGCGCGGATGCGGAAGGAAAAAGAGAAAAAAATAGATGGGACGCTGCTGGTGACGGTATGGATTCTGCTTGGCCTTGGCCTTGTGATTCTGTACAGCGCCAGCGCGTATAACGGCCGGGTCAGATTCCATGACCCGGCTTATTATTTCAAGAAGCAGCTTTTTGCAAGTGCGCTCGGTGTGATCGGTATGTATGCGGTTGCAAAAATAGATTACCGGCGGCTGTTTGCACTGGCACCGTGGTTTTATGCGGCTTCCCTTGCGCTCTCGACGGCGGTGCTCTTTTTCGGAAGTGAGTACAACGGCTCGAAGCGGTGGTTAAAGCTTGGCCCCTTATCGTTCCAGCCCTCGGAATTTGCCAAGATGGCGGTGATTCTCTTCCTGCCCTGGGTGATGGAGCACACGAAAGGCCGGTCCGACAGTCTCTGGTTTATGACAAAGGCGGTGCTGTGCACCCTGCCGATTGCAGCGCTTGTCGGAAGCAATAACTTAAGTACGGCGATTATTTTGCTCGGAATCTGTGCATTTCTGATCTTTATTTCACATCCGGGCTACCTGCCGTTTCTCGGAATCGGAGGCGCCGGCATCGGGTTTATTGCCGTTTTTCTGATGATGGAGAGCTACCGCCTCGAACGCCTTGCCATCTGGCGCAACCCGGAGGCGTACGAGAAGGGGTTCCAGACCATTCAGGGACTCTATGCGATCGGCAGCGGGAGAATCTTTGGCTGCGGGCTTGGAAAAGGCCTGCAGAAGCTTGGCTTTGTGCCGGAAGCGCAGAATGATATGATCTTTTCGATTATCTGTGAGGAGGGCGGACTGTTCGGCGCCTGCCTGGTGATCGCCGTGTTTGCGGTGCTGATCTGGCGCTTGATGGTTATTTCGATCCATGCGCGGGATCTTGGCGGAGCACTGATTGCGGGCGGAATTATGGGGCATATTGCGCTTCAGGTGATTCTGAACATCGCGGTTGTGACAAATACGATTCCGAATACCGGCATTACGCTGCCTTTTATCAGTTATGGCGGCACCTCCGTGTTGTTTCTGCTCGGCGAGATGGGGCTTGCCCTGTCGGTCTCGAGGGACACCGATTAAAAAGGCGGAAAAGCGCTGCAGAACGGGAACAAAACGGGAGTGTAATGCATACCGTAAAAAGAGAGGCCGGATGGGAGAGAACAGGTGGGAGTATATCAGATTCTCGGCGGAAGGCGGCTTTGCGGAACGGTAACAGTCCAGGGTTCCAAAAATGCCGTTCTTCCCATGATCGCGGCGGCGGTTCTGACAAAAGAGGAGGTCGTGCTGGAAGGCTGCCCGAAGATTTCCGATGTGGAGGATATGGCGGAGATTGTAAGAAGCCTTGGCGGAACAGTCTGGTGGGAGAGGAATGCGCTCCACCTGAACTGTGAAAAGATCGAAAAAAGCCGTGTGGAGGGAGCGCTTTCGAAGAGACTGCGCGCCTCTCTTTTGTTTCTGGGAAGTCTTCTTGCAAGGACAGGGGAGGCATACCTTGCAGGGGCCGGCGGCTGCCGGATCGGAAAGCGGCCGACGGACCTGCATCAGAGGGCAATGGAGCTTCTGGGAGCCGAGGTCTTCGAGGAGGACGGCACCATTCGGGCAAAGGCAGATCATCCGAAAGGAGCCGTGCTCTGCTTTCCGAAAAAGAGTGTCGGGGCGACGGAAAATGCGGTTCTTTTTGCTGTCGGAGCGGAAGGTGCAACAAGGCTGGAGCACTGTGCGCGGGAGCCGGAAGTGGTTCATCTCTGCCGGTTTCTTAAGGCCATGGGAGCGGAGATTACCGGCGAGGGGACGGAGCAGATTACCGTTTACGGAAGGCAGGGAAAGAGACTGCTGTCCGGCTGCCGGTATCGTGTTCCGGGTGACCGGATCGCGGCAGGGACGTATCTTCTGATGGGCGCGGCGACGCGGGGGCACCTGACGCTTTCCGGCGCGCCGCTGGACGAAATGGGGGCGGTTCTGTCCCTCTATCAGAAAATAGGTGGACAATATACAAGGAAGAGTGGTACACTGGTAGCAGACAGCAAAAACGTGCAGCATGCTGTTCCGTACGTGGAGACAGAGGAATATCCCGGTTTTCCGACGGATCTGCAGTCGCTGTATCTGGCGGCAGCGATGACGCTGGAAGGAAAGAGCTGTATCTGTGAAAATGTATTTGAGGACCGCCTCCGGACGGCAGAGGAGCTGCAGAAAATGGGCGGTACGCTGCAGATCTGCGGAAAATGGCTGACGGCCGAAAAAAGCCGTCTGCACGGTGCAGAAGTTGTTTCCCAGGATCTTCGGGCGGCGCGGCACTCGTATCGGCGGCGCTTGCCGCAGAAGGATTTTCCACAATCCGGCAGACAGAACTGATTGAGCGGGGGTATGAACGGTTTCCAGAAACGCTCCGGGAACTCGGAGCCAAGATTATCGTAGAAAAAGAAATATGAGACAGAAAAAAAACAGAAAAAAGAAGAAAAACAGAAAAATACGGATTCTGACCGGGGTGGTGCTTGGCGTCGGCCTTGCAGGTGCCTTGTTTTTTAATGTGTTCAAAATCCGCAATATCCAGGTGGCGGGGAACACCCGGTATACAAAAGATGAAATCAAAGAGATGGTCGCGGACGACAAGTGGATGAAAAACACGGTGCTTCTTACGACGTTTCATTCGAAGGTTGATATGAGCGATATTCCTTTTATGAACTCCGTGGAGTTTACGTTTGTAAGCTATGACACCATCTGCATCCAGGTAAATGAGAAAAAAGTGGTCGGTTATGTCGAGTACGAGCAGAAGGTCTATTTTGACAAGAACGGCATCGTGCTGGAGTGCGTGGACGAGGAGCAGGAAACACCTGCGGAGGGTGAGCCTTCCGACGGAACCGCCTCCGATGGAACGAGTGCGGATGGATCCCTTACGAGTGAGTCGCTTGCATCCGAAAGCGTATCATCCGATGGCACAGCATCCGAAAGCAGTACGTCCGACGGTGCGCTCTCGGCGGATACGATTAAAAGTGCACGTGTGACAACGACAGACTTTCAGCCGACCCTTTCCGATGTTCCGCTTGTAACAGGACTTACGTTTGACTATGTGACCGTGAACAAGCAGCTCCCGGTTGAAAAACCGGCAGTTTTCCGCACCATGCTCGCACTTACGAGAATGACGGAGAAATACAATATCACGCCGGACAGTGTGGAATTTAATGAGAACAGCGAAATTATTCTGCATTACTATGATACCGTGCGGATTCTGCTTGGAACCGATACGGCGTTAGAAGAAAAGATGACGCGCGTAGCAGCAATCCTGCCGAGCCTTTCCGGTCTTTCCGGAGAACTCCATATGGAGGATTACAAGGACGGCGACAGCAGCTTTGTCTTCTCGAAAGATGTATAAGAGGAAAGGAAAGCCGTCAAAAAAACGCAATAATCCTGAATTTTTTATGAAATACGAAAAAAACAGTTGATTATTTTCCGAAGAAATTATATTATATCTTTATGTATGACCATCAGAATATCAGACTATTTTGAGATAGACAGCAGTTCATAATCAAAAGGAGGAAGTTGAAATTGTTAGAGATCATGACAAATGAGGCAGAATCATCTGCAAAGATTATCGTAATCGGTGTAGGTGGTGCAGGAAATAATGCTGTAAATAGAATGGTGGAGGAATCCATCGGCGGCGTTGAATTCGTTGGAATCAACACCGATAAACAGGCACTGACCCTCTGTAAGGCACCTACCATTCTCCAGATCGGCGAGAAGCTGACCAAGGGACTGGGTGCAGGAGCAAAACCTGAGGTTGGAGAGAAAGCAGCCGAGGAGAGCATCGAAGAGCTCAAACAGATCATGGAAGGCGCTGATATGGTATTCGTCACCTGCGGTATGGGCGGCGGAACCGGAACAGGTGCAGCACCGGTTGTAGCAGGCGTTGCAAAAGAAATGGGCATTCTGACTGTCGGCGTTGTAACAAAACCGTTCAAATTCGAGGCAAGAACCCGTATGAGCAATGCGCTGATGGGAATCGAAAAACTCGAGGAAAACGTAGATACCCTGATCGTGATCCCGAACGACAAACTTCTTGAAATCGTAGACCGCCGGACAACCATGCCGGAGGCATTAAAGAAAGCAGACGAGGTTCTGCAGCAGGCCGTACAGGGCATCACAGACCTGATCAACCTGCCGGCACTCATCAACCTCGACTTCGCAGATGTTCAGACCGTTATGACCGACAAGGGTATCGCCCACATCGGTATCGGCGAGGCAAAGGGCGACGACAAAGCGCTCGAGGCTGTACAGCAGGCTGTTTCCAGTCCGCTGCTTGAGACCACCATCGAGGGTGCAAGCCACGTTATCATCAACATTTCCGGAGATATCTCCCTTATGGATGCAAACGATGCTGCAAGTTACGTACAGAATCTGGCTGGAGAGGATGCAAACATCATCTTCGGTGCTATGTATGATGATTCTGTTACCGATACAGCGAAGATCACCGTTATCGCAACAGGTCTCAACGATGCAACGGCGAAACAGGCAAGCGTATCCCGCAAAGAGCCGGCAGATGCAAGAAAGAGCGCATTTTCCAGCAGCAGCTTCTCTGCACAGGCAGCCGCTCCGGTACACACTGCTCCGAAAGCTTCCGCTCCGGTACAGCCGCAGCCACAGGTTCAGGTGCAGCCGCAGGTACAGGCTCAGCAGACCATGACAAGCAATGTTCCGAAAAAGGACATCCAGATCCCGGATTTCTTAAGAAACCGCAGATAAGCAAAGAATAATAAGCAAATAACGAATTTACCTCGACACGCCGCAGACCGAAAATGTTGCGGCGTGTCGAAGTTTGTTGATCAAAAAAGAAGGTCATTCTTCCGAAAACGACAAAAAATTCACCCCCTTCCGTCTATAATAGGGTCTGTTAGAAATTCAGACCATGCAAAAGGCGCAGGGGGTGTTTTTTTGCACTATGAGATCTTTCTGGATCTTCTCTTTGCAGAGAATCTTCTGCTGAATTATACTATTCTGCGTCTTTCCTCCTTTCTTCTGAAACGATCTGCCACGCGAAGAAGGAGTTTTGCGGCAGCCGCGCTCGGCGCCGGCTATGCGGTGCTGTATGCCGTGTTTGCACGGTATCTGCCGGGTGCGCTGCTCGCCCTGGTCGGAATCGGAATTACAACAGGGATGGTGAAATCTGGCTGCAGAATCACGACAGTACGGGATCTTGTGGTGGGAATGGCAGGCTATATACTGTCCGGTTTTCTGATCGGCAGTGCATACCGCCTGTTCCGGGAGCTGATGCCGGGAAGGGGAATTTTTCTTTTTCTTCTTTCCGGGAGTGCCGCATATGCGGGAACACTCCTCCTGCTGAAGATCCGAAAGGAGATGCTCCTGGAACACGCCAGGCAGGTTACGGTACAGCTTGTGCAGAATGGGAAATGGAAAAAAGTAAAAGGACTGTACGACACGGGCAATACTTTGCGGGATGCCACAACCAAAAAGCCGGTCTCGGTCGTACCGTACACTGTGATACTCGAATTGTTCCCGGACGAAATGCGGACAGGGATTGCGGCGCTTGCAAGGCACGAGACGGTGCCGGAGCCGGAACGGCTTCTTGCGCTGCAGCCCCGTTACATACCGTTTCGCGGACTGGAAGGCCGGGGCTTTCTGCCGGTGATCCGGATCTCGGAAATGATTCTTGTGACAGAACATACAGCCAGGCACATAAGCGGACCGCTGATTGCGCTTGGCGGAGAAAATAGTTCATCTCCCAGGGGCTATGAAATAATTTTGCATCCAGATCTCATGGAAGGACAGGAGGAATGAAGTATGCTGCAGGCTGCACTGCCAAACGGATTCCGGCTTCGTATGCTGCCGCGGTCCGTGCCGGCTGTATTTCGTCAGACAGGAGAAATTTTTTATATCGGGGGCACAGATGTTCTCCCGGCGCCTTTGGAAGGACAGGAGGAGGCCGATGCGATTGCGGGGCTTTCCGATCCGGAAAACGAGACGGCAAGGAGCGAGCTGATCGAACACAACCTGCGTCTCGTCGTCTACATTGCACAGAAATTTGATAATACAGGAGTTGGTGTGGAGGATCTGATTTCGATTGGAACCATCGGCCTCATCAAGGCAATTAACACGTTCAATCCGGAAAAAAAGATCAAGCTTGCCACGTACGCGTCCCGGTGCATTGAGAACGAGATTCTGATGTATCTGCGGAGAAATAACAAGACACGGATGGAGGTCTCGATCGATGAGCCGCTCAATGTAGACTGGGATGGAAATGAGCTTCTTTTGTCGGATATCCTCGGAACGGAGGAGGATGTGATCTATCAGGGGCTCGAGCAGGAGGCGGAACACCGCGTGCTGGGAAGCGCAATCAGCAAGCTCTCTGAGCGGGAGCAGGTGATCGTGAAACTCCGGTTTGGCATCAATATGCCAGAGGGGCGGGAGAAAACGCAGAAAGAAGTCGCGGATCTTCTTGGGATTTCACAGTCGTATATTTCGCGGCTGGAAAAACGGATTATGAAACGGCTGCGGAAAGAGATTGCGCGGTATGAATAGAGCATAAAAATGCCCTGCCCGGAGGAAAAACCATTGTTTTGGTCCCGGGCAGGACATGATTTGCTGCTTGTCTTAAGAAATGATCGTTTTATCGTGTTTCAAAACGGCATACGCTGCAGGCGTGCGGAGCAAGAGAAGCAGAAAAACCGCCGTTTAAAGAAAGTGCTTTACCGCTCCAGAGTTCTTTCGCCGCAACAGACTCCAGTGGGCAGTCTGCATCGGCAAGTGTGGAAGAAACCGTCTGCGGTGCATCCGAAAGATTAAAAAGTGCAACGTAGGTTGTTCCGGTTGTGTCATCCTTTGCATACCACACAGCTTCATTGTCTGTACGCGTGATCTGATGCGGACGAACGGACGGAGGCAGCATCGCGAGAATATCCGTGTTCGTAAGAAGTGCCAGTGTATCGTCATCGAGAAGCGTCATTTCGGCACCGAGCATCAGTGGAGAGCCGAAGAGACACCAGAGTGTCATCATCGTTTTCTGCTCATCCGGGGTAAAATACGTATGATGTTCTGTAGCAAAACCTTTTCCGAGTTCGCCAAGCGGCAGCATATCACAGTCCGGATAACAGCCGGCAGAGACGTGGCTCTGCCAGAGCTCGCAATGCTGGAACATATCCTTTAACTGTGCCCAGTTGTCCCAGAAATCATCGGTGATGCGCCAGAGATTCGCGTGCTTTTCATAGAACCATGCTTTCTCTATGAGCGCAGGTCCCGGAGACAGAGAGAGGACGATCGGCCGTCCGCATTTTTGGATGGCATTCGAGAGCATCTCGATCTCATGCGCAGCTGCAAACGGATTTTTGTGCATGTTGGTATTACAGATATCATCGCATTTAATGTAATCAACACCCCAGGAAGCGTAGAGCTCCAGCAGGGAATCATAGTAAAGCTGTCCTTCCGGAAGATCGCGTACACCGTACATATCCGGATTCCAGCCGCAGATGACCGTAGGATCGACAACGTGTTCAGCACCAAGAGAACTGTTCTTGATCTTTCCGTGATGATGTGCAGCGATTCGCGGAATACCGCGCATGATGTGAATTCCGAATTTCAGCCCCAGACTGTGTACATAGTCGGCAAGTGGTTTAAAGCCGGAACCGTCTGCAGAAGATGGAAAACGTTCGGGATCCGGCAGCAGACGGGAGTATTCGTCCATTTCCAGTTCAGAGAATGGAATATACTGATACCGGTCGCGCATGGAACCGGCCTTTTTTGCATACCACTGGATATCCACTACAATATACTCCCAGCCATATGCTTTTAAGTGCTTTGCCATATAGTCGGCATTTGCCTTTACCGCAGCCTCGTCCACGGTTGTATCATAGTAATCGTAGCTGTTCCAGCCCATCGGTGGGGTTGGTGCACATGTATTTTTGTTTGTCAGATGCATAAGAAAAAACTCCTTTCTAAAGCAATGCTTGTTTTTTTCTGATAAGAAAAGTATAATAAAGGACATAGTGCAAAACAAGAAGACAAACCGGATAAAAGAGGTAATTTTTTGATGGAAGATCTGATCGGAGTATATGGAATCCTGGATCTGGATCACTGGCCGAACGCTCCGTTTTTGCTGCTGGACGGCGGGGTGGAAAAGAGATGGAAGGAACCGTATGCATTTCATAATACAGACCGCGGAACATATTCCGGATGGCTGATGCAGTATACGCTTTCGGGAACAGGATGGTTTGAAAAAAACGGAAAAACGTATGAAATGCGTCCCGGGAGAGGATTTTTGTGTCAGATTCCGGAGAATAGCAGATATTATCTGCATCCGGAATCCGAAGAACCATGGATTTTTCTGTATTTTCATTTTCGTGGAAGTGCAGTGTCCTATGCGGCAGAACGACTGTTTGAAAAAACAGGAGATGTTTTTTATGCGGATGCAGATAGCGAGCCAATTCGGACTGCACTGCAGATGCATCGAAAACTGAAAAACGGTTACCGGTCGGAACCGTATGAATGCGGTGTGTTTTTGTATCAGTTTTTTTGTTCTCTTCTGCGGGAGGTACAGCGTCCGGAGCGGAAGCAGACACATTTTTTTGTTCGGGAAGCGATACGGCAGATGGATACCGACTGCGCATCTGTGCAGGGGATTGAACAGCTGGCAGAACAGAGCCGGGTTTCCTTTGCCCATTTTACGAGATGCTTCCGGGAGGAAACAGGCGTTTCTCCCATGCAGTATCTTCAGGAAGCGAGAATTCGCAAAGCGATGACGCTGCTCTTGAATACCGGAAAGAGTGTGGAAGAGATTGCAGCAGAAACCGGATTTTCCAGTGGAAACTATTTTGGAAAAGTATTCCGTCACCATATGGGAATCTCGCCGTCGGCATACCGGAAAGAACGGCAGAACGGTGCTGTCTGAAGTCTTGGTTTTGTACGAAGATGTACTTGCGGAGAAATTCCGGGAGTATGGAAGAAAAAAGGGAGGAACAAAAAGAAATGGAACGAGAAACATTCCAATCGCGCCTTGGCTTTCTTCTGCTTTCGGCAGGATGTGCCATCGGCATCGGAAATGTATGGAAATTTCCGTATATGGTAGGAAACAACGGAGGCGGCATTTTCGTGCTGTTTTACCTGCTGTTCCTTGCCATCATGGGAGTTCCGATTCTGTCGATGGAGCTTGCCATCGGAAGAGGAAGCAAAAAGAGTACCGTGCGCGCGTATGGGGAACTGGAAAAGAAAGGGCAGAAGTGGCATATCCACGGATACGTTGCCTCATCGGAAACTATCTGCTGATGATGTTCTACACCGTCGTTGCAGGCTGGATGCTGTACTATTTCTACAGCTTTTTAATCGGAAAATTCAGCGGCCTGACAGGCGACGCCGTAACCGGAAAATTCAACGAGATGCTTTCATCTCCGTCGATTCTTGTCATTACCATGCTGATTATTACAATTGCAGGCTTTCTGATCTGTTCGGTGGGTCTGCAGAACGGCGTGGAGCGTGTTACAAAGGTGATGATGATCGTGCTGATGGTCATCATGATTTTCCTTGCGGTTTACAGCTTTACGATGCCGGGTGCCAAAGAGGGACTGAAATTCTATCTGGTGCCGGATATGCAGCAGATCGAACAGGTGGGACTGTTCCACATTATCACAAACGCGATGAGCCAGGCATTTTTTACGCTGAGCCTTGGTATCGGCGCGATGCTGATTTTCGGCAGCTACTTAAACGGCGGAAAATCCCTGCTCGGCGAGGCAGTCAGCATTGCAGCGCTCGATACGTTTGTAGCGATTACCGCAGGCCTCATCATTTTCCCGGCGTGCTTCTCCTACAACGTACAGCCGGACAGCGGCCCGAAGCTGATCTTTATGACGCTGCCGCACATTTTCACCTCGATGAAGGGCGGACGGATTTTCGGAAGCTTCTTCTTCCTGTTCCTGTTCTTTGCGGCGCTGTCTACCATCATTGCTGTATTTGAGAATATCATGTGCTGTTTTTCTGAGATTTTCGGCGTTTCCAGAAAACAGTCAGCCATCATCAACTGCATTCTGGTGATCTTAGGATCCCTGCCGTGTGCACTCGGCTACAATGTGTGGTCCGGATTCCAGCCGCTCGGCGCAGGAAGCACCGTTCTTGATCTTGAGGACTTTATCGTCAGCAACCTTCTGCTGCCGGTCGGCTCTCTGATTTACCTTCTGTTCTGTACTTCAAAATGGGGCTGGGGCTTCAAAAACTACCAGGCAGAGGCAAATAAGGGCGGGGGCCTGAAAGTGCCGGACTGGGTACGGGTTTATCTTTCTTATATTCTGCCGTTGCTGCTTCTGGTATTAATTGTCCAGGGACTGATCGGATAAGACAGGAACAAAAAGGTCAATATCAGACGAAAAAAAGATAAGAAAAGAACTGGAAAAAAAGCCAGGAATACGAGATAATAAAAGACAAGAGACCAGAACAGGTGCCGGGACCCGGAAGTATCAGGTGTCCCGGCACTTGTCGGATCAGAAAGGATACAGGAGAAAGGGGAACAAAATGGGAAAATTTACACCACTGGATTTCAACAAATATGCAGCACTGGCCCGTCAGGCAGCGGCAGAAGGCTGTGTACTTCTGAAAAACGAAAATGAGGCACTCCCGCTTCGAAAAGGAGACAAAGTGGCTGTTTTCGGAAGAATTGCATTCCACTATTATAAGAGCGGACTTGGCTCCGGCGGTCTTGTCAATACGAAATACGTTGTCGGTATTCTGGATGCCTTAAAAGAAGAAAAAGACATTACACTCGACGAGAATCTTCTTGGAACATACGAAAAATGGATCGAGAAAAATCCGTACGACGAAGGACAGGGCTGGGGCAAGGTGCCGTGGTCCCAAAAAGAGATGGAGCTGACCGACGAGATCGTGGAGAGTGCAAAAGGCGCCGATGCAGCCATCGTTGTTGTAGGCCGTACCGCAGGTGAGGATCAGGACAACAAAAATGAGGCAGGCAGCTATCTCTTAACCGATACTGAAAAAGAGATGGTAGAAAAAGTCAGCAAAGCATTTGCAAGAACAATCGTTGTGCTGAACGTCGGAAACATTATCGACATGAAATGGGTGAAAGAGTGCAATCCGGCAGCTGTTCTCTATGTATGGCAGGGTGGTCAGGAAGGCGGAAACGGTGTTGCCGATGTACTGATGGGAAGAGTCAATCCGTGCGGTAAGCTGACCGACACGATTGCAGAGAATATCGAGGACTATCCGTCCCAAAGCTGCTTCGGCGATCTGACCCGCAATGAGTACAAAGAGGATATCTACGTCGGATACCGCTACTTTGAGACCTTTGCAAAAGAGAAAGTATTGTATCCGTTCGGTTTTGGTCTTTCCTATACGACATTTGCCGTGACCGCAGAGGCAGAAGAGAAAGATGTTGACAATGTAACCGTGACGGCAACCGTTGAAAATACCGGCAAAACGGATGGTAAAGAGGTTGTTCAGGTTTATGTAAAAGCTCCGCAGGGTGTTCTTGGAAAACCATCCCGCGCACTCGTCGGTTTTGCAAAGACCGGTGTTCTTGCACCAGGCGCAAAAGAGACGCTGACGATCGATGTGACCAAAGAGAGCTTTGCATCCTACGATGACAGCGGTGCAACCGGCCACAAATCCTGCTACGTACTCGAAGAGGGCAGTTATGAGTTCTACGTCGGAAGCGATGTCAGAAGCGCAGCCTTTGCCGGTGCATACGAGCAGCCGTTCAAAGTGGTTGAGATCCTGACCGAGGCTATGGCTCCGGTAGAAGCATTTGAGCGCATGAAAGCTGTTCCGGGCGAAGACGGAACGTTAAAACCGGGATATGAGGCAGCTCCTCTGCGCACCGTAGATCCGATCGAGCGCATGAAAGAAAACCGCATGGAGCCGATCACCTATACCGGTGACAAAGGCTACAAGCTCGGTGATGTCCTGGATAAGAAAGTAACGATGGAAGAGTTCGTGGCACAGCTTTCCGATGAAGATCTGATCTGCATCTTCCGCGGCGAGGGCATGTGCAGCCCGAAGGTTACTCCGGGAACCGCAGCAGCATTCGGCGGCCTGACACCGGAACTGCAGGAATTCGGTATTCCGGCAGCCTGCTGTACCGACGGCCCGTCCGGACTCCGCTTTGACTGCGGAACGAGAGCCTTCTCCATGCCGAACGGAACCCTGCTTGGCTGTACGTTTGACCTTCCGCTGGTAGAAGATCTGTACGAGATGGCAGGACGCGAGATGAGACAGAACCGTGTCGATGCCTTGCTCGGACCTGGTATGAATATTCACAGAAACCCGCTGAACGGCCGTAACTTTGAGTATATCTCCGAGGATCCGTACCTGACCGGATGGATCAGTGCCGTACAGATTCTTGGTATGGAAAAATCCGATGTAACCGGAACCATCAAACATTTCTGTGCAAATAACCAGGAGTCCAACCGACATCATGTGGACGCCGTTGTTTCCGAGCGTGCCCTGCGTGAAATCTATCTGAAGGGATATGAAATCGCAGTCAAAGAAGGCGGCGCAAGATCCATCATGAGCACTTACGGACCGGTCAACGGCATCTGGACTGCAGGAAATTACGATCTTCTGACCACGATTCTGCGCGGCGAGTGGAACTACGACGGCTTCGTTATGACTGACTGGTGGGCAATGTCAAACCGTGAGGGATATGAAGCAACCAAAACAACCCATGCACCGATGGTATCTGCCGGAAACGATGTCTTCATGGTATGCACCGACTGCTCCGATATGGGACAGGACGATGTGAAAGAGGCACTGGAAAACGGCGAGATCACAAGAGGCGACCTGCAGAGAAATGCGATGAATGTCCTGCATTTCATCCTTGGAACTCCAAGCATCTTACGGTTCCTGGACCGCATCAGCGAGGAAGAGAAAGAAGCACGGGAGCAGATGGGCGACAACGATTTCGTTGCAGCAGATCTTGTAACATACGAGGCAGATCCGGCAACGGGAGATGTTGTGATTGACGCATCCGCATGGAACACGAAAAAAGGAAACAGTGAAGTATGCGGTGTTACGATTCTGGCTGACAAGATGGGAACGTACGATATCGAAATCGAGATGAAATCCGATCTGGAAGACCTCGCACAGCTGCCGGTAACCGTGTACATCGACAATATCGTAAAAACTATGATCAGCATCCGCGGAACAAAAGGTGAGTGGATCAAAGAGACGAGAGACCTTGGCTTCTTCTTCGGCCCGAACCACTACCTGAAGCTGTACTTCGGCGCAAATGGTCTGGAGCTTGGAAAGATCCGCCTGAAGTTAAGAGAAGGCATGGAAGTACTGAGCAAACACGAGGAATAAATAAAAAAAGAAATACAGAGAAAAACCGGAACCCGGGAGCTGCTGTTTGAAAGCGGTGCCGGGTTCCGGTTTTTCGTATGAAAGAAGATTTTTATGGAAGAAGCTGTTTTTTAGTGAAGCTCGTCCTCATCCACATCAATCACATTGTCATCGTGCAGGATTTTCTGCTGGTTGATCTCGGTCTGGATGACGTTTTTGATCCGGCGTTTTGCGCGGCCCATGTAGTAGGTGGTGACAAGATCGGAAATGCCGCTGTAGACAAGGCAGATACCGATGAAAATGTTTGTGGTTGCAACGGCATCAAACGGATTGGTACAGATGATGATGCCGAGAACGCTGGTTAAAAGAGCCAGCAGGAACTCAAGCCACCATTTTTCCAGCCCTGTTTTTTTGAGGTTGAACGCCTTCTGAATGCTGAGCAGTCCGTTTGCCAGAAGGATGATACCGATGACAACCGGGATGAATGCGATTACAAGGTCACTTTCAAAGATAACGAAGCAGCCGAACAGAATCAGTACCAGGGCAACGAACAGATCGTAGCGGAAGAAAAACGGCTCGCCGCGGCTTGCAATGTAGCGGATCAACGCAACAACGCCGCCAAACAGGAGCAGTGCTCCGGCGATATAACAGATCAGCAAACTCGTTTTTACGGGGTAGACGATCAGCACGATACCTAGTATAATAGAGACAGCGGCTGAAAGCAGGAAACTGTTTTTCACATCCTGAAAAAATTGTTTCATAAGGATTCTCCTTTCCACTTGAATGTGGTTTTTCGTTTGCTTTTATAGTAGCTTTTCAAAGCAGAAAAAGCAATGGACAAATTGAAAAAAATGTACGAAGAAATGGAATCGTGAAACGGAAGAAAGAGAGGGTAAAAAAGATGCAGGACGAACAGAAAAAGTTCCAGGAGAAGCTCTCCGAATTGCTGTCCTACGCCAGAGACCATGAAAATAAAGTAACGATGAAAGAAGTCAGAGACTTTTTTGAAGACTTTGCACTGGATGAGCAGAAAGTCACCTTTGTCTGCGAATATCTGACGATGGAGCAGGTCGATGTGGCAGATTATGAGCCGGGCGTCGTGCCGGAGGAGACCGAAAAAGAAAAGAAAAAACCGGAGTTTTCCGAGGAGGAGCTGCGTGCCTTACAGCAGTATCTTGACGAACTGCCGGAGACAGGAACACCGTCGGAGGAAGAAACGGCAGAGCTTTACCGGAAAGCGGCAGAGGGCGATTCCCTTGCAAAGAGCATGCTCGTGCAGCTCTGGCTTCCGAAAGTTATTGAGACCGCAAAAGAAATGCACACCCGCGATTTCTTCCTGATGGATCTGGTGCAGGAGGGAAATGTCGGACTTTTAGTAGCGCTGGAGTCCGTTGTAAAAGCTGAGACGGCGGAGCAGGCGATTGATGCGGCTGTGCGTGAGACGATCAGCGATTTCATGGAAGAACACAGAGTTCAGAAACATAAGGACAATACTGTAGTCAATAAAGTAAACCGCTTAAAAGACGCCATCGAGGAACTCTCCGACGGCGATGACATGGATTTCAGTGTGGCAGAGCTTTCCGCGTATCTTGACATGTCCGTGGAAGAGATTGAGGATATTCTGCGGATTGCAGGCGAAGAGCCGTAACAAAAGGCTGGTATTTGCACAGAAACTGTGTGAATTGGCAATAAAACAAAAGCAAAGGAGAAAAATACAATGGTACATCATATTGTTATGTGGAAATTCAAACCGGAAGTAGAGGATGCAAAGAAACCGGAGCTGAAAAAAGCGATGGCAGAGAACCTGAAAAGCCTGGTCGGCAAAGTGCCGGGACTGTTGACGGTTGACTTTGTAGAAGCACCGCTTGCATCTTCCACCCATGATATGGCACTTGTCACAACACTGGAAAAAGCAGAGGATGTAGCTGTATATGCAAAACATCCGGAGCACGTAAAAGTAGCAGACACCTATGTACGTCCGTACACAACGGAGCGCGCGGCACTCGATTACGAAGAGTAAAAACAAGCACGGACTTTAGCTCGTTGCCCGTGTAAATAAAAAAGTATCCCGTTTCCCCAAAAGGAAAGGGATACTTTTTTTGTGCCGAGAAGATCAATTCCTGATCTGGTGAATACGTTTCATTTAAGTGTTTTTCTGTTCTTCCTTCTGCAGTTCGTCAATTGTAAGCAGCAGCTCATCGATGGAAACCTCTTCGTCCTTCGGATCTTCCGTAAATTCTCTGACCAGTTCTTCGTACGTTCTTCTTCTGTGTTCCAGCGCTTTCCGCGACCGCTCCCGCCGGATGCGGCGGACATACCGCAGGCGGAGGACAAAGAGCAGAATCAGAACGAGAAGGACAAACGGCATCGCCAGAAAAACAGGATCTGCCTTCCGGATACGGGCAAAAAGGGATGCACCGGCCGAGGCAAGATGGCGGAACCAGGAAGCGGCATGCACAGTGCTTTTCCAGAACGCTGCGAAATGGGAAGCCACAGATGAGAAGGAAACCGTGGATGATGCCGGTACTTTGGAAATGGCCGGTTCCGGTGTCTGGGTTATGGCCGGTGTTTCGGTCGGCGTCGCAGTGGCAGTCGGCGTCGGTGTCGCCGTCGGAATCGGCTCAAAGGTTACGGCAAGCGTATGGTCCGCCTGAACATCCGAAAAAGTATAGCTGTCCGGATATTCCGTCACCGGCAGATACAAGCCGTCCACCGAGAGCTTTGCGAGCCGGAAGCCTTCGTCTGCCGTGTAGGAAACGGTTTTTTCCTCTCCGCGGGAAAATTCCCCGCCCTCGGACACTGAGCCATGCTCCGCCGCGGAAGTGGAAACCGTGAACAGATACGGAACCCGGGTGCGGTAGAACTGCACATACCGTCCACCATCTGCCTTTTTTACGTTTACAATCGCAATAAATTCCCCAGGATTTGTCTCGCAGAGGCCCTCTGGTTCATTGATGGTGATATCGTCGGAAAAGCCAAAATCAACCGTGTCGTCCGCAAGCAGTGTTTTCTGCGAGAGTGAGTATGTCTGGATAAAGTTTCCGATTCCGAGATGCATCGTCAGTGGAAAAATAAAAAAGAGATCGCCGGAAACACAGAGATCCTGAAAATTTCCATGTAAAAATCGAAGGGATACGTGCCCCAGTCATCCACTATCTGAAGTGAGGCATCGAGAAGTTTAAAGCCGTAGCCGCCGTCTGCATCGGTCTGGATCAGATAGCCGCCCGTAGAGGGAAGATAATCGATGCCGAGAATATTGTAGCTCGTCGAGAGCTGGATCCGCTCTTTCTGCTCCAGGGTATCCGGGTCGAGGCGGAAGATACATCCGTAATTGGAAGCATCCGGGCTGCTGTAGCCGCTTACGAGGATTTCATGCGTGACGGGATTGTATGCCATACCGTTCGCGTGAGCAAAGTCTGCGTCCCTTACCTGATGCGCGAGGGAATACTGCGTAACGGGATTTCCGTCTGCGTCTGTATCATTTTTATAGTAGGCAGAGACTACGTCCGGCTCTGTCGTCAGATCATTAAAATTTTCGATGCAGATGATATAATCTTCCGTCGCACAGACGGACTGCACCGCGCCGTTGCTGCCGAGAATCGGATATTCCCCGACCAATTCCCAGGAGGCGCCGGTAAACGGCGTACTGGAGGCAAAACCAGCCTGACAGAGCATGGGGTGAGTCAGAAAGAGAAAAATGCCCAGAAAAAGGGCAAGAAAAAACCGGCCGGATTTCTTGCCGGTGGGAGATTTTATCGAAAAATTTGTAAATGCAAGCCGCATATGATGTGTAGGTCCTTTCTTACAGAAAAAAGGTGAACTTTTTCTGTCATCCTATCTTACCACGGAACCGGCGGAAAGTAAATGAAGGAGGGATGGAGATTTTCTTACATATCGTTTAAGAAAATGTAATAATTTTGTAGTGTTTGCCGATGCAAAGTAGTTGTAAACATTTTGCCGTCTTGGTAAAATAAACATAACAGAATTCAGAAAATTGTGAAGAAAAAGGAAAGGCAGAGAACCGATGATTAGAATCAAAGATATTGCAGACCGCGCAGGAGTCAGCCCGACGACGGTTTCGAATGTAATACACGGAAAGACAGGGCGCGTCTCAAAGGCGACGGTCGAGAAAATCAACCGGATTTTAAAGGAGATGGAGTACGTGCCGAGTATCAGCGCGCGCATGCTGGCGAACAACAGCTCCGGTCTTATTGGTGTGGCGCTTGGTTTCACGAAGAAAGGAAATGCATCGTCCTTTGAGGATCCCTTTGTGTCGGCAATGCTCGGAAATCTGGAGTATCAGATCCGGGAACACGGCTACTATATGATGCTGGTTGCGCGCCATGAGCAGGATGATCTTATGCAGCAGGCGCTCGGCTGGAATTTTGACGGCATGATTGCGATGGCTCTGAAGGAAAAGGAGATTGCAGAGCTCTCGGAACGTCTCGGAAAACCGCTGGTAACCATTGATCAGTATCTCCCGCCGGAACTTGGAGTCCGCTCCATTACGATGGATGACCGCGGCGGTGCGTACCAGATGAGTCAGTACCTGATTGGAAAGGGACATAAAAAATTTCTCTTTTTATCCGACTGCGATCTCGGTGTTGACCACTATCGGTGGCTCGGTGTGCGTCAGGCAATGGAGGAGGCGGGAATTGAGGACTTTGAAAGCCGCCATATTGTGATCCCGTGGAATCCAGAGCAGAGGGAGAAGGCATATGAGGAGATGCTTCCGTTCTTCAAAAAACAGACAGCGCTCTTTTTTTCATCGGATTACTATGCACTTGAAGCATCCAACTTTCTGCAGAACAGGGGAATAAAGGTTCCGGAGGAAATTTCAATTGCGGGCTTTGATGATGTTACTTATGCGACACTTGCGCGGCCGAAGCTGACTACCGTGCATCAGATGGTGGATGGAAAAGCACGCCGTGCCGTAGAGGTCCTGATGCACCTGATCCAGGATGAGCCGGTACAAAAAGATATTCCGCCATTGCCGACAACGCTGGTGGAGAGGGAGTCGGTAAGAGATCTGACGAAGTAAATAGTTACCAAAATTACAGAAAAACTCTTGTAGAAACTGCTGGTTTTGCGCAAAACTATTGAAAAATCACCGTGAAGTATGGTAAACTGTGCTTGCAAACGACAGAATCAAAGAACCAGACACGTTCTGGGGATGAAATAAAGGAGGTAAAAAAATGGACAAAAAATGGTGGAAAGAAGCCGTAGTGTATCAGATTTATCCGCGCAGCTTCATGGACAGCAACGGAGACGGTATCGGCGATTTAAATGGTATCACATCCCGTCTGGATTATCTGAAGGATCTTGGCGTGGATGTTATCTGGCTGTCTCCGGTGTACCAGTCACCAAACGATGACAATGGATATGATATCAGCGATTACCAGGCAATCATGCAGGAATTCGGAACAATGGAGGATTTTGACCGCATGCTTTCGGAGATGCATAAAAGAGGCATCAAGCTGGTCATGGACCTTGTTGTCAATCATACTTCAGATGAACACAAATGGTTCATGGAGAGCCGCAAATCGAAAGACAACCCGTACCGCGATTATTACATCTGGCGTGATGCAAAAGAAGGAAAAGAGCCAAACAACTGGGGAAGCTGCTTCTCCGGTTCTGCATGGAAATACGATCCGCAGACCGAGATGTATTACCTGCATCTGTTCTCAACAAAACAGCCGGATCTGAACTGGGAGAATCCAACGGTTCGAAAAGAAGTTTTCGATATGATGAACTGGTGGTGTGAAAAAGGCATTGACGGTTTCCGGATGGACGTTATCAGCATGATTTCCAAACCGGAAGGGCTGCCGGACGGAAAAATTCCGGAGGGCGGACTCTACGGTGATTCCGGCTGCGTAAACGGACCGCACGTTCATGAGTATCTGCAGGAGATGAACAGGGAAGTCCTCTCCAAATACGATCTGATGACGGTTGGTGAGTGTGCCGGTGTCACGATCGAGGAGGCAGAAAAATATGCATCCGCAGACGGCAAAGAGCTCAGCATGGTATTCCAGTTCGAGCTGGTTGAGCTGGCAAGCGGAAAATACGGCAAATGGACGGACAAACGCGTACCGCTCAAAGATTTCAAACGCGTCATGACAGCATGGCAGACGGAGCTTGAGGGCAAGGCATGGAACAGCCTCTTCCTTGGAAACCACGACCAGCCGCGCTGCCTGTCCCGTTTTGGCGATGATTCACCGGAATACCGTGTGGTAAGCGCCAAAATGCTGGCTACCTGCCTTCATATGATGCAGGGTACCCCGTACGTATACCAGGGCGATGAGCTCGGCATGAAGAACGTTCCGTTCCACGATCTGTCCGAATTCCGCGATATTGAGAGCATCAACGCGTTCCACGAGCTGACCGGAGCCGGAAAAGTAGCGCCGGACGATATGATGCGCTACCTGAACCTGCGCGGAAGAGACAACGCAAGAACTCCGATGCAGTGGGATGATACCGCTTCGGCAGGATTTACCACAGGAACCCCGTGGATCAAAGTCGGACCGGATTACGAGACCGTCAATGCAAAAAATGAGATGGCGGATCCGGATTCTGTATACAATTATTACAAGAAGCTGATTCATCTCCGGAAAGAGAAGGATATCATGGTTTACGGAACGTACGAGCTGCTCAATCCGGAGGACGAGGCACTGTATGTATATACCAGAACCTTAGGCGATCAGAAACTCCTCGTGATGTGCAATTTTACAAAAGAGGAGCAGGAGTACACGGTTCCGGAAACCTTTGCGGGAGCAGAGGTACTGATCAGCAACTATCCGCAGGACGGCGCGGCAGCAGGGACACGAAAACTGCGTGCGTATGAGGCAGTTGTTCTGCAAACAAAATAAAAAATGCAGAGGAATCTGTGACAGAACGAACTTTTGCCACAGATTCCTGTTCTCAAAATGTGGCAAAAACCGGTAAGATAAGAAAGGGGAAAACAAAACATGAAATCATATCTGAAGATGGAGACACATCCGCTTGCAAATCCCGAGAATGTGATAAAAGGCGATAAATACCGTATCACAGTGCTGACGGAGCATCTTCTTCGACTGGAATACAGTGAGGATGGTGAATTTATCGATGCGGCATCCCAGACGGTTGTAAACCGTGATTTTCCAGCAGTGGAATTTTCCGTCAAAGACACAGGCGATGAGCTGGAGCTGCGCACAAAGTATCTGCAGCTGAATTACAACAAAAAGGCATTCTCTGCAAACGGACTTTCCTGCAAAACAACGGCAGTCGGCATCAGTTCTGTACCGGCATGGCATTACGGAGATCCGACACAGGATCTTGGAGGAACGGCCCGTACGCTTGATCAGGTCAACGGAGCATGCGAACTGGAACCTGGTATCATGTCCTGGTTTGGTTCCGCTGTTCTGGATGATTCGAAGTCGCTTCTGATGACAGAGGACGGTTGGGTGACCCCGAGAAAGAAAGGGGTGCAGGATCTGTACTTCTTCGGCTATGGCTGGAATTTCCGCCTGGCATTAAAGGATTTCTACCACCTTTGCGGCAAAACTCCGATGCTTCCGAGATTTGCACTTGGAAACTGGTGGAGCCGTTACTGGCGTTACAGTGAAGCATCTTATATGAAACTGATGGAAGACTTCGACAAAGAGAACGTTCCATTCTCGGTTGCTGTTATCGATATGGACTGGCACCGTGTAGACGATGTGGATCCAAAATACGGCAGCGGCTGGACCGGCTATAGCTGGAATAAAAAACTCTTCCCGGATCCGGAGCGTTTTCTTGGAAAACTCCATGCACGCGGCATGAAGACAACACTGAATGTCCATCCGGCAGACGGAATTCGTGCGTATGAGGACTGCTATCCGGAAGTAGCAGAGGCTATGGGAGTGGATGCAAAAAAAGAAGAGCCGGTCAATTTTGACATTGCGGATCCGAAATTTGTTGATGTATATTTCGACAAAGTTCATCATCCGATGGAAAAAGAGGGCGTCGATTTCTGGTGGATTGACTGGCAGCAGGGACAAAGTACCAAGATCGAGGGTCTTGATCCGCTGTGGATGCTGAATCACTATCATTTTCTTGACAGTGGAAGAGACGGAAAACGTCCGATGACCTTCTCCCGCTATGCAGGACCGGGCTCCCACCGCTATCCGGTCGGATTTTCCGGAGACACCCACATCACCTGGGAATCCCTGGATTTCCAGCCATACTTTACCAGCACAGCCTCCAACATCGGCTACGGATGGTGGAGTCATGATATCGGCGGCCATATGCTCGGCTACCGTGACGATGAGCTTGAAGCAAGATGGTATCAGTACGGAGTCTTTTCTCCGATCAACCGTCTGCACAGCTCTAGCAGTGCCTTCAGTGGAAAAGAGCCTTGGAACTTCAGTATGGAAGTGCGCAGCACAATGGATGATTTCCTTCGTCTGCGTCATAAACTCGTACCGTATCTGTACACGATGAACTACCGTGCATGGAAAGAAGACACACCGATCGTTGTTCCGATGTATTATGATTACCCGGAGACGGTTTTCTGGGGCAAAAATCAGGCACCGAATCAGTACTTCTTCGGAAGCGAGCTGATGGTAACACCGGTGACAACGAAATGCATTCCGGAGCTGAAGCGTGCAAAAACAAAGGTGTGGCTGCCGGAAGGTACGTGGTTTGATTTCTTCAACGGAATGATTTACGAGGGTGGCAGAAGTATGGATCTGTACCGTACGCTCGAGGAGATCCCGGTTCTTGCGAAAGCAGGTGCGATTATCCCGATGACAGAGAAGATCAGTGCGCTGGATGTAGAATCCAACCCGGATGAGCTGACGGTACGCGTTTACGCGGGCGCGGACAATACATTTGCCCTGTACGAGGATGACAATACTACCATGGCATATGAGAAGGATGACTGTGCAAAAACATCGATGACGCTCGACTGGGGTGCGCGGAAATTTACGATTGCACCGGTTGAGGGCAATCAGAGCCTTGTTCCGGAAAGCAGAATGTACTGCGTAGAATTCGGCGGAAGTACGGCAAAAGAAGCGAAGGTCTTTGTAAACGGCGTGGAAGCGGATGCAGAAGTCAAAGAGAAAGACGGACTTCTTACGATCGCGGTAACAGATGTAAAACCGCAGGACACCGTGACAATCTGTCTGCCGGAAGATACGGAGATTGCAAAGAACGATGTCATGACACGTGCGATGGATCTGCTGCTGCACGCCGAAATCAGCTACATCACCAAAGAGCAGATCGCAAATCTTCTTCACAAAGCAGACGGAAAGGTAGCAATTCTGGCTGCAGAGCTGCAGAGCATGGAACTTTCAAATGATCTGCGCGGTGCGCTGCTGGAGATCATTACGGCATAAATTGCTGCAGAAAAACACGATTTGATTTACAGAAAAAGAATTCTGTGATACGATACATACAAAGAAAAGGAAGAGAGCGTGGCAGTGGATTCTGTCAGGCTCTCTTCTTGAAATGTGAGACAGGAGGATTTTTAAACGTGGGAAAATACATCATGGCACTTGATGCCGGCACAACGAGCAACCGCTGTATTCTGTTTGATCAGAAAGGACAGATCGTAAGCCTTGCGCAGAAGGAGTTTACCCAGCGTTTCCCGAAACCGGGCTGGGTGGAGCACGATGCCAATGAAATCTGGTCCACGATGCTCGGTGTAGCCGTGGAGGCAATGCAGAAAGCGGGCGCGTCCTACGAGGATATCGCGGCAATCGGCATCACAAACCAGAGAGAGACGACGATCGTCTGGGACAAAAAGACGGGAGAGCCGGTCTACAATGCAATTGTATGGCAGTGCCGCAGAACATCGGAATACTGCGATTCCCTGATGGAGCGCGGACTGGTTGACCGTTTCCGGGAGAAAACAGGTCTTGTGATTGATGCGTATTTTTCAGCCACGAAGCTGAAATGGATTCTAGATGAAGTTCCGGGCGTGCGCGAGCGGGCGGAGCGAGGCGATCTCTATTTCGGAACAGTGGAGACGTGGCTGATCTGGAAGATGACAAAGGGAAAGGTACATGTCACCGATTACACCAACGCGTCCCGTACAATGCTGTTCAATATCCATACACTGAAATGGGATGAGGATATCTTAAAAGAGCTGAACATTCCGCTCTGTATGCTGCCGGAAGTCCGCCCGTCGAGCTGTGTCTACGGGGAGACGGCATCCACATATTTCGGCGGCCCGATTCCGATTGCGGGAGCAGCGGGAGACCAGCAGGCGGCGCTGTTCGGCCAGACCTGCTATGCGCCGGGCGAAGCGAAAAATACATACGGAACAGGCTGCTTCCTGCTGATGAACACGGGAGAAAAGCCGGTTTCTTCGACACACGGTCTTGTTACCACGATTGCATGGGGTATCGGGGACAAGATTACGTATGCGCTCGAGGGATCCATTTTTGTCGGCGGAGCCGCAATCCAGTGGCTGCGCGATGAGATGAAGCTGATCGAGTCCTCGGCGGATTCCGAGTACATGGCGCAGAAGGTGAACGACACGAACGGCTGCTACGTCGTATCGGCGTTTACCGGCCTTGGCGCACCGTACTGGGATCAGTATGCGAGAGGAACCATTCTCGGCCTGACCCGCGGCGTCAACAAATACCATGTGATCCGCGCAACGCTAGAGTCGATCACATATCAGGTGGATGATGTCTTAAAAGCGATGGAGGCAGATTCCGGCATGAAGCTCTCCGCACTGCGTGTGGACGGCGGAGCAAGCGCCAACAATTTTCTGATGCAGTGTCAGGCGGACATCAGCCAGGCGCCGGTGGAGCGGCCGTGCTGCATCGAGACGACCGCGATGGGAGCAGCTTATCTTGCGGGACTCGCCGTCGGCTACTGGCCGGATCAGGAGACGGTAAAACAGAACGGAGCCATTGACCGTATATTTGAGCCGGAGCTCTCGAAAGAGGAGCGCGATGAGAAGATGAACGGATGGCACAAAGCAGTCCGTTACGCCGAAGGATGGGCGAAATAGAAAAAGATTTTGGAAATGCAGAAAAGGAACGGTTTCGTAATGAAAACCGTTCCTTTTCGCGTACTGTGACTTCTTGTCTACTGATGTTAAAGAATGTCGATATGTTCGCCGTTTAAAGCTTTGTTCATGCTTCGCACGGCACAGAATTTACCGCACATCGAGCAGGTATCTTCCTGTTCCGGCGAGCGGTCAGCACGGATGGCTTTTGCAGTCTCCGGGTCCAGTGCACAGTCCCACTGTGCTTCCCAATCGAGCACGCGGCGGGCGTCTCCCATCTTGTCGTCAATATCACGCGCATGCGGCACGCCTTTGGCAATGTCGGCAGCGTGTGCGGCGATTTTGCTTGCGATGATGCCCTGCTTTACGTCATCGAGGTTCGGAAGAGCCAGATGCTCTGCCGGCGTTACGTAGCACAGGAAAGCAGCGCCGTTCATAGCGGCAATTGCGCCTCCGATGGCAGCGGTGATGTGGTCATAGCCCGGTGCAATATCGGTCACAAGAGGTCCGAGGACATAGAACGGAGCGCCCATGCAGATGGTCTGCTGTACTTTCATGTTGGCCGCAATCTGATCCATCGGAACGTGGCCCGGTCCCTCAACCATAACCTGAACGTCTTTCTCCCAGGCACGTTTGGTGAGTTCGCCGAGGCGCACCAGCTCCTCAATCTGGCAGACATCCGTTGCGTCGGCAAGGCAGCCAGGACGGCAGGCGTCGCCGAGAGAAATGGTCACATCGTATTCACGGCAGATATCGAGAATCTCATCGTAATACTCGTAGAACGGATTCTCCTCGCCGGTCATGCACATCCAGGCGAACACGAGGGAGCCGCCGCGGGAAACAATATTCATTTTCCGTTTGTGTTTGCGGATCTGATCGATGGTTTTTCTGGTGATGCCGCAGTGCAGGGTGACGAAATCGACACCGTCTTCGGCATGGAGGCGGATGACGTCAATAAAATCTTTGGCGGTCAGCGTATCCAGGTCTCTCTGGTAATGGATCACACTGTCATATACCGGCACGGTGCCGATCATGGCCGGACATTCGGAGGTCAGTTTCCGCCGGAACGGCTGCGTATTGCCGTGGCTCGACAGGTCCATGATGGCTTCCGCGCCCATATTGACCGCGGAGAGTACCTTCTGCATCTCCACATCGTAATCTTTACAGTCTTTCGAAACACCGAGATTTACATTGATTTTCGTGCGCAGCATCGAGCCGATGCCCTCCGGATCGATGCAGGTGTGCAGCTTATTGGCCGGAATGGCAACCTTTCCGCTGGCAACGAGCGGCATCAGTCTTCCACGGCCATATACTCTTTTTCTGCGACTTTTTTCAGCTCCGGTGTTACAATGCCGCGGCGTGCGGCGTCCATCTGTGTTGCGTAATTGCGTTCCATCTGTTGTTCTCCTTTATTTTCAAAATCAGATCCGGTAAGCGTGGTTCAGCGGTCCCGAGCCGTGGCCGAGATCCATCATGCTCGCGAGTGCGCCCGAAATATACTCTTTTGCAGCGGAAATGGCATCCGGAAGGGAAAGCCCCTTTGCGAGCCCCGATGCGATGGCGCTGGAGAGTGTACAGCCGGTGCCGTGTGTGTTCGGATTGTCGATGCGTTTTCCGGTGAACCAGGTAAATGTGCCGTTGTGATATAAAAGATCGTTGGCATCATTGATACTGTGGCCGCCCTTTAACAGAACGGCACAGCCGCAGGAATCCCCGATCTCTTTTGCGGCGCGTTCCATATCACTTTCCGACTGGATTTTGATGCCGGAGAGAACTTCTCCCTCTGGGATATTCGGTGTGATGACTTCGGCCAGAGGAAAGAGCAGTTTTTTCATCAGGTCAGGCACGCCGCCCGAAGCGAGCGCGGAGCCGCTTGTAGCGACGAGGACCGGGTCCACAACGATGTGTTTGGCCTGGTAGAAGCGAAGCCGTTCGGAGATGACTTCGATCAGTGCCGGGGAGGATACCATACCGATTTTGACGGCGTCCGGGAAGATGTCCGTAAAGACGGCGTCAAGCTGTGCGGCCAGAAACTCCGGTGTTACATCGAAAATACCAGAAACTCCGGTGGTATTCTGGGCGGTGAGTGCGGTAATTGCCGACATGGCGTAAACTCCGTTTGTGATCATGGTTTTGATGTCTGCCTGAATGCCGGCGCCTCCGCTGGAATCACTTCCCGCGATTGTTAATGCTGTTTTCATGTTTTTCGCGTCCATGAGAATTACTCCTTTGCATTACTTTTCTTTTTGGACAGGCGACAAAGAAAGTGGTGCCCCCAGTCTGCCGCCTGGTGTGAGGATGAATGGTTACGTAAAATTATTTGTTTTCCAGCATGCGCAGAGTCTGTTCTTTCAGATCCTTCGTTGCGGAAACAATGTCTTTCTGTGCAAAAATGGCACTGATGACGGCGATGCCGCAGATGCCGCTGCCGGAAAGCTCCGTCACGTTATCGCGTGTGATGCCGCCGATGGCGATGACAGGGATGTTAACGGCATTGCAGATAGCAGTCAGCGTTTCGTGGCTGACATCCTCCGCATCCGCCTTGGAACCGGTGTGGAAGACCGCGCCGACGCCGAGGTAATCTGCCCCGCGCTGCTCGGCGAGAATGGCCTGTTCCACGGTCTGCGCCGAAACGCCGATGATCTTGTCCGGGCCAAGCTTTGCACGGACATCGCCGGCCTCCATATCGCTCTGGCCGACATGAACGCCGTCCGCATCCATCTTAGCTGCGATTTCCACGTTATCGTTGATGACGAAAGGAACATGGTATGCGGCACAGAGTTTTTTCAGTTCCAGTGCCTCTTCCATAAAGTGATCCTGGTCAAGATTTTTTTCGCGGAGCTGGATAAACGTTGCGCCGCCCTGCAGAGCCTTTTCCACCTGGCTGTACAGTGTCTCGCCGTTCAGCCAGCTGCGGTCTGTCACAGCATATAAAAGCAGGCCTTTTTTATCGCACTTCATACTTTGCACCTTTCTCCAGCGTCTCGCCGTCCATGTGGTAGATGGCGTCGATGATGCGGTTCCGGTAGGTGGAGTTGCCGTCTTCCGGTTTCATATGGCTCCAGCCGATCTCGCCGGCAAGTCCCATCGCGCAGACAGCGGCAGCAGCGGCTTTTAACGGCTCGTCCGGGTTGGCAACGAGGTAAGCGGTCATCATGCCGGAGAGCTGGCAGCCTGTTCCGGTGATGCTTCCCATCTCGGCGCGTCCGTTGCGGATCACGTAGCAGGTGTCAGCATCGGCAACGAGGTCGATCGCTCCTGTGATGGCGACAACACAGTTGTGGTCTTTCGCAAAGTTTTTTGCAAAAGCAACGGCGCTGTCGAGGTTTTCGTCTGTTACTTTATCGGCAACGTCTGCGTCAACACCCTTTGTCGTTCCGCTTCCGAGTGCCAGTGTTTTGATTTCGGAAATATTTCCGCGGATGACGGTGAACGGGATTTTTTCCATCAGTCCGACTGCGGTCGAAGTACGTAAGTGGCTTGCGCCTGCGCCGACTGGATCGAGCAGGATTTTGTGGCCGAGCGAAGCTGCTTTTGCACCGGCACAGTACATGCCGTCGATGCTCGTTCTGTGCAGCGTTCCGATGTTGATGTTCAGACCGCCGCAGATGGAGGTGATATCCTCGACATCCTCCGGTTCATCGGACATGATCGGGCTTGCGCCGCATGCCAGCAGAATATTGGCGACATCGTTTACCGTAACGTAATTTGTGATGTTGTGTACGAGAGGGGTTGTTTTTCTGACATTGTTAAGACAAGTGCCTAACATAATTTTTTGTTCCTCCTGTGTGAGTATTTTTGCAGAAGCAAATTCCCTTGTGATACTGGAAGAACCTGTTGATGATGTGTTCATAGAGATTAAAAAAGCAGATATACGTGGAGGTATATCTGCAGAAAATGTGCATATCGTATCTCCCTACGTTGGCATTACCCAAATCAGGTTCAGGGTCTAGGAGATGCATCCTACTCTCAGCCCGCTTCGCACGCGAGCTCCCCTTTGCTTTCTGCAGACAATTATATACGTATAAAAACAATTGTGCAAGAGAAAAACGGAAGATTTTAAAAAATTTCAGAAAAATAAAAAAAACATGCAAAATATTGGAAATGTAATGTTATTTGGGTTGACAGAGGAAATAATATCAGCGTAAAATGAAGTATAAAATATGCGTGGAAGACGGGTGAAACGATGGAAGAACAAAGAAGCTTGAACTCTACCAGGACAGCCCGGAGTACACCTTCGACCTGATCCTCGTGGACGTGCATATCGCAAAGCCGATTGATGCGGAATTACTGAAAAAGAAAATTGCAGAGTATTGCAGGTGAAAAGAAGTGCCCCTGCCCGGCATCTGATGTGTGCCGGGCAGGGGATTTTGATGTGCGAATCTTATTTTTCTTCCTCCGGGTACGTATAGCCCCAGGTTCTGCGGAAGGAGGTCATCAGATCCATGACGTCCTTCGTGTAGTCGAGGTGCATGGCAGATGCATCTCCATTGATGGCGCGTTCCATGTCGGCGAGCTCATAGGCGAGTGCATCGGCGTTGTCACCGGCTTTGATGATTTCGGATTCGCCGGTGGAAGCGTCTGTGATTTTTGCTTCCCAGGCACGCGGGTACTCCATGATCTCGATAAATCCGTTCTCACAGGAAACCATGCCGCGTTTCGGCTGTTTGGAGTGGAGAGAGAGCATCACACTTGCCATCTGTCCTTCCTGATTGGTGAGAAGGAGGCCGGCCTGCTCGTCCACACCGGTCGGAGCGGGCTTTACCTGGGAAAGGAGCTGATCCGGCTTGGAGTCGAAGAACCAGCGGATGAAGGAGAGTGCGTATACGCCGATATCAAGCATCGCGCCGCCTGCGAGATTCCGGTTGAAGAAGCGGTTCTTCATGTTGTACTCTTTGAAACTGCCGAAGTTCATCGTGATCAGATTGACTCTGCCGAGACGGCCGGAGTCGAGAATTTTTTTCAGTTCTTTGTAGATCGGCATATGGTAAATCGTCATTGCCTCTCCGATGATGACACCTTTTTCTTTCGCAAGCGCTATGGCCTCGTCGAGCTCGTCACTGTTCAGCGTAATCGATTTCTCAACGAGAATGTGTTTTCCATTGGCAATCGCCTCTTTCATAAAGCCAAGATGCGTGTTGTGCGGCGTCGTGATATAAATGACATCGACCTCCGGATCGGTAAACATCTCATGGAAATCATCGTAAACTTTTCCAATTCCATATTTCTCCGCAAAAGCAGCCGCCTTCTCATGGGTCCGGTTGCCGACCGCGTAAATATTCTTTCCGTTTTTCTGCAGTGCGACCGCCATTTCATTTGCAATCACACCGCATCCGAGTACAGCCCATTTGATTTCTTTCATCGTGAGATTCTCCTATCGTATCTATTTCGCCCAGAGCGGTTCTTCGCTTCCGCTGTAGTCAAACCGTCCGTCGTTTTTCTCTTCCAGTGCTTTGATCATATGGTACGTAAATTCATTGTAAGGCGTTGGAATTCCCAGCTCTCTTCCCATGCGGATCAGCGAACCCGAGAACATATCAATTTCCGTATGGCGTCCCGCATCGAGATCCTGGAGCGTCGAGTAGCGCGCCGTCGGCGGAACCGCACTTCCGCGTCCCGAGGAGACATCCGCCTTGTTGATATCAATTCCCTTTGCCTCCGCAATCGCCATCAGTTCTGCGCGGAGTCCGTCGCTGATCGCCTTCATATGCACACTGTCGCGGTAGCAGCCGACCCCGGCACCGAGAATAGCCTGCGGCAGGTTATTGCAGACATTCAGCCGGAATTTGCTCCATATTTCCTCTAAAATACAATCGGTTGCCCGGTAATGCAGCCCTGTGCCGGAGAACAGATCCAGAACAGCCTGCACACGCTCACTGTCGTACGGCGCCGAAACTTCGCCGAAAATGATGCCGAGCGTCGCCTCAGGGTTGAAAACGTAGCCGTCATTCTCTTTATGAGAAGCTACTTTGATAACAGCATGAAGCAGATGCTCCGCACCGGCTTTTTCCGCGATGATCTCCTCACTGTCCACGCCGTTCATCAGACTCATGATCACAGTATTCTCGCCGGTAACGGCAGTGATATCGTCAAGAGCCCCCGGCAGTGCGCCGTATTTGAGCGAGACGATCAGAAAATCCACGCCGTGTGCCTCTTCCGGTGTCCATACCTCCGGGTGATAAACCGTATCGTTAATTTTGCATCCTTTGTTTTTCAGACGCTTCGCCCGTTCCCCGGACGCGATAACGCCAAGCCGGATGTCCTTTTTCTCCGAAAGCCCCCAGATCACATAAGACCCAACCGCTCCGGCGCCCAGAACAGCAACTGATTTTATTTTCATAATAGCCTCCTTTGTAACTGTTTGAATTACCCTTACTATAACAAATTTTGCGGAGATCCTCAATTTGTTTTTCAAAATAGAAAATTTCGGAAAAGGAAGCCTAAATGTGTTGACGGAGCGATAAGGTAGATTGTAGAATGAAAAGAAAATGTACGAAGACAAAATCCGGACGAAAGAAGAACAGAAGGCAAAAGAAAAACAAGAGAAGAAATAAGAAACGAAGGAGAAACGAAATTCGAACATTTCTCCTTCGTTTTTTGCACGCATTTTTACCGGGAAATCATATTCTAAGGTTAGAATGAAAAAACAGGAGAATCTGTTGATGAAAGGAAAATGGCTGACAGGTGTGCTTGTACTGGCAATGGCGGCAGTGACGCTGGCGGGATGCGGGGCAAAAGATGAGACAAAAGAAAAAGTGGAGCAGGTGACATTAAATGAGGTTGCCCACTCCATTTTTTACGCCCCGCAGTACGTGGCAATTGAGGAGGGGTATTTCGCGGACGAGGGCATTGATCTGACGCTGATAACAGGATTTGGTGCAGATAAAGTGCTGACGGCGATGATTTCCGGCGATGCGGATATCGGGTTTATGGGGGCGGAGGCAACCGTCTACGCGTACCTCGAGGGAACCGCAGACCCGGTTGTGAACTTCGCGCAGCTGACGCAGCGGGCGGGAAACTTTGTTGTGGGAAGAGAGAAAGACAACTCGTTTACCTGGGAGAAATTGAAAAACAAAGAGGTATTAGGGGGAAGAAAAGGCGGTATGCCGGAAATGGTCTTTGAGTATGTTCTGGCGCAGAAAGGGATTGATAAAAAAGACGTAAATATCAACCAGAGCATCGATTTTGGTTCCACAGCTGCCGCGTTCTCCGGCGGGCAGGGGGATTATACGATTGAATTTGAACCGTCCGCGACACTGCTCGAGCAGAAGGGCGACGGCTATGTCGTGGCATCGGTCGGAACGGAATCCGGGTATGTGCCGTATACGTCGTACAGCGTCAAACAGAGTTATCTGAAAACGCACGGCGCAACCGTAGAAAAATTCACGAAGGCACTGCAGAAGGGAATGGACTTCGTGCAGACGCACACACCGGAGGAGATTGCAGAAGTGATTGCGCCGCAGTTTGCAGAAACCGAGCTGGAAACCATCACCGCGATCGTGCGCCGCTACTATGAGCAGGATACGTGGAAAGAAAATCTGATCTTTGAGGAAGAAAGTTTTGATCTTCTGCAGGAGATTCTGGAGCAGGCGGGAGAGCTGGAGAAAAAGGCACCGTACAAGACACTCGTGACAACAAAATACGCCGAAGAGGCCGCCGCCAAAGGCTGATTCCGGCGGAATAGAAAAGCGAAAAAAGACAGAAAAAGACAGAAAAAGACACTTTTCGACATTCGTCGACAAACAGCGACATTTCGTTCGAAAAAAATAAAGAAAATTGCAAAAGAAAAGCAGAAAAATAGAGAAAAAGTATTGCAAAAAAGTAAATTTTGTTGCATACTATGAGTGTCGCATATATTTTTTACAACACAGGCATACGGAGGCGAACAGACATGAAAGTAGGTTTTATCGGCGGCGGCAACATGGCGAGTGCCATGATTGGTGGAATGATCCAAAAAGGAGTTGTATCTGCAGATGACATTCTGGTATCGGTCCGCACGGAGAAAAGTGTGGAACGCTTGACCAACCAGTTTGGAGTCCAGGCGACTATGGAGAACGAAGCGGTCGTAGCCGGATCCGATCTTGTATTCCTGGCAGTAAAGCCAAACCAAATAAAAAATATAATAAACCTCGTCAAAAACTTCATCTCACCCGAGAAGATTATCGTATCGATTCTTCCCGGTAAGTCTTTACAATGGCTGGGTACAGAAATCGGAAAACCAACAAAGTTAATTCGCACCATGCCAAACACACCAGCACTCGTCGGAGAAGGAATGACCGGCGTCTGTGCCAATGATCTCGTGACGGAGGAAGAGCTGCAGCTTGTTTTAACTCTCCTGAAAAGCTTTGGCCGCGCAGAAGTTGTTCCGGAGTATCTGATGGATACCGTCACAGGTGTCAGCGGAAGCTCGCCGGCGTACGTATTTCTTTTCCTGGAGGCTCTTGCAGATGCGGCAGTAGCCGAAGGAATGCCGAGAAAACAGGCATATGAATTTGCTGCACAGTCTGTCCTTGGAAGCGCCAAAATGCTTCTCGAGACAGGAATGCACCCGGGAGAATTAAAAGACATGGTCTGCTCGCCAGGCGGAACCACCATCGAAGCGGTTGCCGTACTGGAGCGGGAGAAGCTGAGAAGTGCTGTTATTGATGCAACACGAGCCTGCATCCGGAAATCAAAGGGAGTGGATTAGAAGGAGCAGCACCGCCGCTTTGACAGAATGACGCTAATGTGAAAGCAGCAAAAATAAAGAATGTATGCACAAAAAACAAACCAAAACAAGCAAAAAGCAAGCACAAAAAAGAGTAAAAAAACAAACGAGCGGAAAAATCCCGGCAGCCGTGGAAAAGGCACCGGGATTTTTTCTGGTAATTTATAGTTTTTTTCCTTTACTGAGCGTACTGTTGTGATAATCGGAAGAATAGGTTACATCCTTTCCAAACCATACCGGAGGAACAAAGGCGTTTGCGGATGCTTCGTCCGGAAACTCCACCTCTGCGAGGTAAAGGCCTTCATACGGCGCATCAAAGACATCGAGCTCGATCGTCAGATCCGTTCCGGTAAGCGGCAGCAGATAGCGTGTTTTTGAGATAAGAACGCCGTCTGCCTTTTCCCGCAGATGCAGGTAGGATTCCTTTGTGAGCGGAAGATTATACTCTTCACGCACCATCAGCCCTTTTGACTTGTAGGTCAGATAATATTCGTCGTCAGAGCGGCGGATGCGGACAACCGGTTCGGTGGAAAGATAGCCCTGCTCGATTTTTTTACATGGATAGCTTGTAAGATTTTCCGGAAGCTGATCCAGAAGGTATTTGCGTTCGATTTCCATAAAAGAGACTCCTTCTCGTGATTGCATCACTGCTTTTTTCAAGAGTTTACCATGCTTTTCCCGTGATGTTAAGCGAAATCCGGCTTTTTGCGAAAAAAGTCCTGAAATTTTTATGAAATGCAAGCATTCTGCGGAAAAATGTGGTATAATAGCGGCGGTTTGTTACAAAGAAAAGCAGAGAATATCACGTGACAAAACACACGAGACTGATCATACAACACAGGAGGACAAAACCATGGCAAAGATTTATGTATTTCTGGCAGACGGATGTGAAGAGATTGAGGCACTGACCCCGGTGGATCTGCTGCGCAGAGCCGGAGAAGACGTATGCACCGTTTCTATTATGGGAAGAAAAGAAGTAACAGGATCCCACAAAATCACCATTCTTGCAGATGAAACCATCGAAGAGGGAGAGTTTGATGACGGAGACATGCTGGTACTTCCGGGCGGAATGCCGGGTACATTAAATCTGGCCGGAAACGAGACGCTCGCAGCGCTGATCCGTTCCTATGACGATCAGGGAAAGAAACTGGCAGCCATCTGCGCAGCGCCGAGCATCCTTGGTGTGATGGGCATCTTAAAAGATAAAAACGCTGTCTGCTTCCCGGGATTTGAAGAAAAGCTGGCAGGCGCAAACGTACTCGATGTACCGGCAGTCACCGACAAAAATGTGACCACCGGCCGCGGCATGGGAGCAGCCACTGACTTCGCACTGGAGCTGATCCGTGTTCTGCAGGGAGAGGACAAAGCAAAAGAAATGGCGGAAAAAATCGTATTTCATTGCTAAAAAAAAAGCCTAAAAACCACAGAAATATAAAAAATCACTGGCGTTTTTGAAAAGAGTATGCTATACTCGATAAATGACTGTAGAATGGAGAGGTGTGCAGGTTTTCTGCCGCTTTTCAGATAAATCAAGGAGGAAATTGATAAAATGAGTGTACAGGTCGAAAATTTAGAAAAGAATATGGCCAAACTTACCATTGAGGTTCCGGCTGAAGAATTAGAGAAAGCACTGGAGAAAGCTTACCAGAAACAGAAAAAGAACATCAGCGTTCCGGGCTTCCGTAAAGGAAAAGTTCCGAGAGCTATGGTAGAAAAAATGTATGGCCCGGCAGTATTCTATGAGGATGCTGTAAACAGCCTTGTTCCGGAAGAGTATTCCAAAGCAGCAGAAGAGAGCAAACTGGACATCGTATCCCGTCCGGAGATCAACGTAGAGCAGATCGAAAAAGGCAAAGCTTTCATCTTTACCGCAACTGTAGCAGTAAAACCGGAAGTTACCCTTGGCGAGTACAAAGGTCTGGAAGTAGCAAAAGCTGACACAACCGTTACAGATGAAGAAGTAGAAGCTGAGCTGAAAAAAGAGCAGGAGAAAAATGCAAGAACCATCAATGTAGAGGATCGTCCGGCAGCAGACGGAGATACCGTTACACTTGACTTCGAAGGTTCTGTAGACGGCGTTCCGTTCGACGGCGGCGCTGGAAAAGATTATCCGCTGACCCTTGGCTCCCATTCCTTCATTCCGGGATTCGAAGAGCAGCTCGTTGGCGCAGCTCTGGAAGAGGAGAAGGAAGTAAACGTTACTTTCCCAGAGGATTATCAGGCAGAAGAGCTTGCTGGAAAAGCAGCAGTATTCAAATGCACCATCCACAAAATCGAAGCAAAAGAGCTTCCGGCACTTGATGACGACTTCGCAAAAGACGTTTCCGAGTTCGATACTCTGGATGAGTACAAAAAAGAAATCAAAGACAACCTGACCAAGAAAAAAGAAGAGCAGGCTAAGACAGAAAAAGAGAACGCTGTCGTAGATAAAGCAGTAGAGAACGCAACAATGGAGATTCCGGAAGCTATGATCGATACGCAGGTAGAGAACATGGTTGACGATTTCGCAAGAAGAATCCAGTCCCAGGGTCTGTCCATGGAGCAGTACATGCAGTTTACAGGCGCTACCGTTGATTCCTTAAAAGAGCAGATGAAACCGCAGGCTGTTAAGAGAATCGAGAGCAGACTGGTACTTGAGAAAGTTGCAGAAGCAGAGAACATCCAGATCAGCGATGAGAAGCTGGACGAAGAGCTGGCTAAAATGGCTGAAATGTACAAAATGGAGCTGGATAAATTCAAAGAGCTCGTTGGCGAATATGAGAAAGAGCAGATGAAGAAAGATCTCGCTGTTCAGGAAGCAGTAACTCTCATGGCCGACAGCGCAAAAGAGGCGTAAGACCTCGGAAAGAGAGGCAATTGAATGAGTTTTGTACCTTATGTCATCGAGCAGACAAGCAGGGGAGAGAGAAGTTACGATATTTATTCAAGACTGCTGAACGACCGTATTATTTTTCTGGGAGAGGAAGTCACTGACGTATCGGCAAACCTGATCGTTGCACAGCTTCTGTTCCTGGAGTCTGAAGATCCGGGAAAAGATATCCACATGTATATCAACAGTCCGGGAGGTTCTGTAAGCGCAGGACTTGCTATCTACGATACGATGCAGTACATCAAATGTGATGTATCCACGATCTGTATCGGTATGGCTGCCAGCATGGGAGCATTCCTTCTTGCCGGCGGTACCAAAGGAAAGAGAATGGCTCTGCCAAACTCTGAAATCATGATTCATCAGCCATCCGGCGGTGCACAGGGTCAGGCAACCGAGATCAAAATCGTTGCAGAACAGATTCTGAAAACCAAACGGAAATTAAATGAAATTCTGGCGGCAAATACAGGAAAACCGCTGGAACAGATTGAGATCGATACCGAGCGTGACAACTACATGTCCGCAGAGGAAGCAAAAGCATACGGTCTGATTGATAATGTAATTACGAACCGATAAGAGAGGAAAGGTGTCCAAAAGCGTAGTTCCGGCAATGAGGCTTTTGTGGCACCTTTTGCCTTATCCGGCGATAAGGTTTAGTTGTAATATGTTGAAAGGAAGAAAACGATGGCTATAAAAGGGAATGATACCAAGATCCGCTGCTCTTTCTGCGGAAAGACAGAAGACCAGGTACGCAAGCTGATCGCAGGCCCGGACGGGGCATACATCTGTGATGACTGCGTGGCAATCTGCTCGGAGATCATTCAGGAAGAATTTGAGGATCTGTACGGCGAGCAGGATACCGACGAGATCAACCTGATCAAACCAAAGGAAATCAAAGCATTTCTGGATGACTACGTAATCGGACAGGATGAGGCGAAAAAAGTGCTCTCCGTTGCTGTTTACAACCATTACAAACGAGTGCTTTCCGGTGCATCCTCCGACATCGAACTGCAGAAGAGCAACATTCTGATGCTCGGACCGACCGGTTCCGGAAAAACGTATCTGCACAGACACTGGCCAAACTGATCAACGTTCCGTTTGCAATTGCAGACGCAACGGCGCTCACCGAGGCAGGTTATGTCGGCGAGGACGTAGAAAACATTCTGCTCCGCCTCATTCAGGCAGCAGACTATGATATCGAGCGCGCTGAGCACGGCATCATCTACATCGATGAGATCGATAAAATCACAAGAAAATCTGAAAACGCTTCGATCACACGAGATGTTTCCGGCGAGGGTGTACAGCAGGCACTGCTGAAAATCCTGGAGGGAACTGTAGCTTCCGTTCCGCCGCAGGGCGGAAGAAAGCATCCGCATCAGGAGTTTATTCAGATTGATACGACGAATATCCTCTTTATCTGCGGCGGTGCATTCGAAGGACTCGAGAAGATCATCGAGACGAGACAGGATACAAAATCCATTGGATTCAACAATCCGATTGGGCATGCCAAGGATGAAAATGTCGGAGATCTGCTCCGTCAGGTCATGCCGCAGGATCTGACCAAGTTCGGCCTGATTCCGGAGTTTGTCGGACGTGTGCCGATTGTCGTTACGTTAAATTCTCTGGATGAGACGGCCCTGATGAAGATTCTGGTTGAGCCGAAGAATTCTCTGGTCAAACAGTACAAGAAGCTGTTTGAGCTGGACGGCGTACAGCTTGACTTCAAAGAAGATGCACTCGAAGCGATTGCAAAGAAATCCCTGGAGCGGAAAACAGGCGCCAGAGGTCTCCGCGCAATCATGGAAGATACGATGATGGATCTGATGTATGAGATCCCGTCGGACAATACGACAAAAGAATGCGTCATCACCAAGGACGCTGTAGAAAAGAAGGCGGAGCCGGAGATTATTCACGGCGAACCGGCCCCTGTTCCACGGCGGAATATGGGAAGAAGATCCGGAAGACCGGAAACCGCCTGAAAAACGCAGGAGGAAACTTAAATGGAAGAAGTGACAAAAGTATTACCGGCGATTGCGCTGCGTGGAACAACGATTCTGCCGGATATGATTGTACATTTTGATATCAGCAGACCTAAATCGGTTCGTGCGGTCGAGGAGGCGATGCTGGGAGACCAGAAAATTTTCCTGATTACACAGAAAGACCCGGATACGGAAGTACCGGGTCTGCTTGATGTGTATAAAATTGGAACAATTGCGGTCATCAAACAGGTTGTGAGAATGCCAAAGGATGTTCTTCGGATTCTCGTAGAAGCAGAAAGACGCGCAGAACTGCTGAACTTCGAGGAAGAGGAGAGCGAGTATCTCCGCGCCGAGGTGGCGCTGTTTACCGGCTCGGACGAAATGCAGTTTTCCGATATCGAGCAGGAGGCAATGCTGCGCAACTTAAAAGAGCTGTTTGCCGTCTACTGCGAGCAGACGCAGAAAGTCAGCAAGGAACTGGCAGGCCAGATCCTCGGAACCGAAGAAGTCGGAAAGCTGGTGGACCAGATCTGCATGAATCTGCCCCTCGACTACGTAAACCGCCAGAAACTGCTGGAGGCTGTGGAGCTTTCCGAGCGGTATGATACGCTCTGCGTCATGATCGCCAACGAGATTCAGATTCAGGAGATCCGTTCGGAGATTCAGGGAAAAATCAAAGAGCGGATTGATAAGAATCAGCGTGATTATATTCTGCGCGAGCAGCTTAAAGTCATCCGCGAGGAACTCGGCGAGGACAATTCCCGGACCGAGATTGAAAATTATAAGAAGCAGCTTGAGAAGCTCAAAGCTTCCAAAGAGGTAAAAGAGCGGATTTCCGAGGAGATCCACCGTCTGGAAAATTCGGCCAACAATCCGTCCGAGGCAGGCGTGATCCGCGGCTATATCGAGACACTGCTGGGGCTTCCGTGGGATAAGGCATCCCGTGACAATCAAGATCTGGCAAGAGCACGCGAGATTCTGGAGGAAGATCACTACGGTCTTTCGAAAGTAAAAGAGAGAATCCTCGAATTCCTGGCCGTACGCACCCTGACGAAGAAAGGCGAGAGCCCGATTCTCTGCCTGGCAGGCCCTCCGGGAACCGGTAAGACCTCGATTGCGAGAAGTGTGGCGCGAGCCTGAATAAAAAATACGTCCGCATCTGTCTCGGCGGTGTGCGGGATGAGGCGGAGATCCGCGGCCACAGAAGAACCTACATCGGCGCGATGCCGGGACGCATTGCGGCGGGACTCCATCAGGCGAAGGTGAAAAATCCGTTGATGCTGCTCGACGAGATCGACAAAGTAAGTGCAGATTACAAGGGAGATACCTCTTCCGCACTTCTTGAGGTCCTCGATTCCGAGCAGAATAATAAATTTGCCGATCATTACGTAGAGCTTCCGATCGACCTTTCGGAGGTGCTCTTTATTGCAACCGCAAATGATATTCAGAACATTCCGCGTCCGCTGCTGGACCGTATGGAAGTGATTGAAATTTCAAGCTATACGGAAAACGAGAAGTTCCATATCGCAAAAGAACATCTCGTTCCGAAGCAGAAGAAGGCGAACGGTCTGAAAGAAGCACAGCTTGTGATCGAGGATGAGGCGTTGATGGAAGTGATCAGCGGCTACACCAGAGAGGCCGGTGTCCGCTCCCTGGAGCGCCAGATCGGCAGAATCTGCAGAAAGAGCGCGAGAAAGATTCTCGAGGAACAGGTAAAAGAGGTTGTTGTGACGAAAGAAAATCTGGAAGAGTTCCTCGGAAAAGAGAGGTATGAGTTCCAGCCGGCCAACGAAAAACCGGAGATTGGTATTGTGCGCGGTCTTGCCTGGACGGCAGTCGGCGGCGATACGCTGCAGATCGAGGTCAATGTGATGCCGGGAAAAGGAGAGTTTCTGCTGACTGGCCAGCTCGGCGATGTGATGAAGGAGTCTGCGCAGGCGGGCATCAGCTTTATTCGTTCCGTGGCAGAGCAGTATGAGATTCCGAAAGAATTTTTCGAGAAACACGACATCCACATTCATATTCCGGAGGGAGCCGTTCCAAAAGATGGCCCGTCTGCCGGTATTACGATGGCGACGGCGATGGTTTCCGCGATCACAAAGGTTCCGGTAAAAGCAGACGTTGCGATGACCGGAGAGATTACGCTCCGCGGCCGTGTGCTTCCGATCGGCGGCTTAAAAGAGAAGCTGCTGGCGGCAAAGAAAGCCGGTATCCATATGGTTCTCGTTCCGGAGAAAAATGAGCCGGATGTCAGAGAACTGGATGCGGAGATCACAGACGGACTGCAGATCGAATTTGTCGGCAGCATGGAACAGGTATTAAAACTGGCACTTGTGGAAAAGAAGTAAGGCCAGAAGATGCAAAAAACAGGAGAAGAAAAGTATGGTAATTAAACAGGTAGAGCTGCAGCACGTCTGCGGAATCACCAGTAAACTGCCGGATACCGGTCAGGTGGAAGTGGCATTTGCGGGAAAATCCAATGTTGGAAAATCTTCTCTCATCAATGCCCTGATGAATCGGAAATCACTGGCGCGTACCAGTGCGCAGCCGGGAAAAACACAGACGATCAACTACTACCACATCAATGAGGAAATGTATCTGGTGGATCTGCCGGGATACGGTTTTGCGAGAGCCTCCGAGGAGGTTAAAGCAAAATGGGGCAAGCTGATCGAGGATTATCTGCATCAGTCAAAAATGCTGCACGCAGTATTTCTTCTGATTGATATCCGTCATGCACCGTCCAACAACGATCGCATCATGTACGACTGGATTCTTCGAAACGGCTATCAGCCGATCATCATTGCGACGAAGCTGGACAAGATCAAGCGCAGTCAGCTTCAGAAGCAGATCAAGCTGATCCGCGAGACGCTGGAGGTTGAGAAAGATACGATTGTGATTCCGTTTTCAGCAGAGACAAAACAGGGACGCGAGGAGATCTGGAATCTGATTGATGAAATCCGCTCGGATGCAGAAGAAAGCGGGGAATAATGTCATGGGTATGATACGTGCGGCAGGCCTTGGGTATGAATACCTCCGTTACGAGGAGGAAGGACAGGAGCCGGAAGTAACAAAAGCGATCGAGGACGTCAGTCTGGAAATCCAGAAAGGTCAGTTTATTGCGGTGCTCGGGCATAACGGAAGCGGAAAATCAACGCTTGCGAAACATATCAACGCTCTGCTGGTGCCTACAGAAGGCACCATGTGGGTGGACGATATGAAGACGACAGATGAGGAGGATGTCTGGAAGATCCGCCAGAAAGCCGGTATGGTATTCCAGAACCCGGATAACCAGATCATCGGAAATGTGGTGGAAGAGGATGTCGGCTTTGGACCGGAAAATCTGGGTGTCCCGACCGATGAAATCTGGAAACGGGTGGAGGAGAGCCTTACGGCGACTGGGATGATTTCATACCGGGCCCACTCTCCGAATAAGCTCTCGGGAGGTCAGAAACAGAGGGTTGCAATTGCCGGAGTGATGGCTATGCAGCCGGAGTGTATCGTCCTCGATGAACCAACCGCGATGCTGGATCCGAACGGACGAAAAGAGGTTCTTCGCGCTGTGCGTAAGCTGAATGAAGAAAAGGGCGTTACGGTTATTCTGATTACGCATTACATGGAAGAGGTTGTTTTTGCGGACCGTGTGTTCGTTATGGACAACGGTAAGCTGGTAATGCAGGGGACACCAAGGGAGATTTTTTCCGAAGTGGAGAAATTAAAAGAACTCCGTCTCGATGTACCCCAAGTGACACTGTTGGCTTATGAATTGAGAAAAAATGGTGTAGATCTCCCGGAGGGAATTTTGACCATTGAAGAACTGGTGAATGCATTATGTCATTGAAACTTGAAGATGTAACGTACACATACAGCCCGGGAACGGCATATGAAATGCACGCCCTGGAGCATATCAATCTTGAAATTCCGAATGGCCAGTTTGTTGGGATTATCGGCCATACGGGAAGCGGAAAATCGACGCTTGTGCAGCATTTGAACGGTCTGATCCGCCCGACATTGGGACGGGTGCTGTATAACGGAGAGGATATCTGGAAAGAAGGATATCCGCTAAGAGAGCTCCGAAGCCATGTAGGACTGGTTTTTCAGTACCCGGAGCATCAGCTTTTTGAGACGGATGTGATCACAGATGTCTGCTTCGGACCGAAAAATCAGGGACTTTCACCGGAGGAATGCAGAAAACGGGCGGAAGAGGCGTTGGATCATGTCGGATTTCCAAAGGAAATGTATGAAAAATCGCCGTTTGAACTCTCCGGAGGTCAGAAACGTCGTGTTGCGATTGCCGGTGTGCTTGCCATGAACCCGGATTTTCTGGTGCTTGACGAGCCGACGGCGGGCCTTGATCCGAAGGGACGCGATGAAATCCTCGATCAGCTTGCATTGCTGCATAAGACGCGCGGCATTTCGGTTGTGCTCGTATCGCACAGCATGGAGGATATTGCAAAATATGTAGAGCGGATTATTGTCATGAACCACGGTCATGTGGCGTTTGACGATACACCGAAGAAAGTCTTCGCTCACTATAAAGAGCTCGAGAAAATCGGTCTTGCGGCGCCGCAGATGACGTATATTATGCATGCGCTAAAGGAACACGGCATGGACGTGGACGTAACGGCGACGACGGTTGAGGAGGCACGCGATACGATTCTTGCGGCACTGGAAAGTCAGAAGAAAAACGGGAAAAAAGGAGCAGAAGTATGTTAAGAGATATTACTCTGGGACAGTATTACCCGGCAGATTCCATTCTGCACCGGCTTGACCCGCGTGTGAAATTTGTAGGAACGATCGTTTATGTCGTTTCCCTCTTTTTGTTCCACAATTGGGGCTATCTGCTTGGAACCGTATTCCTTGCGGTGATGATTAAACTGTCGAAGGTACCGTTCAAATTTATCACGAAGGGTCTGAAATCAATTTTTGTGCTGCTCGCGATTACGATGGTGTTTAACATCTTATTTACGCCGGGTGAGGTGCTCGTCCGTATCTGGAAAATTACGATCACCCGTGAGGGTGTGGCTATGGCATGCCGTATGTCGGTGCGTCTGATTTTCCTGATGATCGGCTCTTCGCTGATGACGCTGACGACAACACCGAACCAGCTGACGGATGCACTCGAAAGCCTGCTCGGACCATTGAAAAAAATCCATGTGCCGGTGCATGAGATTTCCATGATGATGTCAATCGCACTCCGTTTTATCCCGATTCTCCTGGAAGAGACAGACAAGATTATGAAAGCGCAGATGGCGCGCGGCGCGGATTTTGAGAGCGGAAATATTATCCAGAGAGTAAAGAACATGGTGCCGCTTCTGGTGCCGCTGTTTATTTCAGCCTTCCGCCGTGCAAATGATCTGGCGCTGGCGATGGAAGCACGCTGCTACCATGGAGGAGAGGGAAGAACACAGATGAAACCGCTTCGGTATCAGACGCGCGATTATGCAGCGTATGGCGTTCTTATGGCATACCTTGTGTGCAGTATCGGCCTTCGCGTGTGCGGACTCTGACTTTGACGAAAACGGAGGAGAAGAATGCGCAGAATTAAGCTGATTGTAGCGTATGACGGCACAAATTACTGTGGATGGCAGGTGCAGCCAAACGGCATTACAGTACAGGAAGTATTAAATCAGGCTCTTTCCGATCTCTTTGCGAAAAAAATTGCCTGCATCGGCGCAAGCCGGACCGACGCCGGGGTACATGCTCTCGGCAATGTTGCGGTATTTGATACGGATGCGAGAATGCCGGCGGACCGTATCGCATTTGCACTCAACACACGGCTTCCGGCAGATATCCGTATTCAGGGATCATCCGAAGTACCGCCAGACTTTCACCCGCGTTTTACCGCAACAGTCAAAACATATGAGTACAGGATTTTGAACCGCACATTTGCAGATCCGACGCGGAGACTGAATTCCTATTTCTGGTACGGCCCGCTGGATGTGGATGCGATGCGGCAGGCAGCATCGTATCTGGTTGGCATGCATGATTTTAAAAGCTTTGCAACAGCCAAACCGGAGGTGACCGACACGGTCCGTACCATCTATGAAACGAGTTTGGAAAAAGAAGACGATCTGATCCGCTTCCGGATCACTGGAAACGGTTTTCTCTACAATATGGTGCGGATTATCACCGGAACACTGCTTGAGGTTGGAAAGGGTGATTATCCGCCGGAGAAAGTAAAAGAAATCCTTGCGGCGAAGGATCGAAAAATGGCGGGAGCAACGGCAAGGCCGGAGGGGCTGACCCTGGTGCAGATCCGGTATCCCGAATGGGATTTCGAGTAAAGACATAAGTGGTCTGTATTTTCCGCAAAACGGGACTCGCAGTTTGCGAAAAAATGCAAAATATGGGTAAAAAACAGTTGACATTCCAAAATCCGTATAATATAATTACTAAATGTGTGACGTAGTTTGAAAACGCCGATGCCATAAGCCCCGGTAAGGCGGTTTCCTATATACATGAAACAGTAAATTGAATTTTTCACAGGAGGTTATATCCATGAACACCTTTATGGCAAATCCAGATAAGATTGAAAGAAAATGGTATGTTGTTGATGCAGAAGGATGTACATTAGGACGTCTGGCATCTGAAGTAGCAAAAGTATTACGTGGAAAAAACAAACCGGAGTACACTCCGCACGTAGATACTGGTGATTACGTAATCGTAATCAACGCTGATAAAGTAGCAGTAACCGGTAAAAAACTGGATCAGAAGATCTATTACAGCCACTCCGATTATGTAGGCGGAATGAAAGAAGCTACTCTTCGTGAGATGATGGCTAAGAAACCGGAGAAGGTTGTTGAACTTGCAGTGAAAGGCATGCTTCCAAAAGGACCTCTTGGAAGACAGATGTTCACGAAACTTCACGTATACGCTGGTGCAGAGCACGCTCATGCAGCTCAGAAACCAGAAGTATTAACATTTTAATAGGGAGGTAAAGAACATTGGCTAGCGCAAAATATTACGGAACCGGAAGAAGAAAAAAATCTATCGCAAGAGTATATCTTGTACCGGGAACTGGTAAAGTTACCATCAATAAAAGAGACATCGATGAGTATTTTGGTCTGGAGACCCTGAAAGTTATCGTTCGTCAGCCTCTGGCAGCTACAGAGACCGCTGATAAATTTGACGTGATCGTAAACGTTCACGGCGGCGGATACACAGGACAGGCAGGAGCAATCCGTCACGGTGTTGCACGTGCCCTTCTGACTGTAGACAACGACTACAGACCAGTTCTGAAAAAAGCAGGATTCCTGACTCGTGATCCTAGAATGAAAGAGCGTAAGAAATACGGTCTCAAAGCAGCTCGTCGTGCACCTCAGTTCAGCAAGAGATAATCTGCTGTTCAGACCGTATCAAAATGGTTCAAAAACCCCGGAAAATCAAGGTTTTCCGGGGTTTTACTATATCTAAACGGGCTGATATAGTTTGACCAAATTTGGAAAAACGAGAACCGTTTTCACCCAATTTTTAGTGGTCCGCAAGTGGTTAACCGGCCAAAAAGAGGGCAAAAAGAGGGTCAAGTGGTGCCCAAAGTGGTTAACCGAGAGCCGATTTTTGGGGGTGTTTTGGGGTCGCTTTTCAGCCCTTTGTTCCCTCGTTTTGGTCTGTGGCAGTTTGACATAGTTTGACCTAATTTGAATAATTGAATATGAATTTGATACAGCACTCAGTATAAAATGACTGGGTGCTTTTTTCATTTCAGGAACTCGTATTCCGGCGATAGAAAGAGCCGTCACTTCACTTTTTATTTTGGAGTGGCGGCTTTTTCTATTTCCAGAAGCAACAGAAACAATTAGAAATGAGGTGAAGTCAATGAACACGCAAATCATTGCCATTGCCAACCAGAAGGGCGGCGTTGGCAAAACCACCACCTGTGCCAATCTTGGAATCGGTTTGGCGCAGGCCGGAAAGAAAGTCCTGCTGATTGACGGAGACCCGCAAGGAAGCCTGACGATCAGCCTGGGCAATCCCCAACCGGACAAGCTGCCCTTTACGCTGTCGGACGCTATGGGTCGTATCCTGATGGATGAGCCGCTTCGTCCCGGCGAGGGTATCCTGCACCACCCAGAGGGCGTAGACCTGATGCCTGCGGACATCCAGTTATCCGGTATGGAGGTATCTCTGGTAAATGCCATGAGCCGTGAGACTATCTTGCGGCAATATCTGGATACGCTGAAGGGACAATACTCCCATATCCTCATCGACTGCCAGCCCTCCCTAGGGATGCTCACAGTCAATGCGCTGGCCGCTGCAAACAGGATCATAATTCCCGTTCAGGCGGAGTATCTGCCCGCCAAAGGGCTGGAACAGCTGCTCTCCACGGTAAACAAGGTAAAGCGGCAGATCAACCCCAAGCTCCAGATAGACGGTATCCTGCTGACGATGGTGGACAGCCGAACCAACTTTGCCAAAGAGATCTCCGCGCTCCTGCGGGAGACCTATGGCAGCAAGATCAAAGTATTCGGCACAGAGATCCCCCATTCTGTCCGGGCAAAGGAAATCAGCGCCGAGGGAAAAAGCATTTTTGCCCATGATCCCAGTGGCAAGGTGGCAGAGGGCTACAAAAATCTGACGAAGGAGGTGTTGAAACTTGAAAAGCAGCGCGAAAAAAATAGAGCTGGCCTCGGTAGATGATCTGTTTTCCACCGAAGAAGGCCGCCAGGATGCAAAGCTGGAAAAGATTCAGGAAATTCCGCTGTCTGAACTGCATCCCTTTAGGAACCATCCATTCAAAGTCAAGGATGACGAAGCCATGATGGAGACCGCTGACAGTATCAAGCAGTATGGCGTTCTGGTTCCGGCCATTGCCCGACCGGACCCGGAGGGCGGTTATGAGCTGGTAGCCGGACACAGGCGGCACAGAGCCAGTGAACTGGCAGAAAAGGAGACCATGCCGGTCATTGTTCGGGATTTGGACGATGATGCCGCTACAATCATTATGGTTGACAGCAACTTGCAGCGAGAAAGCCTGCTCCCAAGCGAAAGGGCCTTTGCCTACAAAATGAAGCTGGAGGCCATGAAAAGACAGGCTGGCAGACCGAGTAAAGAAAATTGTTCCCAAGTTGGGAACGATTTTGGGAAGAAGTCCAGCGAGGTTTTGGCAGAGCAAGTAGGTCAGAGTAAAAACCAGATTTTTCGCTATATCCGTCTGACAGAGCTGATTCCTGAATTGATGGATATGGTGGATGAAAAGAAGATTGCCCTGAACCCTGCCTATGAACTGTCCTTTCTCAAAAAGGACGAACAGGTAGACCTGCTGGATGCCATGGACAGTGAGCAGGCTACCCCTTCCCTTTCCCAAGCCCAGCGGCTCAAGAAATACAGTCAGGAGGGGCATCTGACCCTCGATATGATGCGTGTCATCATGGGTGAGGAAAAGAAAAGTGATCTGGACCGAGTAACATTTACCTCTGACACTTTGCGGAAGTATTTCCCCAAAAGCTATACGCCCCAGCGGATGCAGGAAACCATCATCAAGCTGCTGGAGGCATGGCAGAAAAAGCGTCAGAGAGACCAGGAACGATGAAAGGAGCCGCCTATGAGGGATATTTCAGCCCGTGAGCTGAAAGGACACAACATTCTCGCCGTAGAGAGGTTTTGGGATAACACCCGCTGGATGATCGAGTTTTCCGTCCTGCGTCCCAGCACTGCTTACGGAAGCCCCGGAGATGAAATGCGGTTGTTTTTGACTGAGGACGGGTATCAGGCCGCCCTGCAAAGCCAGCAGCGCCGGGAGATCAAGATCAAGCGTTACGCTCGTGTGATTGAGGGACATATCCTCGATTTCAAACCGGGAAAACGCCGCCGCTCATAAACCCATACAACGAAAGGAAAGGAATGACTATGTGTACGGTAAAGGAAATTCAAGAAGCAATCCGGGAAGATTGCAGATCTCAGCATGACATGGATTCAACGGATATTGACCGCGTGATGCAAACACTTCCTTTCGCCCAGGATGAGCCATTTACAGAGGTGCGTCCCCAAAAGCCGCTGTTTTGGTTCTATGCAAGAAAATTTGAAAAGCGCTAAACACCGCAATTTTTTGAAATGAGGATTGCGGTTTTTTTGTACCCAAAATTCGGAAGGAGTGAGGTCGATGGCCGTTTTTCGCATTGAACGGACCCGTGATTATACCGTGATGAGCAATCATCATTTACGAAATGCAAACCTGTCGTTAAAAGCCAAGGGGCTGCTTTCCATGATGCTGTCTTTGCCAGAGGACTGGAACTACACCACCCGTGGCCTTGCAAAGATCTGTAAGGAGGGCGTGGATGCCATCGGTGCTGCCCTGCGTGAACTGGAAGGAGCCGGATATATCGTGCGCCATCAGAGACGCGATAAAAGTGGGCGGATCACAGATACCGAGTATGTCATCTATGAACAGCCCCAGCCAGATATGTCCCAGCCGGATACGGCTTCACCAGATACGGAAAACCCGGATATGGTAAAACCGGATACGGAAAAGCCCGCAGAATTAAATATAGAGAAATCAAATACAGAAAAATCAATTACTTATGGATCAAGTACCGATTCCATTCCCTTCCGGGAAACAGCGGCGGAAAGACCGCCGGAACGGAAAGGAAGGGATGCGATGTCTGTCACAGAGATAGAAAATTATCGGGAGTTGATTTTGGAGAATATCGAGTATGACTGCTTGAAGCAGCGTTATCCTCTCTACCTGGATGACCTGAATGAGATCGTAGAGCTGTTGGTCGAAACGGTCTGTGCCAAACGAAAGACCACCCGGATCTCTGGGGCAGACTTCCCTCACGAGATCGTGCGTTCCCGTTTTTTGAAACTGGACAGCTCCCACATCGAGTTTGTCATGGACTGTCTGCAAAAGAATACCACCCAGGTACGCAACATGAAGCAGTACCTGCTTGCGGTGCTGTTCAATGCGCCTACCACCATGAATAACCACTACACTTCACTGGTCAATCACGATATGCACGCAGGCGCTGGTAAAGGCCGCCTTTTATCATGCCAAAGGAGGCACGACATGAACCAGATGGAAATTTTCAAAAACCCGGAGTTTGGCAGTATCCGTGTCATTGAGGAAAACGGCAAATACTTGTTCAGCGGAACGGATGTGGCTGCTGCGCTGGGGTACAGTAATCCCCGCGATGCAATTATCCGCCATTGTAGGTATGTCGTGAAACGCGACGCACCTCACCCACAAAGCCTCGACCGCAAAATCAGTATGACTTTTATCCCAGAAGGCGATTTGTACCGCCTAATCGTTCACAGCAAATTGCCATCGGCAGAGCGGTTTGAACAGTGGGTATTCGATGAGGTCTTGCCTACTATTCGTAAGCACGGGGCCTATCTCACAAAAGAGAAGCTGTGGGAGGTTGCCACTTCCCCGGAGGCTCTGATGAAGCTCTGCTCAGACTTGTTGGCTGAGCGTGAAGCGAATATTTCTCTGCGTAAGGAAAATGCACAGCTGGAGGGCAAAGCCGCTTTCTATGACCTGTTCATCGACTTAAAGCACAGCACCAATCTCAGGACTACCGCCAAAGAGTTGGATGTCCCGGAGCGCCGGTTTGTTCGGTTTCTGATAGAACGGCGGTTTGTGTACCGCACGGCATCCGGCAATGTGCTGCCTTATGCCAATGTGAAAAATGCAGGGCTGTTTTGCGTCAAAGACTACTGCAACCACGGTCATACCGGTTCCTACACGCTGGTCACGCCCCAGGGCAAGCTCTATTTTGCTCAGCTGCGGGAGATGATCTTGCTGGTCTTATAAGAACAGAAAGGAAGTGGGTTTTATGCAGGAAGGAAAAACAATCGGTCAGCTGATGGAGGAAATGCGTCAGAAAGCCGGGGCGCAGAACTATCACGGCCATGACTACATGGATCTTCAGCGATTTGCGGAGAACACCCGGCACATGATTATTTTTGATGTGCTGACGAATGACTCCCCGGTGGGCTGGAAAGGAGAACGAACCCGCCTGTTTTTGTCAGATATAGGCTATGAAAAAGCTCTGGACAGTCAGGCAAAGGGGCAGATCAAGATTCTCAGCCATGCAAAGGTCAGAAATGGAGATTTGTTTTATGACCACAAAGAACAGATACGATAGGAGGAATCTGATATGAATGAGGAAAAGAAAGTCCCCTTCAAGTGGGAATATGGGGAAGAAACCATATCGCTGCAACTTGGGATGTATGCGAATAATCAGCGGCTTTATATCGGCATGATTACCCATACAGAAGATGGAGCAGAACCGTTTGCAGATATGACGGTGAACCTACCGGGATATTCCCTGGACCCCGGAGAGGCGTTTATTTCCGGTGACATCAGCAAGGACCTGCTGCGATTCATCAAAGAGAACAAATTGGGGAAGGTGCTTCCCTATCAGGTGCAGTCCGGTTATGGAAAATATTCTGCCGTTGCCTTTGATCTGGAGAAGTTGAAGGTATTTGATCCCAAAGGTGTGGCAGAGTTTCGGGAAGAGTGGAATTTGCCGGATAAGAAGCCGGTAAAGAAAAAGAGCCGCGGGATGGAGCGATGAAGAAATATTTTCTCCGGCGGCTGGTGGTCCCGCCTTAGAAGAAAATGCACCACCCCTGCACATTTTGTGGAAAGGAGGCGATGAAAATGCAGGAAGAAGTGGAAAACAGAACTTTAACGCTGGTTGTCAGTGGAACAAAGTTCACCGGCAGGCTGCTCAAAGCCGCCATCAGCAAGTACATGGCCCACCGCAAGGAAAAGAAGCTGCAAAAGCAAAGAAGCCGTGACGCTCCTGTGACACCCCACGGAAAACAGACCGTCAAGCAGCTCATTGGTCAGAATCAGGGGATCTCCAATATCGAGATCACAGACCCTTCCATCAAGGAATTTGAGAAGATCGCCCGGAAATATGGTGTGGACTATGCGGTGAAGAAAGACCGCAGTAGCTCCCCACCCAAGTACCTGATCTTTTTCAAAGGCCGTGACGCCGATGCGCTGACCGCTGCATTTACCGAGTACACCAGCAAAAAGGTCAAGAAGGCCGAGAAAACAGAACGCCCGTCTGTGCTGGCAAAACTCAGTCAGTTCAAAGAGATGGTCAAAAATGCCGTGGTGGACCGCACCAAGCGAAAGGAGCTGGAACGATGAAAAAGCAGTTTGACATCAAAAAGCTCGTTTTGCTGAACCTGCCCTATCTCCTGATGGGGCTGTTTACTACCAACTTCGGGGAGGCATGGCGACTGGCTCAGGGGGCAAATGCTTCAGAGAAATTCCTTTCTCTGTTTGCTGTCCTGCCTGGGGCGCTGCAAAGCTTCTGGCCCAGCCTGCACCCGCTGGATCTGCTGGTGGGGCTGTGCTGCGGTGCTGGCCTGCGTCTGGCGGTGTATCTCAAAAGTAAAAACGCCAAGAAGTACCGTCACGGCATGGAGTATGGTTCTGCCCGTTGGGGAACCCGTGAGGATATTGCTCCCTACATCGACCCGGTGTTCCAGAACAATGTCATTCTCACAAAAACCGAAAGCCTGACCATGAACAGCCGCCCCAAGGACCCAAAGACCGCCAGAAACAAAAATGTGCTGGTGATCGGCGGCTCCGGTTCCGGTAAGACCCGCTTCTGGCTCAAACCAAATCTGATGCAGATGCACAGTTCTTATGTGGTCACAGACCCAAAGGGAACCATTTTGGTGGAGTGCGGGAAAATGCTCCAAAGGGGCGCACCCAAACTGGGAAAGGACGGAAAGCCCATGAAGGATAAGCACGGCAAGGTCATTTATGAGCCTTACCGGATCAAGGTCCTCAATACCATCAACTTCAAGAAATCCATGCACTATAACCCTTTCGCCTATATCCATAGCGAAAAGGACATATTGAAGCTGGTCACGACGCTGATCGCCAATACCAAAGGCGAAGGCAAGGCCGGAGACGATTTCTGGGTCAAGGCAGAAACGCTTCTCTATTGTGCGCTCATTGGCTATATCCACTATGAGGCTCCGGTGGAGGAGCAGAACTTCTCCACCCTTATTGAGTTCATCAACGCCATGGAGGTCCGGGAGGATGACGAGGAGTTCAAAAATCCCGTGGATCTGATGTTTGACGCATTGGAAGCAGAAAAGCCAAACCACTTTGCGGTGCGCCAGTATAAGAAATATAAGCTGGCGGCAGGTGTTGTATGCTCTAAAAGACTTCTTAATCAAGCGGTTGGGAAGTCTCTTAGAACACACAACCTAAAATCGAAGAAAGGAGCGCAAGTTATGAGAAAAAAACGAGAAAATCACTGCTCTGTACGAACGATTGAGCCGTGATGACTTTGGCAAAGATGATGACCAACAGCGTGAGAGCAACTCCATATCGAATCAAAAAGCAATGTTGGAGGACTTCGCCGCACGGCAGGGGTTTACGAACATTGTCCATTTCACGGACGATGGCATTAGCGGCACTTGCTTTGACCGTCCCGGATTTCTGGCAATGATGAAAGAGGTTGAAGCCGGAAATGTGGAGTATCTGTGTATCAAGGACATGAGCCGCATGGGTCGTGACTATCTGAAAGTCGGTCAGATTATGGAAATCCTGCGTCAGCGTGGCGTTCGCCTTATCGCCATCAATGACGGTGTGGACAGTGCCAGAGGTGACGATGATTTTACCCCTTTCCGCAACATTATGAACGAATACTACGCCAGAGACACCAGCCGTAAAATCCGTTCCACTTTTCAATCCAAAGGCAAGTCCGGCAAGCATCTCACAGGCACGGTCATTTACGGCTATCTTTGGAACGAAGCCAGAGACCAATGGTTGGTTGACCCCGAAGCCGCAGAGGTGGTCAAGCGCATCTTTGCCATGACGATTGAGGGCTACGGTCCGTATCAGATCGCCAGCAAGCTGAAAGAAGAAAAAGTCCTCATTCCGTCCGCTTACCTTGCCCAGCACGGCGAGGGCGTGAACAAAAACAAGACTTTCAAAGATGTGTACGGCTGGGGTTCTTCCACCATCTGCAACATTCTTGAAAAGCGTGAATATCTGGGACACACCATCAATTTCAAGACCCGAAAGCACTTCAAGGACAAGAAAAGCCATTATGTCCCGGAGGACGAATGGACAATTTTCGAGAATACCCATGAGCCTATCATTGACCAGCAGACCTTTGACCTTGTGCAGAAAATCCGTGGGAATGTCAGACGCTACCCGGACGGCTGGGGCGAAGCAGCTCCCCTCACGGGTTTGCTCTATTGCGCCGATTGCGGCGGCAAGATGTATGTCCACCGTACCAACAACGGCAAGCGTATTTCTCAATATACCTGTTCCCAATACAGCAAAGTCCCAGTTGGAAAGCTCTGCACGACACAGCACCGTATCAATGAAGATGTGGTACTGTCCCTTGTTTCCGAAATGCTCAAAGCTATTGCCGAGTATGCCAAGCATGACCGAGCCGAGTTTGTCCGTGTGGTGCAGGAAGCGCAGTCCAGCCAGCAGACCACAGAGGTCAGGAAACAGCGGACACGCCTTGCCACCGCAAAGCAGAGAGTTTCCGAGCTGGAAGTCCTGCTCTGCAAAATCTATGAGGACAACATTTTAGGCAAGCTGTCCGACAGCAGATACGCCACTCTGGACGCTCAATACGAAAAGGAACAGTCCGAGCTTACCGCTGAAATCTCTGTTCTGGAAAAGGCTGTCAAGAGCTATGAGAAGCACGAAAAGGACGCTGATCGTTTTATCGCTCTGATTGACAAATATGAGAACTTCGACAAGCTGACCATTGCCATGCTCAACGAGTTTATCGAGAAAATCCTTGTGCATGAGCGTGACCGCAAGGGCAGTATACAGACCACACAGGAGGTCGAGATTTACTTCAATTTTGTCGGGCGATTTGTTCCCCCGGCGTTTGGAGAAGTGGAGCTGACCCCGGAGGAATTAGAGGAAATCCGCAAACGTGAGGAACGCAAGGACAGGCTTCATCAGAACTACTTGAAACGGAAAGCCAGCGGAGCACAGAAGCGATACGAGGACAAAATCAAGGAGAGGAAAAAGACGGAAATCGAAGCCAAGAAAGCCGCCATTCGTGCGGAGGATATTGCAAAGGGAGTGTTCGTTCCCGTCAGCAGTTTACCGCAGAGAGAGCCGATGAAAGGAGTACAAACAGCATGAATATCACTTACACACAGAACGGTGATTATCTTATCCCGAACATCATTATCCGCAAGACCAAGCCCCTCGGACACTACGGCAGACTTCGCAAGGCGTATCTGGAAATGCACCGCCCGATACTGTTCAATGAGCTGGCGCTATCCGACAAGCTCTTTGAGCATTGCGCCGAGATTGACGAAGCGGCACGAAGCCGCATGGAGCTGATCGTGCCAGAGCTGGCAAAGCAGTACGGCGTGACAGAGCAACTGAAAGCTGAAAACCAAATGGAATGGGTGCGGCAGATGAACGCTTGCAAGGCACAGGCAGAGGAGATTGTGAAGTTTGAGCTGATTTATGACTGATACTGAGAGCGCCCGGACGAAAAATGTTCGGGCGCTCAAACGCTTGAACAAACTGTAACTTTTTCAAGGAGTCTATTGACTAAGGCACCGAGTATGAGTATAATTAGTTCCGCTACTTAGCAACGCTAATCAGCAGAACTAAAGTGTGGTGAAGATTATGGATAACAAATATGTGCAACAATTCAAAAAAGGCTCTCTTGAAATGATACTATTATCCTTAATCGGGCGCAAAGAGACCTATGGCTATGAAATAATCACAGAGTTAAATAGCAGTGCATCTGTCTTAGGATATGCAAAAGAGGGAACGATTTACCCTATTCTGTATCGCTTACAAGAAGCGGAACTAATTCAATGTCGTTTAGCACCAGCGGCTGCTAATGGCGGATCAAAAAAAATATTACTCCCTTACTCTTAAAGGAAAGGAAGTTTTACAGGAATTGATTACGTTTTGGTCCAGCTATACGGATTGTGTAAATAGCTTTATCGCCACCTATCAACAAACGGAGGTCTCAGAATGAAGGAGCAATACATAAGGCAGGTTGAAAAGGAATTAAATTTATCACGCAAAGCCAAAACCGAGGTTGTGCGTGACTTGAATGAAATATTTAATTCTGCCGTGGAGCATGGAGAAACTGAACAACAGGTAATCGAAAGGCTTGGAACGCCGCAAGAATTTGCTAACAGCACAGCAGAACAGTTTGGAATTGATAATTCCGTCCCAAAGAAACGGAAATGGATCATTTCAAGTGTCATTTCCCTTGTGGTAGCTATTGTTGCTTTTTTAATTTATGCTACTGCAAAGTCTGGTAAAGTGCCGGAAGGAGCAATCGGGCAAGCAGACGCAATGACAAACATTCAGGTTAATGGTGATTTTATTTTTGATGCTTCTCAAATTATTTTATTGGTTGGCATAATCGCTTTTGTATTTGCCACAATTCAGATTATCAGAGCTGTCCACAACAATAGGAGGTAACTATGAAAAGATTTATTCCGGGAATTGCAATTTTGCTTATATTGTCATTGACTGCTTGCTCCGCCCCAAAAACACCACCCAAAGACACAGGAGACGCAAGCAATTCGCAATCTGAAGGTATTATTAGGCTTGATGAGGGAGAATGGCCAGTCAATGAATATACTGAGGGACTTCCCGTTCCAACTGGCACAGTTGCATGGGCTATGCTTGATACAGAACACGGAAATTTCAGTATCAGTATTGCAGGTATAGACGAAAATGACTATGATAACTACATGGAACTTTTGATACAAGAGGGCTTTTCAGTAGTTGAGAATGTGTCAGAGAAAATCAAAGGAGAAAACTATGTTTCTGTCGGGACACTCCTATCAAATGGAGAAAAAGGTTTAAGTACCAGCTATATACCTGATAATTTAACAATTTATGTTTCATTTGAAAAATGAGAGCGTGCAATAAACAGCGAAGCAAAATCCCTTTAGGAACTAAAGGGCGCACTTCTATACTCTCTGTCGAGAGTAGTGCGTCCTGCGGAGCTTCATTCCCGGTCAGCAGAAAGAAACTGCATGACCGAGAATGTTTCGTCACTTTGTTCCGTCAAGGGAACTACACTCCCTTGCGACGCTTGTGCGTCTATCCCTTGTGGACTTGCCGTCCGCAAACAGCATGAAATGCTGTTCGCCGCCAGCAAGTTTGGAAAAACAAATACCGAAAATCAGACCGTTGACTGGTCGCACTATGCGAAAAGTTGACGGCCTTTTTTTATCCCCAAAATCAAAAAAGGAGGTCAATCACAATGACAAAACCGAAAACCCTTGAACATCTCCGAGCTGAAAAAGAACGAGCTGAGACGCAGCTTGCACAGGAACAGCACAAGCTCAACCGTCTTGAGAACAGAAAGAAGTATCTGGAGAAAGGCGAAAGGCAGAAACGCACCCATCGTCTTTGCAATCTGGGCGGCACGGTTGAGAGCCTTGCCCCGGAGGTCAAAGATCTCACACGCACCGAAATGACAGAGCTGATGGAACACATCTTTTCTCTGTCCGAAGTCCAGCGAGCCGTCCGTCACATGGCGATTACTCACACCAACCAAGCGAACAGAGAAAAGGAGTTGAAAGCCGATGGCACTATTTCATCTGAGCGTCACGCAGACTAAGCGAAGCGCAGGACAGTCCGCTATTGCTTCTGCCGCCTACCGTGCCGGGGAGCGATTGTATAGCGAGTATTACGGCGAATACAGCGACTACACCCGCAAGGGCGGCGTGATCTGCTCCGATATTCTCCTGCCGTCCCATGCACCGCCCGAATACGCAGACCGCCAGACCCTATGGAACGCCGTGGAAAAAGCCGAGCGTGGTAAGAACGCCCAGCTTGCATACAGCTTTGACATTGCCTTGCAGAATGAATTTTCCCTTGAGGAAAACATCGCTCTTGCAAGGCAATTTTTATTGGAGAACTTTGTGAGCC